>JASHOG010000120.1 GCA_030041225.1 Vulcanimicrobiota bacterium | reverse complement strand
CGGCTTGAGCGCGCTCACTGCGATCGGCGCGGTCCACTGAAAACGGTAACGTTCGTCGCGCGCGGCCCAACCGATGACGTCGAGCGGCCAGGGCGAGATGGAGATCGCTTGATGCGTACGCCGGTCGAAGCGCGAGAGCGCACCGGTGTAGCCGCTGCCGTAGATGAGATTGGGATGCGCGGGGTCGAAGAGGATCCAGCCGCTCTCGCCTCCCGCTGCGCCAAACCAATCGCCCGGACCGTCGCCGCGCAGCTTCGAGTTGCTCGGGCCGCAGGCGCTTCCGGCATCCTGAATCTCGACGCAGATGGTATATGGCACGCCGTCGTCGACATCGACGTGGTATGCCTGGGAGATTGGAATCTGCGGATAGATCCAGTCTTTGCCGCCATCGAGCGAGATGGCCGATCCGCCGTCATCGGCGACGATCATACGATTGCCGTTCGTCGGATCGATCCACATCTGGTGATTGTCGCCGAGGTAGTTGTTCTCGTCGGATCCCTGGGCGATCGACTGGGTCTTCACGCCGCCGTCCGCCGACTCGAGGAGATCGACCGACATGAAGAAGATGTGATTCTCATCTCGCGGATCGATGGAGAGTTCGGAGAAATAGTATGGACGCTGCGCCAAAGCATGATTCGTGCTGACGAGATGCCAGCTCGCACCGCCGTCATCGCTACGCCAGAGCACGCCTTGCCTTGACTCGATGAGTGCGTAGATGCGCGACGGATTCGAGGGTGCGTAGGCGAGCCCGATGCGCCCGGTGAGCCCCGTCGGGAAGCCGTTCCCCTCGACGCGGCTCCAGTGCGCACCGGCATCGTGCGAGATGTAAAGTCCGTCGTCTGGCCCGCCGCTGTTGAGAATCCAGGGCTTGCGCCACACGGTCCATGCGCCCGCGAGCACGGTCGAGGGGTCTGCTGGATCGATGACGACGCTCGAGGCGCCGGTACGATCGTCGAGTGCGAGGACGTGCTGCCACGTCGTACCACCGTCACTCGTCTTGTAGATACCTCGTACCGAGCCGCTACCGTAAACGCGGCCGATCGCTGCGACGTACGCGACATCGGGATCGTGAGGATCGACGGCGATCTGCGCGATGTGCGCGCTACCGTCGAGGCCGAGATGACGCCATGTCTTCCCCGCGTCATCGGAGCGCCAGACGCCGTCGCCGGTCTCGATGTCGTTGCGAAGATTCGGCTCACCGGTCCCAATGTAGACGATGTTCGGGTTCGAGGGCGCGACGGTAATCGCGCCCACCGAGCTCACATCCGGTTCGTCGAAGATCGACGAAAACGTCGCCCCGCCATCGGTCGATTTGAAGAGCCCGCCAAGACCGCCGACGTAGTAGACGCTCGGGTCACCGGGAACACCCACGGCCGCATCGAGTCTTCCTGAGTTCGGGCCGATACTGCGAAACGTCAGCGCGGTGAAGGGACGGGCTACCTGCGCGCTCGCAAATGCGTAATCGCAGAAGAAGAGCGCCGTTAAGAGGCCGATGACGGCGGTCCTTCGCGTGCGCTTATGATGACAGGGCGTTAATAGTTCCATTGCGTCAACTCATCGGCGGGAGTGTTCCTTCGCACCTGCTGCGCCATCTCTTCGAGCAACTGCGCCCACGTCATAGGATGCCACCCATGCCCTTTCATCGGACGGCCGTACGTGAAGGTGGCGCGCGATGCCGGATCGGTGGCAGCCTCGAGAGCGCCCTGCATTTTATAGACGGCAAGATTCAGGAAGTAGCTGTCCATGTCACCGACGAGGAAGTGCAGCTTTCCGACGAGATCCGGGCCGATCTGCGACCAGTTGTGCTGCACGTAGTACGTGAGATCGTAACCGCGGTCGCGTGCGTACGCCACGACGCTGGTGTCGATCGCACCAGTGCGCATGTTCCACATCGGTAGTGGATAGCCGTCGGACCCTGCCGGATCGAAGATCGCCCACCAGCCGTCGAGCTGATACTCGGAGCGGCCGTGGGACGCCATCACTTCCTCGTATCGGCTCAACGCCTGCTCCGAGCAGAGCGCCTGACCCGCAGGCGTTCGGCTAAAGAAGTGCGCGAAGCTGTGCCAGCCCCCTGGTGTAACCAGCGCGAATGCATTCGGCTCGTCGTAGAGATTGATCTCTTGAAAGGCGTGAAAGTCGATCGGATCGGGATCGAAGACCCAAGCCTGACCGAAGAACTTCGGGTGCTGCTCGAGCAACACGAGAGACTCCCATCCGCCGGTCGAGCCGCCTTCGGTAATGCGCGCGTACGGTTCGCGTAGGACGCGGAAGCGGCTCTCAATGTACGGAATGAGCTCATGCATCAGCGCGTCGCCGAAAGGCCCGCAGTTCGCCGAGTTCACCGCGTACGAATCGTCGAAGAACGGACACGGATGCTGCCACGTGACGAGCAGGAAGCGGGGGAAATGGTCCGAGTTCCACGCTTCGTAAAACTCGTAGCCGGTCCCGACGCCTTCGCGTTTGCCGGCTGCTGTGGCTTGCGGCGTCTCGGTGCTCGCGTCGGTCGTAAACTCCCAAGGGATCTTCTGGTTGAAGTGTCCTTGATTGTAGACGACGGGATAGTGCGAGTTCGGGTGTGAGGCGTAGCCCTTCGGCAAGAGAATCGTTGCGCCAAGATAGATTGGGCGCCCCCACCAGCGCGTGAGCGTCGGGCTCAAGATTCTGATGTGCTTGATCCACGGCGTGTCGTTGTTGTAACCTTGCCCGCCGAGCACGTTCGCCACTTCTGCGTCGGTGATGACCCGATCGAGCACGAGGTGCAGCGAGATTCCGTGTTGTGGGTCGAGGTGGACGCGCTCGACCGCGCTATGCAGATTCCCGGGCTCGAGGGAGAAGATCTGCTCCCCCCATTGCGGCGGCGCCCAGATCGTATGCCCGTCGGCGCGATGGTACGAGGTGTAGACGCTGAGCAATCCTTCGACGTAATAGTCTCCGGCTGGAAGCGACGCGAGACTCGTCGCGACGTAGCCTTCCGTGCTCGCGTCGATGAGGGCGCTCTCTCCTGGGCGCAGCGCACGCACGTCCTTGCCGAAAAACGGCGGCGACGTCTCGGGCGAAAGCACTTGAAGGCGCGGGTCGGGCGCATGCTCTCTCGTGACGATGACATAGACGCGCCCGGTGATCGGCGCCGCGTGCATCGATGTTGGAAATGAGAGGCGCACCGAGATCGGCGGCGGAGGAGCGCTGTGCAGCATCTAGTGCGCCTCCGGGTACTCGGCGACGATTTTGCCGGTCTCATCGAGGAACTCCAGGTGCGCGTCGCCGTCGGCGGTCACGAACATCTTGATGCGTGGTCGCCCCTGCCCGTCAGCGAGCATCACCTGCGATGTGTTCGTCATGTCGTAGCCGAAGAGAAAGCGGGTTTTCGGGAGCAGCTCCGGATGCGCCAGAGCGAATGCGCGCAGCTGGTCAGGCGTCATCTTCTGCAGCGCGTCGAGAAGATGTATGAAAGCAGGGGTGTCATAATCGGCTTGGTTCCACCCGATGAGTTCCGCCTCGGTCTTGCCGTTCTCGTTCCCGTCCTGCAAATGGATGAGCTGATCGGTGTTCACTGTGTCGAACGAGACGTCGTTCTCTGATTCGTAGGTCCCATCGGGATAGCGGCGCCCCGCCCACGTCAAGCCTCCTTGTTCGTCGCCGCGCTGGTTGTAGAAGAGGAGGCCGTTCGCGTCGCTGCCGCTGCTGCGGCGAAAGGTGCGTCCATTGACGACCGGCGCCGGGAAATCATCGTGATCCGCGATGACGAGTGCGAGCTTCCCCTCGCGATCGATGACGTTGATGCGGTGCACGGTGATCGTGTCAAAGGCCGTGTTGGCGCTCGCCTCGTGGACGGCGCCCAAGAGCACGACGCCGGCGAAGAGCGTCATGCCCGCAGCATAGTAGCGCAGCATTTGAATCTCTCTGCGAATCGATCGAACTTTCATCGTACTGTTGTCATCCTGAGCGTAGCGAGCACGAGGCGCGAGCGGAATCGAAGGACCGACGCAACATCGTGCAGTGGAGGTTTAGGGTGATAGGTATTTGAGCATCCAATCGAGCCAAACACGGTCGATCTCGCGGTTGTGCACCGGGTCGGAGGGATGGTGTCCGTAGGCCGGGATCACGGTGAACTGCACCGTTTTGCCGAGGTCTTGCAGCGCTTTGAAGAACTCGTATGCCTCCGGTGTCGGAACACGCGGATCCGTCGAGTCGCTCAGAATGAGCGTCGCCGCCTTGACGTTCTGCACGTACGTGATGGGCGACGAATCGCGATATGCTTCCATGCCGCCCGGTTCCCACGGTGTAAGTCCGCCGTAGAGCTCGGGAATGAACGCGGGCCCTTGGCTCAAAGTGTACTGCATCACTTGGTCGTTCACGGCCGCACCGCTCACCGCCGCCTTCCAAAGGTCGTACTGCGTGATGAGCCACGATGTGCTCCACCCGCCGGCTGACCATCCGGAGACGCCGATCCGGGATGGATCGACAGCACCGGTTGCTTCCAGCGCCTGCACACCGGCGACGTCGTCGCGCCCCGGACCCGCGATCGGGTTGCGAGCAATGATGGCACGGGCGTACGCGAACCCGAGGTTATCGCTGCCGCGGTAGTTCGGCTCCAGCACGACGAAACCGTGAGCGGCGAACAACTGCACGAGCGGGTTGAACGAGGTCGTCGAGGCTTCGTCGATCGGCCCGCCGTGAATGACGAGCACGAGTGGATATTTTTGCCCCGGAACGTAGCCGACGGGATACGTGAGGACGCCGTCCTCGTCGAAGCTGTCATTATGCCAGGCGAACTCCCGGCTGGGCGAAAGATCGAGCGCCGCAATGTCGCGATTGTAACTCGTGAGCTGCCGTACCGTATCGGAGCCCGGCGCAAGGTAATAGAGTTCTGAGGGACGCGTCGATGACGCAGCGACGAGTGCGATTGCGCCGTCATGCGAGACGCTTGCGTCCTCGAAGTTCAGGTCGCCGAGATCGACGCGATGTGCGGCGCCGGATATGGCGACACGCCACAATCCGTGAGCGACACGATCGTCTGCCGCGACGACGAGTCCGTCGCCGTTCGGCATCCATGCCAAGAAGGAAACGTTGCGGTCGAGGTCAGGTGCGCCCCAATGCGGCGACGCGCCAACCGAGGTGAGCGCGAGGCCATTTTGGAGAATGAACGTGCCTCCTTCCCCGGCGGAGTACGCGAGTCGATCGCCAGTCGGGGCAAAGGCGGGCGTCATGCTCCAGCGGTCGTCGACCTTCGTCACTGCGCGCGTCACGACGTCGACCACCGCGACGCGTGATTGGAAGACGCTGTCAAAGCGCCCGTCGGGAGTCCAGTCGAACGCGATGTACTTTCCGTCGGCCGACCACGACGGGACGTCGGGCCAGATGCTCGTCGAACCACTCGTGAGCTGCTCCGGCTGCGCAGCGGCGAGCGATTGCAGCCAGAGATGTGACGGCAGCTGCGGATGCTGTGTCGAAAATGGGTCGTCGCCAACATTGAAGAGATCTTCACCACGCTGGTGATCCGGCTCGGACTCAGGCATGAGATAGGCGATTGCCTTACCGTCCGGGCTCCATGCGTAGGCCTCGACGCCGTTCCTCGCGTGCGTCACGACCCGTGCATCACCGCCATTCATCGGCATGACCCACACTTGGGCCGCCGCAGCGTTGCCGGTTCCACTCGCAGCGACGAATGCGAGCCTCTCGCCGTCCGGAGACCAACGGGGTTCGTCGACGTCGTCGCGGTCCTGCGTCAGCACCCGAAGGTCGCCCGTGGCGGCGTCCACGAGAACCAGCTGGCTGAGCGTCTTGTCCGCTTTGCTGTCAACGTGGCCGACGACGATCGCGATCTTCTTTCCGTCGGGTGAGATCTGAGGCTCGGTGACGCTCACGATCTTGTCGTAATCATCGAGCGTGAAAGCGCGTGCCGACGCCACGGCCGTCACGGCGAGGCACAGGCACGCGCACGCTATCGGCGCTAGGAGACGGCGCATTCTGCGCCTACGGAGTGCAACGTAACGCTCGAAAACCCTCGAATTGCGCGGCAATAATGCGGCGAATATGTGGCAAAATCGAAAGTTTTATGCCAAGAATCCCGGCGATCACTCGAGGCGCCAGCGGGCGACGTTCCAAAAGACGCTGTCGATCGAGCCGCGCGGACCGCGCAGCCGATCCGTGAACACGTCGAGCTCGCGGCGTTGATAGATCGGCACGAGCGGGAGATCTTCGTAGAGCAAGGCTTGCAACCGTGCGTAGTCGCGACGCCGGCGCGCGAGATCGAAGGTCGAACGCCCGTCGCGTAAGAGAGCGTCGAGGCGAGTATCGCAGATGCGTGACTTGTTGTAACCGCGCGGAGGAACGTTGGCGCATGCGAACTGATCGGTCGCATCCGGGTCGTCACCGTTGACGAACGAGTAGAGCGCCATGTCGAACCTTCCGGCGTAGACGGGCCCGCCGAGCTCCGCGGGTGCGCCGAACTGTGTGACGTTGAACTGTTTGATCGAGACGCGGGCTCCGATTGCGCGTTCGTATTGCACGATGTTACTCGCAACGATCTCCTCTCCCAGCACCGCGGCCTGGATCACGAGGAGAAGGTCGAGCGGGCGTCCTTGCTTGCTGCGTATGCCGTCACGACCTGCGTTCCATCCTGCCGCGTCGAGCAAGCTGCGCGCATCGGCAGGGTCGTAGGGAACGTCAGGAAACGCGTTGGGATCGAATGCCCAGAGGAAGAGACCGCGCGCGGCATGGTGACTCGAGAGCGCGCCGCGGTACGCTCGTGCGACGACGCCCCTGATGTCGATTGCCTCGGCGAGTCCGCGGCGAACGCGGGCGTCGCTCGTTGCGAGCCCCTGCGCATTGAAGATGAGCGCGCCGACTGCGCTCACGGGCATGTCGAGGACGCGGTAACCGCGCAGCGCCAGGAGCAGCGGATACTGCGAGTAGTCCTGCTCGTTGAAGTACCCTTGGATCTCGCCGGTTTGTAGCTGGTTCGTCCCCTCTTGGGGATCGGGAATGAATCGAACCGTCAGCCGATCGATCGCGGGTTTCCCGAGAAAGTAATATGGGTTCGCATGCATCTCGACGCGGTCGCCCCGTAACCATGCGTCGACGACGTACGGCCCAGAGCCGATCGGCTTGGAGTCGAATGCGAGATGGTTGAAATCCGGATACCGCGCGAGCAGGTGCTCGGGAAGAATGGGAAAGCTCTGCGGAGCGAGCACGACGGAGAGAATGGGCGCAAAAGGCTCCCTTACGTGCAGGACGAGCGTGTCGTCGTTCGGTGCCACCGCGCTCGCGATACGGTCGTATCCGTACCGGGACTGCACGTTGTTTGCGGGGTTGTTGACGGCCTCTATCGACCAGACGCAGTCGCGCGCGGTGAGCGGGACGCCGTCCGCGAAGCGCACACCCTTGCGGATGTGATAGGTGATCGTCAATCCGTCCTTGCTAATTCCGCCGTTCGCTAGTGACGGTACCTGTATCGCAACATCGCCGACGAGGCGCCCACGATCGTCGTACTTGACGAGATAGGAGAAGAGTAACTCGCCCCACTCGGTCGAACGCTGTCCGTTCTCGAGCGCAGGGTTGAGCGAGATAGGTTCTTGCTGCTGGCCGATCGTCAGCGAGTCTGGGGGCGGCTGTGGGTGCTGCGCCGTGCACGCGGTAAGGGCGATGAGCAGCGCCGCGAGCGCGTTAGCGCGCCTCGCGGAATGCGGATGCAAGAAGCATGACGCCCCGGTCAATCTCCCGTGGTGTCGCATGACTGTAGGCAAGGCGCATGTACTGCCCGCGCTCTGCCCCCTCCTGTGCAGATAATCCGTGTTTGTAAGGGTGTTTAAAGATCCAAGCGAGCAGGGCATAATCTCGTTCAAAAGCACCGCTGAGGTACCGCTGCTGATCAAGACCCCACGCCTGCGTTCGGCAGAACTTTGTACGGAAGAGCTTCCGGCACATCTGGCCAACGTCGAAGGCCTCATCTTCGACGCTGCATATCTTCCCGCAAGCGGCGAGTCGCAGGTCGGCGGCGACTGGTACGACACGTTCGAGCTCAGCGACGGGACGATCGGGCTTTCCGTCGGCGACGTCGTCGGTCACGGGTTGGAGGCCGCGGTGAGCATGAGCGAGATTCGCGACGCAATCCGCACATGTGCGTCGACAGCGGGCTCGCCCTCTGTCATGCTACGCCGCGTCGACGAACTCATGAATGCGCGCGGCGTTGGAATGGCGACCGCGATCGCGGGCTTCTACTCACCGGCGACCGGTATGCTGCGGTATGCCTGCGCGGGGCATCCGCAGCCCGTATTGCTCACACGTTCGGGGCACGCAGCGTTCCTTCCGGGAGGCGGCCTCATGCTCGGCCTCGGCGTCGGCAGCACGTTCGACGACATCACGGTGACGCTCGCGCCGGGGGCGACGCTCTTCCTTTATACGGACGGGCTACTCGAGTACACAAAGGACCTGCTCGCTGGAGAGGAGCGTCTTCTCGAGGCGTTGCGCGCGCTCGACGTGCACGAGCACCGCTACGCCGAGGCGCTACACGGCTACCTGTTCGAAGGCGCCGTCGAGAACGCCGATGATTGCGCGACGCTCGCGATCCACCGGCGGGAATCCGAGAACGACGCTTGCGCGCGTCTCACGTACAGCTCGATACCAGCCTGTGCACCACTTGCGCGCGATGCGTTTCGCCTCTTCAGCGAACGATTCGCCGCATGCGGCGAGCGCGGCTTCGAGCTCGTCAGCGCCGTCGGTGAAGCCGTTGCGAACGCGATCGAGCACGGCGTTCACGATCCGGGCAGCGTCTTCGAGATCGAGGCCCGGCTTCACGAGAGCACGCTCGTCGTCGAGGTTCGCAGCCCCGGCCATTGGCGATCGTTCACGCCGAGCGCCGACCGCGGGCGAGGACTGCAGATCATGCGCACGTACTCAAACGGCCTCGAGATCGACTCCGCGCAAGATCAGACGCGCGTCAAACTGACGTTCCGCTAATTTTTAAAGATTGTGCCCTACTATGACGCGGATGGTTCTTGGGCCGTACGGTACGGCGTTGCGTAGGCCGATCTGGCCGTTGACGAGCGGTGTAGGTATCGCGGTGAGATACCCATTCTCATACGTGCCGCTATTCTGATTGAAAATGTTATCGGCCGAGATCTGGATCGTCGTCCGGGGTACGCCGAGCGGAATCCGATAGGTCGCATCCGTGACGAAGAAGGGCGGAACGTCGTAGGTGTTGTTGTTGCCGAAGTAGGTGACGCCGACTTCGGCGTACTGACCTGCGCCGCCGCGCTCGTGAACCGAAGCGTAACCCATCGCGTATGCCTCGCTCTTGTTCCCGACACCGTTGTAGCCCGTGCCGCTGCCCTCGAAGTTGATGTACGGGACGACGAGCAGGTTCGTGCCGTAGCCGGGACACGGGTGCGCGGCGGTGGCGTAAAAGCACGGCGGAATGTCGTAGGGATACGCACGCTGCAGATCGCCCGAAACGACGTATCCGAGTCCGACCGAGGGGTCCTCGTGCAGCGCGAGCTCGAGCCCTTCGTAGCGCGAGTCACCGATGTTCTCAGTCGTCGATTCGTACAACGGAATCGGACCGGAGGGTGAGTCGTAGTCCCCGTTTTGATAGACGACGGTGTCGAACTGGTTCTTCAGGTTCGTCAAGTAGGCATCGAACGAGGCGACTGCGCCGAAGGGCAAAATCGTGTCGGTCCCGATGTCGTATCCGAAAGACGTCTCGGGAAGAAGAACGCCGGGGTTCTTCGTCACGGTCACCGAGGTGTCGCCGGTAACGTACTCCTCCGCCGGCGTTTCATTTAGCGCGTTCGTGAGCGAGGGATAGGGTGGCGCGAGCGACGAGCCCGCGGTGAAGCGGACGGCGACGTCAGGCGAAGCACGGTACGAGAGGCCGAGGCGCGGGTCGTCATGGCCCACCGTGGAGTTCGTGAAGAGGAAGGAGCCATCCGGTGCGAGCTGCGGCGTATAGTGCGTATCGTAGACGTCGTAGTAGTTCGCGAGGGTCAACGTCGTTTTCTCGTTGAGGTTGAACGTTCCGCGCAGCAGGTAGGTGATGAAGTCTTGTCGCGTCCCGGCGGCGATCGACGTCGTCGTCAAACCGTCCACATCGGTAGCGCTCCCGACTGTTGACCACGCGTTGGTCAGCGCAACGGTGTGGTCGTACTCGAAGGTGAGCGTCCCGCCGCCGATCGGGTGATCGTCCTCGAATGAGTAGCCATGCAAAATGTCGTGCTCGACACTGTCGGAGTACGGGGTCGGGAAGGTGAGATCGGCGGTCGTCCCAACGAAATCCGTCGGCGACGATGCACCGCCGATCGCCGCCGTTCCGTACAGCGTGAATGGTCCGGTCGTGTAGTTGGAAGAGGGCGAACCCATGTCCGAGAGCGTGTAGCGCAGATAGACTTCACTGTAGTAACGCGCAAGGAGCGTGTCGTCTCCGAGCGTCGAGCGCAGGTCGCTCTCGAACATCGGCTCGCTGTCCCACGTCTGTGAATCGGGGAAGGTCGCCTTCTCGGCGATCGGCACCTGATCGCCTGCCTGATATGGTGCGCCCGGTGCTACATACGAGGCCGCCGGCGAGAACGTCGTCGGGAACTCACCGAAGGAGCCCGCGAGACCATCGTAGTTTCCTTGGATGCCGACGTAGCCCATGTCAAAGACGGTGTAGTCGGAGAGGTGGTAGTACAGCTTTGCAACCTCGCCCTGTGTCAAGTAATCCGAGTTCACGTACTGGCAGCACGCGAGTAACGTCGCGTATGCATTCGTGGGGTCACCGAGCGAATTCGTTACCGGATACGGACCATGCTGGCCATTCAGCGACGAGCCGCTGGTCACCGTACCGGTGATCTTGCCGTAGCCGTCGATCGTGTCACCCTTCGCGACGGCGAACTCCGCCGGAAGATCGCGATCGGGGCCCTCGGTTCCGTAATCGGCGAGGTCGAGGACCCAACCGAAACGCCCGGTCGTTCCGGTGTCGCGAATGTTGCCGACGATGCCGCCTTCGTTGTCGAAACCGAAGACTGCGCGCGCTTCGGGCTCGAGCGTCGGGTCGCCGGTGCGAAAGTTCATCGTGCCGCCGATGCCGTAGTAGATCTCGGAGGCGTATGCCGACGGGCCCTTTGCAATTTCGATGTCGTCGAAGAGGAGCGAGTCGAGGTACATCACCGGATAATCGCCGTGCGAGCCGTTGATCAGCGGATGACCGTCGACGAGCGTTTCTTTTTCGTAATCGAGGGCGCCGCGCAGATTCGGCGAGACCGTCGAACCGGCCGCCGCGGAGTTTGCCTGCGGGCGCGCCGCCACGACGCCCGGAACTTCGTTGAGGAGCTGCTCGATGTTCACCGCTCCTTGCTGGATGAACGCCTGCGAGCCGAGCACGGCCACCGGAAAGGAACCGGCGTTGAACTGCGCGGGCGAAACGGTCTCGACGCGCGCAATCGTCGTCAACGATGAAAGGGTGACGGGAGGGAGCGAGACGCGGACGAGGGCGGTGCCGCTCGTCACGACGACGCTAGCGAGCGTCACTTGCTCGTATCCCGGGTGCGTTGCGACGATCGAGTACGTTCCCGGAGGTAGGGTTACCGAGAATCGGCCGTGCGCGTCGGTCGTCAGGCTCGCAGCCTGCCGTCCGTACACCGCGACGCGAGCGTTTGCAAGAGGCGCACCGGCGTCGTTGACGACGACTCCCTGCACGCCGCTTTGCTGCGCCAGCGCCGGAGCTCCGAGGGCGGCGAGCAGGCCTAAGAGAGGAAGAGCGCGCAGGACCCGCATGAGAATGGCAACCTCCTTCAAAGCAGTGGGCCGGCTTTCGGCATCCCTAACTTGGACTTTGGCTTGCCTAATACTGGCTTGCCCCACTATGCGAGCCGACGCCCAGTCTTCCCTCCCGAAGAAGGTGGCGAAATCTCCGGCCCCGCGGCGGCTCCACGTCATCGGCACCGTGACGGTCTATGGCACACAGCCCTTCAATAAGACACCGACATCGCAAAAAGTCTTTCCCCGAGAGGCCTATCGCGACCGCGGTGAGCCGGCGGCGAGCAGCATCCTCGACGAGACGCCGGGCGCCTTCGTTGCGCGCCCGCTCGATGAGAATCTCGCCGTTCCGAACGTACCGGTCTTTGGGCTCGTGCGAGGCGGGTTGCCGTACGAGACGCCGCTCGCGATCGACGGTGCGTCGGTCTCGCTCCCGTCGAGCGGAACGCTCGATCTCTCGTTGATTCCGACCTTCGTGTTGCAGCAGGTCGAGGTCGTGCGCGGTCCCGGCGATCCCGCGGGGCTCGGCGGCGGCGTCGACGGTGCGATCAACTTTCTGACGGCCGAGCCGAGCGCGCAGACACGCGGCATGCTCGAGCTCGCCGGCGACTCCCTTGGTGGACAGTTCACCGACTTCGCCTACGACGGCACGATGCCGGGTGGAAAGTTCTCCTACGCTTCGATGTTCTCGGTCGATGGTGCGCCGGGTCCGCTCGCCGGTCTCTCGCTTCCGGGAAGTCCCGCGAGTGATTCCTTGCGCAAAGCGATGCTTCTCAAAGCGCGCTTGACACCGAACCAGAACCTCAACGTCACTGCGACGGTGCTCGCGACGAATCTCGACCGCGCGCTTGCCGGCGCCTACGGTGCGTCGCTCAACAATACGTTCGTCTCGCTCGCACCTGAGCTCGGCGCTCGGCAAGATGAGCGCCTGCGCTTCGAACAGCTCCTCACTCAGTACGAACGCGGCGATGACGACCTCGAGCTACGTATCTACTCGCTCGATCTCAGCAACGACGGATACGCTGCGAATGCCGACCTCGCGAGCGCTCTCGACCGCGAACGCGGCGCAGGTCTCAGTTGGAATCACGCAAGCGGTCCGAATCTCTATACGCTTTCCTTTGACGCGAGCGGCGAGGGCGCGTACGAGAACGATCTCTCCTCGTTTGCGATCTTTGGCGAGACGCTTCTAAGCGGATCTGGAGACGTGAAAACACGTTCGCGCGCCGCCGCCGCACTCCACCCGAGCGCGCGAACTGAGATCGATCTCTCGGCAGAGGCGGTCGACGATAGCGAGCGCATCGCCTACGGTAGCTTTCGCACGTGGCCCACCTTCAATGCTCGAGCCGGCCTCTCGCAGCAACTCGCGCCGGCGCTCTCGCTGCGCGGATCGATCGGCACGAGCGGCGTCGCTCCGCCGCTCGACGTGCTGAACTGGGGCGTGGCGCCGCAGCTTGCGTACGGCCTCCCCTCGGAAGTCGTCTTCTATCGTTCAAGCGTGACACAAGCGGAGGAGGCTCAGGGAGCCGACCTCGGACTCGAATGGCGTCTGCACGGTGAGACGACGACGCTCTCATTCGATCTGTACTCGACGGGTACGAGAGACGCGTACGTCCTCTCGTCGACGCAACCGGTACCCGGAATCGTCGATGCGCAGTGGTTGAATGCGCCGCCGATGCGGGACGAGGGCGCGGAGCTCTCCCTCGTGCAGTTCAAACCGGTGGGCCTGGGGTACGTCGTCCAAGCATCGCTCCCGCGCACGTACCTGCTCTCCGGCTCTCTTCCCGGGAACGTCGCCGGGATTCCGTACGTCCAGGGGTATGGCGAGATCAGTTACAAGTGGCCGCGTGGATCACGCGCCTCGTTCGGCGTGCTCTATGCCGGTGCGAACAATCCGTATGGAAGAAGCGGCCTCACGACATTCAACTCAAACCTCGAGCTCTCACTCGGAGCCAGATCGAAGCTCGCCTTCGCGCTCGAGAATCTTTTCAGTGGGCTCAACGGACGCTTGCCGATTGCCTTTGCGGGCATTCCCACCGAGCTGGCCAACGGCAGCGTCGTGCCGACGAGCGCGAACGTCCTCGGTCCACCGACGATTCGCGTGATGTTCCGCCAGTCGCTCGGGGGAGGCTCGCTCTACGAACATTAGGAGCGAGGCCTCTGACGCCGCGCTGAGTGTCGGAGAGCTGCGCTTCAGGTATCCCGGTGCGCGAAGGCCCGCGCTCGACGGCGTCGATTTCGAGGTCGAGACGCGGCACACGCTCGCGATCGTCGGCCCCTCGGGCGCCGGGAAATCGACGCTGCTTCGCCTTGTTGCGGGACTGCTGAGGCCCGATAGCGGGGAGCTCGCGCTTGCCGGAGCTTCGCTACGCGAGCTTCCCGCCTACCGTCGGCGAATCGCGCTCGTCTTTCAAGAAGACGCGCTCTTTGTGACGATGAACGTTCGCGAAAATCTGCGCTTTGGGATGCGCAGCGGCGTATCCGTCGAGCGCATGGATGCCGTTGCACGCGCCCTGCATGTCGAGGAACACCTGGCGCGGCTTCCGCGGGAACTCTCGGGTGGGGAGCGGCAGCGCGTCGCTCTCGCTCGCGCGCTGCTCTGCGATCCGCTCGCGCTTTTGCTCGACGAGCCGCTCGTACATCTCGACCCTGCGCTACGAGGCCGCGTACGCGAGACGCTACGGGAACTTCGACGCACCTTCGAGGGGCCGATGCTCTACGTGACGCATGACCACGGCGAGGCGATGGCGATGGGCGATATGCTCGGTGTGCTCGTGGAAGGAAGGCTCGAAGACTATGGGCCGCCGCAGCGCGTCTATGATTCCCCGGCGAGCCTGCGCGCGGCTCGCGCCTTCGGCGATCCGCCGATGAACCTGCTTTCAGACGGCAATCGCGTTCTCGGTATCCGCCCGGAGCACGTTCGCATCGCGGCGGAAGCGGAACTCGGGGGCAGGGTGGAGCGATGCGAGTCGGTTGGCGCCGACGCATACCTGCGCGTGCAAACGCCGCGCGGGGTCGTTACGGCGCGCGTGCCCTCAACGCGGGCGTATCCTCCAGGCGAACGTGTAATGCTGGAGCTCCCACCGGAGCACCTCGTCGCGTTCGATGCCGTCACGGGCAGGCGTGTCGATGGATGAGCTGCGCCGGCTCGCCGCTTCGGTGGTTGCCACGGGAGTACGCGCCGAGGACGTGCACGGTGCGGTCCTACGAGACTATGCGTTCGGCGGTTACGTCTTCTTCGATCGCAACGCGGCATCGCTGCATGCGCTACGTGCGCTCACCGACGAGCTACGTGGCAGGTACGCCGAGCCGCCGTTGCTTGCGATCGATCAAGAGGGAGGGCGCGTCATGCGCCTGCGGGAGGGCGTTGCTCCGATGGAGTCCGCGGCTGCGCTCGGCGCACGAGGCGACGTTGAGCACGCTGAGCTGGTCGGAGCGCAATGCGCGTACGACTTGCGCCGGGCGGGGTGTAACCTGGATTTCGCGCCGGTCCTCGACCTAGCGCTCGATCCGAGAAATACCGTGATCGGCGATCGCTCCTTTGGGCCCGACCCGTTGGCGGTAGCGCGCATCGGGCGAGCTTTCGCGCACGGCTTGGAGAGCGGCGGCGTCATCGCGACCTTCAAGCACTTCCCTGGACATGGTGCGACCGCCGTAGACTCGCACAAGGACCTACCCGTTCTCGATGCAGACGAAGCAATGCTGCGTGCCAGGGACCTCATTCCGTTCGCTGCGATTGCACGCGAGGCGCACGCGATGATGGTCGCGCACGTCGTGACGCCTTTCGACCCAGGTACGCCGGCCTCGATCTCAGCGCCGGTTCTTCAGACTCTTCTGCGTGACGAGCTCGGCTTTGGTGGCGTGGCCTTCACGGACTGCCTGCAAATGGCGGCGGTCGCGCAGAGCATCGGTAGCGTCGAGGCGGGCCTGCGGGCGCTAAAAGCCGGAGCGGACGGGCTGCTCGTGAGCCACGATCCGAACCTCGCGGCCGCGATCGTCGAACGCATCGTGCGCGCGACGGAAGAGCACGAGGTCTCGCATGAGCGTCTGGGAGAGGCTGCACGCCGGATGCACTCGCTGCGCGCACTTCTCCAACCACCACTTCCACTGTGAAGGCTGCATACGGCGCGGTCGACGCGCTGCTCCGCGACGCGTGCGGAACGCTCTTCTCCGCGGCAGTTGCGCGGATCGAATACCGTGGAGAGCCGGCCTTTGAGTGCGCCTACGGCGTCACGCGGCTCGATACGGCTGGGCGCCCCGTCTACGTCGATACACGCTTCGACCTTGCCTCACTGACGAAGCTTTTCGTCGCAACGCTCGCGCTGCAAAGTGTCACGCGCGGCGAGCTCGAGCTCGACGAAGAGCTGGAGCGCGGAATCACTCCGCGCATGCTCCTTGCGCACGACTCGGGAATGGATTCCGGAGCCGACTACCGCGCACTGCTCGATCGAAACGTCGAGGAGTTTGCACTGACTGCGCCCCTCGTCGCCAAACCCGGCGAACGCGTCATCTACAGCGATCTCGGCTTCATCGCGCTCGGCGTGCTGCTCGAAGAGCGTGCCGGAAAATCGCTCGGCGCGATGGTTCGTTCGTTCGGTTCTTCCTCGCTCGCCTTTCAGCCGCGCGCCGGCGAGCGCACGATGATTCCGGCAACCGAAGACGACGGCTGGCGCGGGCGCGTGCAGGGCATCGTGCACGACGAGAAATCCTACCTCATGGGCGGTGTCGCCGGGCACGCCGGGCTGTTCGGCACCGCGGCGGACGTCGCGCATCTCACGGAGCTGTACCTCGGCCCACTCGACGGCCGTGAACGCCGCGACCTTCCACTCGAGCTCGTGCATGAGGCGACGCGCGAGCAAGCCTGGGATCCCGTCTTACGGCGTGGTCTCGGCTGGGCACTCAAGACCAACGACGCGAACTCGTGCGGTCCGCTCTTCTCGCAGGAGAGTTTTGGACACACCGGTTTCGTCGGCACCTGCATCTGGGCCGATCCGCGTCGCGATCTCCAGGGGGTGCTGCTGACGAACAGCGTTTACTTTGGAAGGAACGATACTCGCGATCTCCGCGCGGCATTCTACACAGCCGCGGTGCGAGCGGTCGAAGGATGATCGCCGTCGGCCTCATGAGCGGAACCTCGCTCGACGGCATCGACGCTGCGCTCGTGCGACTCTTACCGCGAGGAAACGGTTATGCGATCGAGCTGCTCCGTTTTCAGACGCTCCCGTTCGAGCGCGATCTCGCCGCAGAGTTGCGCGCGGTCCTGCCCCCGCACCGCGGCAGCGCCGAGGAGGTCGCGCGCCTGCATCACCGCCTCGGCGAGGCTTTTGCGTCTGCGGCGCGCAGCGTGCTGCGCGGCAAGCCCGCGGATTACATCGCTTCTCACGGACAAACGATCTTCCACGACGGCGAGCACGGCGTCACGTTGCAGGTCGGCGACGCCTTCGTCATTCGCGAAGCCGTCGGAGCCACCGTCTGTTATGATTTTCGCAGCGCCGATTGCGCAGCCGGTGGAACGGGTGCGCCGCTCGTTCCCTTTGTGGACGCGCTCCTCTTGGGGAGCGACCGCGAAGACCGCGTTGCGGTCAACATCGGCGGCATCGCGAACCTGACGCTCCTGCCAAAAGGCGGCGCCGCGGCGCGCGCATTCGATGCCGGTCCGGGAAATATGTTGATCGACCTCTTCATCGCGCAGCGCACGAAGGGTGCGGAGCCCTTCGATCGCGACGGCGCGCACGCTTCGCGCGGCGACGTCGATGCGAGGTTGCTCGAGCGAATGCTTGCCGACCCGTACTTCACCGCGCCGCCTCCGAAGAGCACCGGGCGGGAGCGCTTCGGCGCGCAGTTCTTGGAGGAGCACGCGGGAGTGTCGGCTCTGAGCCTCGATGATGGGCTGGCGACGCTCACCGAGCTCACCGCCGCTGTTCTCGCAAGCGCGATCGAGCGCTCGGGGTTGGAGCGGCCGCACGTCATCCTCTCCGGCGGCGGAGCGCACAACCTCGCTTTGACGAAGCGCCTGCAGGCACGGCTCCCGGGCGCGAGCGTCGAAGCCTCTGATGCGATGGGGATTCCTGTCGACGCAAAAGAGGCGATGGCGTTCGCCGTACTCGGCTACGAGACGCTGCGCGAGCGGGCTGCGAACGTACCGGACGCAACGGGTGCGCGGCGAAGCGTTCCGCTCGGCGCGATCGCGCCGTACGAGTTGGCGGTGCTGCTGCAAAGGGTGCGGCAAGAGCTCTCGTTAGCATGAGCGGACTCCCAGAGACCGAGGCGATTGCCGAATCGGGTAGCGACCTCGACCGTCTGCCGCCTCATGCACTCGTTGCCCGGCTCATCGAGTCGCAGCGCAGCGTTACCGACGTGGTGTACTCTCAGCGGGAAGCGATTGCCGGCGTCGTCGAGGAGATCGTAAGACGGCTGCAGCGCGGCGGACGCCTTCATTACATCGGCGCGGGGACCAGTGGAAGGCTTGCGACGCTCGACGCCGCGGAGATGGCGCCGACGTTCGGGGTCGAGGCGGAGCTCGTTCACGCGCACATCGCCGGCGGAGCGAATGCACTGGTGCGCGCGATCGAGGGGGCGGAGGATGACGCCGCCGCGGGCGAAGGAGCGATGAGCGACGTCTCGGCGAACGACGCCGCGATTGCGATCTCCGCGAGCGGCGGCGCCCCGTTCGTGATCGCCGCGCTCACCATCGCTCGCAGACGCGGCGCATTTGCAGCCGCCATCGTCAACACTGACGCCTCGCCCCTTGCCGCCGTTGCTGAGCGCGTCATCCTCTTGCGCACCGGCGCCGAACCTATCGCCGGCTCGACGCGCATGCGGGCGGGAACGGCACAGAAGATCGTGCTGAACACGATCTCGACCGCGACCATGGTGCTGCTCGGGAAGGTCTATGAGAACCTGATGGTCGACCTCGTCGCCACGAACCGCAAGCTTCGTGCGCGCGCGGTCCGGCTCGTACGGCAGCTCACCGGAGTCGATGAAGCGCGCGCGGAGGAGTTGCTGGAAGCCGCGGATGGCAGCGTGACGTGCGCGGTTGTCATGCAGAGCCGAGGCGTCGACGCACACGAGGCGCGCGCACTGCTCGAGGGTAACGAACACCGCCTGCGCGATCTGCTGTGATGCTCGCCTTTACGCTTCTTGCGACCATCGTCTTCGTTCCGATGGACGATCGTCCGGTCACGCTGCAGCTTCCGGTTCTCCTCGGGCGAATCGCGGGGCGCAGGGTCGTCACACCTCCGCGCTCGATGCTCGGCCACTACCTGCAATCCGGCTCTGCCGATGCGATCATCGCGTGGCTGAACGCACGTGCCCCGGCCGACGCGAGCGCCTTCGTTCTCTCGAGCGACATGCTCGAGTACGGCGGGCTTCTGTCGTCGCGCATCCCGGAGACGAGCTACGCCACGGCGGCGTTGCGTACGCGCGAGTTCCCGCTGCTGCGCGCGGAGTACCCGCATGCGTGGATCGCCGCTTTCGGCACGGTGATGCGCCTCGCACCAACCGGCGTTCCCGCGATCGGGCCCGGCGCGACATATTTTGCTGCCGGTCCCACGTGGCAGTACCTGTGGGAGTACGCGCAGCTTCACGATCCGCTCTTGCCTAGCGAAGAGACGCGCGCGGCGCAGTTGCGCGCGCTCGCAGGACCGGCCTTTGATGAGTACATCACCGATCGCACGCGCGACCTCGCAGTCGATCGCTTTCTCGTGCAGTTAGCCGCGCCGGGCGGAGCAATCGATCGTCTCGTGCTCGGTCAGGACGATGCCGGCCCGGTCGGCATCGACGTTCCCGATCGCGAAACGTTGGAAGACGACGTCGCGAGGCTCGGCGCGCAGGAGCGCATCTCGATCGAGCCCGGTGCCGATGAGCTGGGCATGGCACTCGTTGCGCACGCGCTCGCACGCGATGCCGGTTGGCAGCCGCGTATCGCGGTGCGCTACTCGACGCCCGATGGCGCGGACGCTCAGGATCCGCTGGAGTACGGCCCCATCTCCGTTGCGATCGATCACCTCATCACGCTCTGCGGCGGCGTCAAGGAGGAAGAGAACCCTGACGTCGTCCTCTACGTGCGCGTTCCGGGGACGAGCGCGGCTCAAGACGACGCCTTGATCGCCGCGATGCAGAGCGACGAACAGGTGGGGCGCTCCGTTGCGTTCGCCGACCTCACCTATCTCGAGGGCGGAGGAGATCCCGGCTACGCGGTTCAGGGCGCCTTCGCGCAACGCATTCTCGCCGACGGTGTCGCCTCACACCTCGACGCCTATTCGTCTTGGAACACAGACGCGAACACCGTCGGAACCGCGCTCGCCGAGGCCGTGGCTGCAGGCGCGGGGCGGCGCAGCGGCACGTACGACCGACTCGCGCATCGCGAATTCACGTTCATGCGCTTCGTCGACGATGATGCCTACCATGTGGATGTTCGCCCGCTCCTCAACGCGCAGCTCACCGCGCGCGGAATCGATCACATGATCCTGCTCCCGCCCGAAGACGCCTCGGTCGCGGCGGAGAACCGCGCGCTGCTCTGGAACGACGCGCAAAGCATTCTGGCGCAGCTTTACCCGAATTATCATATCGCTGCGATGCAGATCACGCTTCCGTGGGACCGCACCTTCGAAACAGAAATCGACGTCGGCCTAGCACCGAATCTGTAAACCCTTCGGCGCCAGGAGAAAAGTTGGAGGCTCTCCGCCGAGGTTTCCTCATATTCCCGCGGAATAAGAAGCCCTGTCCATGAATATCGCCAAGCGAGTCTCTTGGCTGCGTCGTCCGAACTGGGCGAATCGCGCGGCCCTCATCGCCGTTCACGTCTGCGCGCTTGCGGCGCTCCTGCCGCGGTTCTTTTCGTGGTCCGCGCTGATCGTCGCCGCCGTCCTAACGTATCTTACGGGCGCGCTCGGTGTGACGCTCGGCTACCATCGGACGCTCACACACCGCTCGCTGCGCTTGCGCTGGGGCCTCGAGTACGTCGTTGCGACGCTCGGCACCCTGGCGTTACAGGGCGCGCCGATCGAGTGGGTGGCGACCCATCGCGTGCACCACGCGCACTCTGATCACGCGGGCGATCCGCACACGACGCGGCACGGATTCGGTTGGGCGCACGTCAGGTGGCTTCTCTTCAAGAACAAGTACGTGCCGACGGCGCTGGAGCGTCAGCGGCACTGCCCGGACCTTGTCCGCGACCCATACTACCGGGCTCTCACGTATCTCGCGCTTCCGCTTCAGATTGCGCTTGGGCTCGTACTCCTGGCAATCGGCGGCTGGTCGTGGGTGGTGTGGGGAATCTTCGTGCGCCTCGTCTTCACGTATCACTCGACGTGGTTCGTGAACAGCGCCTCGCACTGGGCCGGCTACCGGACCTTCAAGACGCACGACCGCTCGACGAACTCGTGGTGGGTTGCGTTGATGTCCTTCGGCGAGGGTTGGCATAACAACCACCACGCCTTCCCATTCTCAGCCCGCCACGGCCTCGCGTGGTTCGAGATCGACATCACGTGGTGGCACATCAAGCTCCTGCAGATGCTCCATCTCGCCGATCGCGTTCGCGTTCCCACGAAGGCTATGATGGAACGCTTTGCGTTCCGCCCGCCCTTCGTCCGCAGAGCCGTCAGGACGGTTCGCTGAGCAGCCGCGGCTTAAGGCTGCGGCATCAATTCCAAGGGTCGATCAGCGCGACGCCGCACGGGCGCATGTGCCGCGTGTTGCGAGTCACGAGTCTGAGCTCGTGAACCAGAGCAGTCGCTGCGAGGAGCGAATCGATGACGGGCAAGGTGTGATCGGCCGATATCTCGCCCCATCGCTCTGATACTGCTACAGTGATGGGGAGCAGACGATCCGCGAACGTAGCCTCCATTTGATCGACCCAAATGGCGAGGCGATCGGCAGCGATGGGATCGCTCTTGCGCTTCGCTTTGACTCCTTTTCGTAGCTCACCGAGCGTAAGGACGCTAAGAAAGAGCGACGTTTCATCCGCCTTCTCGATGAAGTCGAGGACACCGGGGTCGGGACGGCGCCGGCGTGTTTCCGAGACGACGTTGGTGTCGAGGAGATAACCTGCACTCAAAGATCGATGTCCCTTCCGCGGTCCTTATCACGCGGGATGGTGAAGTCATCTACCCTCGGACCGTTGAGAAGATGCTCTCGAAAGCTCGGTTGGCGCGAGAGAAGGGCACGGTACTCTTCGATCGAGAGCACAACAGCACGCTCCACACCGTGCCGAGTGATGATCTGAGGGCCCCGCGTTCGGGCCCGCTCGATGACCTCGCTGAGCTTGGTTTTCGCCTCTTGCACCTGCCACATACGTACCTTTCTGCCTAAAACGACCAGAACAACTATACCCGAATCAGCGCCTCGCCGCTAGAGGGCGGGCCATCCCGCGAAGAAGCTGGGCGCGTGTCATCGCGATGGGCGAGGGGTCGCACGGAACAAGCGAGTTCTTCGCCCTCAAGGACCGCGTCTTCCGTTACCTCGTTGTACACGACGGTGTCAGGGCTACTTACAGACTGGAGAAGGCAATCCGTACGCTCTTTTAGGGGCGACGTAGGCACCCATCCGCACGCGTTGCGACCCGATATCGAGGGGAGCGCGTTCGGGTGAGCGGCATTTTGGCCAGCAGGACCGTTATCGTACCATCGCCTACGGACAGGCGCTTCCGAAAAACATGACGGGGACGGAGGCTTGGACGCCATTTTCCTTTACCGTTGGGGCGGATGACAATATCTTCAGGCGCGACGCTCGGGATGACACGGTGATGCGTTCCCTACGCTCGGGATGACAGAGCGCCGCTCGCAGAGCTCGATGAGGACGCCGCCGGTGGATCTCGGGTGCAGAAAGGCGATGCGATTACCGTGCGCGCCGCCGCGCGGCCGCTCGTCGATGAGGCGGACTCCTTTCGCTTTCAAGCCGGCGAGGGTCGCTTCGAGGTCCTCGACGCGGTAGGCGGTGTGATGCAGCTTCATCGGTGCATCGCCGCGGTATCGAGCGACGGCAGACGCGGTATCGAGTGGAAGGAGAAGCTCAATCACGGAGTCCCCTGCGCGCAAGCCGACCGCCTCGACGCCCTGACCCTCAATCGTCTCGCGATAGAT
>JASHOG010000015.1 GCA_030041225.1 Vulcanimicrobiota bacterium | reverse complement strand
TCCGCTCGTCGGTCCGAGCTTCCTCAGCGTGACGTAGCAACGCTGTGAAGCATCGCGCTCTTCTCCGTTACGACGAACGAGTCGACTGGAACGCCTCAAGAGCAAACCTTGTCATGGTGAGCCCTTCGACTGCGCTTCGCGCGCTCAGGATAAACTCCGGGTGAACGCAGCGCTTGTCATGGTGAGCCCTTCGACTGCGCTTCGCGCGCTCAGGGTAAACTCCGCGTGAGCGCGAAGTCGAACCAGCGCCTCGAGCAGTCGCTGCGTAGAGCGAATAGGCCTGCGTTCATTCCTTACCTCATGGCGGGTGATCCGGACCTCGAGACGACGCAGATGCTGATCGAGGCGCTTGCGGCGCAAGGTGCGGCGGCGATCGAGCTCGGTGTGCCCTATGGCGATCCGTTGGCAGACGGGCCGACGATCGCCGCCGCAGGACAGCGTGCGCTCGCGAACGGCGTCATGCTGGCCGACGTGCTCGCGTTGACCAAGCGCGTAAGCGCAAAAATGGCCATCGTGCTCTTCACCTACTTCAACCCGGTGTATCGTTACGGCATCGAAGCCTTCGCGCGCGACGCGGCGCAGGCAGGCGCGGTGGGAGCGATCGTTCCCGATCTCACGCTTGAAGAAGTCGAGCCGCTACGCGAGCAGCTCGCCGAGCGTGGCCTGGCAATGCCGCTGCTCGTCGCGCCTTCGACGCCGGCGCTACGTGCGGCGCGCATCGCCGGGAAAGCCTCGGGCTTCGTCTATGTCGTCTCCCGTCTCGGCGTTACCGGTGCGAACAAAGCGCCGGACATCGAACCATTGCGCTCGCAGATCGCACAGCTGCGAACGGCGACGCAGCTTCCCCTAGCGGTTGGATTCGGCATCAGCACGCGCGCGCACGTCGAGGCCGTCGCGCCGCTGGTGGATGCCGTCATCGTCGGCAGCGCGCTCATCGAGGCCTATGCGGGCACGAGCGGAGAAGAGGCGAGAGATCGCGTCGAGCGCGCGACTCGCGACCTTATCCTGTCATCCCGAGCGTAGCTGCGCGAAGTCGAGGGACGGACTCGCGGGCGCTTCGCGCGTCAACCATTCATACGCGATTCCGACGCGATGAACGAGAGAGGCAAGCGCTTCGCGTTCATCGGGAAGGTAGCTCGTCCGGTCGCGTTTACGGCCGCAAATGACGAAGCCGTACAATTGTCCGCGTAACACCATCGGGCAGACGAAGGAGCCGGCAAGAGCATCGTCGTCGTTCTCGACTGTCAGCGGCTCACCCCAACGGCGCAGGCGCAGGACGAGCTCCTCGTTCGTACCGAGGCGAGCCGGCAGCTCTGCGTCTCCGAGGAGGAGCCTATATCCGGTGTCGGGTTGCCCCGCGTAGAGACCGATTCTCCCTGCGTCCAGGGTGCGGCGCAGAACGCTCACGGTGAGATTGACGAGCGCGACGGCATCGGTTGCGGCATCCGTTTCGAGCGCGTAACGATGAAGCTCCGCGAGCGCGCGATACCTCTTGGCGAAGAAGACGCGATTGAGCCGGGCCTCGACGGCATGATGAATCCCCCGCGCGGAGACGCCGATGCCGAGCGCGACGATCGCCGTCAGCGTCGTCTCGTCGAGCGCGTTGAAACGAGGCCCGACCGCGCGTTCTACGATTAGGATAAGCACCCACTCGACCGCAACGAAGAGGGCTATCAGGCAGAGCGAGAACGCAGAGAAGATCGCAGCGCGCGAAACGACGAGGTGAAGATCGACCAACCGATGGCGCAGCACCGCGTACGTCATGCCGATGCCGCTGCCGTAGCGCAGAAAGCCGATGCCGTAATCGAACCATCCGGCGTTCCAATGCTCGAGATGTATGATACTCGCTGAAAGATCGACGAGCGCAAGGAGCACGAGCGTGCTGCCGGCGACGAGGCTCGGCACACGGTACGCCGCCCCGCCCGAGATCGTACCTTCGACGACGGCGGCTACGATGAGGAACGCGTATGGAAACCAGATGATGTCGTTCGCAGCGTGCGCCCAGCCTAGCTCCGGAACGACGTGCGCGATCTGCGTGAGGAGATACGCGAGCGCGAGGAGGCTCGAGAGGGGAAGGCCGATGCGGAGCAGCCAGATACTCTGAAGCGTACGGCGCGGCGGATAGACGGCCGGGAAGAGGAATGCTACGAAGATGATGGTGGCAACACCTGGAGCCTGCACGATGTACCACCAGAGCGCGCCGGGGAACGCGTAGAATATCTCCTGAACGCCCCCGACGAAGGCGAGCGCCACTAAGAAGGCGCAGATGAGATATGCCTCGCGCGAAGGCGTCGCTTTCCACGCGACGAGCAGTACCATCGCGAGATAGAGCAGGACGAAGACGTCGGTGCCAAGGCGCCAAAAGAGCGGCTCCGGCATCCTGGGAAGCGTCTCACCGACAACAAGCAACGTGGTCGTGACGATGCTTGCGATGACCGCAAACCAGCGCATCACGCTCTCTTCCTTCGTTGCCGAGCAAACCCCTCGGCGGCTGCTACGAGCTCATGAGCTCGGCGACATGACGCGCGATCGCGATGCACGACGTCGCAGCCGGTGACGGCGCGCTTCTCACCTGAACGACGCGATCGCCGCTTTCGATGACGAAGTCACCGATGAAACCGCCGTGCTCGTCGACGCCTTCGGCGCGAATGCCGAAGGGGCCGGATAGCGTATCCTCGGCGCGTAACTCGGGAACGTACCGCTGTACTGCCGAGAGGATGTCGCTCTGGGCAGCATCGCTCGGTCCGAGCCAGACGCTGCCGTCGATGCGAGGTGTCACGTGAGCGCCCAGAAAAGGCAGTTTCGGGTTCGGAACGGGATAGATGCAGCCGTTAACGAGAGAACGCCGCTCGGGCTTCAAGAGCAGGTACTCGCCGCGCACCGGCTCGACGCGTGGGTAGAGGCTGCCGCCGAGGATACGCGCAATGCCGTCGGCCCCGAGCCCCGCGCACGCAACGACCCTCGTCGTTTCGTATTCCTGTGCAACGGTTTGCAAGATAAGCGCATCGGTCGTGCGACGCGCGCCGACGATCGCAGCGGAGGTAACGATCTCGCCGCCCACGCTCGCGATCTCGCGTGCAAAGCTACCGGCAACTTGCGCGTAGTCGACGACGGCGGTCTCGGGAACGAAGATGGCCTTGAGCGCTGCGCAGTGCGGCTCGTGCTCGCGGATTGCCGCGCCATCGAGTATCTCGAGTCCGGCGATGCCGTTGTCAGTGCCGCGCGCGTAGAGTGCATCGAGCTCGGGCAGCTCTGGCTCCTCGACGGCGACGATGAGCTTTCCGGTCCTTCGCCACGCGATCGCGTGGGTATCGCAGTACTCGCGCAGTGCAACGCCGCCTTCGCGGCAGAGCCGCGCGCGCAACGACCCTGGGCGATAGTAGATGCCCGAGTGAATGACGCCGCTGTTGCGGCTGCTCTGGTGTGCCGCGAGGGTCTCCTCCTTTTCCAGCAAGAGGAGGCGCAGGCCGGGCCTGCGTGAGAGGAGCTCGCGCCCGGTCGCAAGGCCGACGATGCCCCCACCGATGACGGCGACGTCGTACATGAAACCGGGGTTTCCGCTTACCGTGTCATAATACTTTGCCCATGACGACGACTCTCGACCGCATCGCGCCCTTCAAGAACGAAGCCATCAAGGCTTTCACCGACCCCGCTGACGCTGCCGCGATGGAGGCAGCGCTGAAAGAAGTAAAGGCGGGCTTCGGGCGCTTCTATCCGCTCGTGATCGGTGGGGAGCGCATCGAAACCCAAAAGCGCATCCGCTCGATCAATCCGGCGGCACCGAGCGAGATCGTCGGCGAGGTGGCCTCGGCATCAGCCACCGACGCGCAACGCGCAATCGATGCGGCGCAGCGTGCATTCGAAAGCTGGCGCGCCGTGCCGGCACGCGAGCGCGCGGAGTTTCTCTTCAAAGCCGCCTCGCTGATTCGCGAACGCCGCTTTCTCTACGATGCGTTGCTCGTCTACGAGGTTGGAAAGAGTTGGCCCGAAGCCGATGCCGACGTCGCCGAGGCGATCGACTTTCTCGAGTTCTATGCGCGCGAGATCCTGCGATACGCACAGCCGCAGCCGATCACGCCGATGGCGGGTGAAGAGAACGAGCTCGTCTACATTCCTTTAGGCGTGGGCGTCGTGATCCCGCCGTGGAACTTCGCCGCCGCGATCGCGATCGGCATGACCTCCGCGGCAATCGTCGCGGGCAATACCGTCGTGCTGAAGCCTTCGAGCGACTCCGCGGTCACTGCGGCGTGGTTCGTCGATCTCATGCACGAGATCGGCCTTCCGCCCGGTGTCCTCAACTTTCTTCCGGGGTCGGGGAGCGAGATCGGCGATCTCATCGTCGCGCATCCGAAAGTGCGCTTCGTCTCCTTCACGGGCTCGAAAGAGGTGGGTCTGCATATCAACGAACTGGCAGCGAAGCCGGAGAAAGGGCAACGCTGGATCAAGCGCGTCGTCGCAGAGATGGGCGGCAAGGACGCGATTGTCGTCGCAGCGGATGCCGATGTCGATGCCGCCGTCGAGGGTATCGCGGTCTCGGCGTTCGGCTTTCAAGGGCAGAAGTGCTCGGCGTGTTCTCGCGCGATTATCGAAGAGCCCATCTACGATACGTTTCTCGAGAAGCTGCGCGCGCGCGTCGCGAAGATCACCGTGGGCAATCCGAGTGAGCGAGGCACCTACATGGGGCCGGTGGTGAACGCGAAGGCACTCGACTCGATCGAGCGCTACATTGAGATCGGTAAGAAAGAGGGCCGCCTCATCGCCGGCGGCAAGCGCGCCGAAGGCGAGGGGTATTTCCTCGAGCCGACCGTAATCGCCGACGTCTCTCGCGATGCAAAAATAGCGCAAGAGGAGATTTTCGGCCCGGTCCTGGCAGTGATCAAAGCGCGCGACTTCGAGGACGCCTTGGCAATCGCGAACGACACCGAGTTCGGCCTAACGGGCTCGGTCTACACGAGTGACGAGAAGAAGATCGAACGCGCGAAAGACGCGTTCTTCGTCGGAAACCTCTACTTCAATAGGAAGAGCACCGGCGCCATGGTCGGAGTGCACCCCTTCGGCGGTTTCAATATGTCGGGTACCGACAGCAAGGCCGGGGGGCGCGACTACCTGCTGCTCTACCTCCAAGCCAAGTCGGTCGCCCGCAAGATATAACGTTGTCATCCTGAGCCCTTAGACTGCGCTGCGCGCGCTCAGGGTAAGCGAGGAACCAGGCATGCTTGCTTGGGGCGAGGCGGAGAAAGGCGAAACCCGAACGGCCGTTCGCGGGTTGTTTTCCTTGACAGGCCATATAGCCCGGGTTATGATGGCCGTCGATACCCCGGTCCCCGGCGTCCAAGGCAGTCGGAAGCGATCCGCCTGTCGTGGGTCGTCGTGCGGAATCTCGGGGGTGCCGGGCGAAAGCCCGGGCTCGCTCCTTGAAAACTGAACAGTGCAGCAAGCGCAATAGTCTGTGTGGTCTCTCCACTACAATTCTGTAGTTGAGGACGTACATTTCTTGACCATCCGCAAGGGACTCGAGTTCGCATGCGAGTCGTAGTTGGTCACGCGAAAATAGCGAGCCATATCAAGGCTCCATAAGATCTTTATGGAGAGTTTGATCCTGGCTCAGGACTAACGCTGGCGGCGTGCCTAACACATGCAAGTCGAACGAGGTAGCAATACCTAGTGGCAGACGGGTGAGTAACACGTAGTCAACCTGCCTTACAGAGGGGGATAACTAGCCGAAAGGTTAGCTAATACCGCGTACGCTCGTCGTCGGGCATCCGATGACGAGGAAAG
>JASHOG010000119.1 GCA_030041225.1 Vulcanimicrobiota bacterium | reverse complement strand
TTCCAGTACGTGTCGCGGATCGCGGGAATGAAGCCGGCACCGCGAATTGCTTCCTCTAGGTCGCGCCGCGAGGCTTCGTTCGTGTTGCCGGCGTCGTGCACGACCTGCTCCTCGATGATCGTTCCGCCCATGTCGTCGCAGCCGTAGAAGAGCGCGAGCTGCCCCATCTTGAGTCCCGGCGTCAGCCACGATGCTTGAAGGTGCGGCACGTTGTCGAGGTAGAGCCGCGAGATCGCGAGCACGCGCAGATACTCAAGACCCGTCGCTTCCTTGCCGCGCAACGGCGTCTTGAACGGAATGTAGTACCACGGGATAAAGGCGGTAAAGCCGTGCATCTCGTCCTGCAACTCGCGAATGACGTGGAGGTGCTCGATGCGCTCCTGCGGCGTCTCGATGGAGCCGAACATCATGGTCGCCGTCGTCGGCATTCCAAGCTTCTGCGCCTCGCGCATGACACCGATCCATTCCTCAGGCTTGACTTTGCGTGCAGAGATGCGCTTGCGCACGCGCTCGACGAGAATCTCCGCGCCCGCGCCCGGCAGCGACTTCATTCCTGAGGCTTTCAAGCGCCGCAGAACGTCGGGAACGCTCAGCTCCTCGACGTGCGAGAGCCCGACGATCTCCGAAACCGAGAGCGAATGGAGATCGACGTGCGGGTATTCGGCACGAACGCGCTGGAAGAGCTGCTCGAACCACTCGATACGCAGCTCGGGATTGACGCCTCCTTGGATCATGATCTGCGTCGCGCCTTGGTCGACCGCATGCTTCACGCGTGCCATCACCTCGTCGTGCGACATCGTGTACCCTTCGCGGTGGTGCTCGGGCCGGAAGAAAGCGCAGAAGGTGCAGTGCACGTTGCAAACGTTCGTATAGTTCACCGTCGTGTCGATGACGTACGTCACCACGTTCGACGGGTGAAGCTGCATGCGGCGCGCGTGCGCAGCCGCGCCGAGGTCATGCAGGTCGGCCTCGAGATAGAGCTGCACGCCCTCGTCGAAGCTGAGGCGTCCGCCGCTCTCGGCGCGCTCGAGGACGCTACGCAGGGACACCGAGCGCCTCCGGAGAGACCGACGGCACGCGTTCGATCGCGCCGAGCGCGTACAGCTCGCGGCAATAGGCCTCTAAACCGCGCTGTGCTGCGAAGTGGAACGTGAAGTTCAGCTTTCCGTAGTAGCTTTCGTAGAAACCAGCCGGGCGCGGCCTGACGCGCTGCGCTTGCTCAGTCACGAAGTCCATGTGCGAGCGCGACCACGTATATGCGTCGGTCAGCGCGTGCATACAGGCGCGAACAAGCTCGGACTCGCGCTCGTACACCTCTCTGCGAACAGCCCACACCGCAAAGACGGTCTGCTGCCCCGTCCATTCGTGCCAGAGCCTCCCGAGATCATAGACGCGTTCCGACGGGAGGGAGAGAAGCGCGTCAATTGCGCGGTCGCCGATGAGCAGCGCCGGCGCTCCGCCCTTCGCCTCGGCGAGCGGGTCGTCGCTCTCCTCGTAGGTGACGTGCAGTGCGTAATGGCGTTCGAGCAGAATGCGCAGGAGGTTCGCGCCGCTCGCGGATTCACGCGTCACCGCGATGCGGGCGCCTTCGAGCGATTGTAGCGGCTCCTGCGAAACGAGCACGACCGAGACGACCTCATCGCGCGCGCCGATGCAGAGATCCGGCAACAGCACGAGCTCGTCGGCATGCTGCGCCCAGGCGAATGCGGAGACCGGGCTCACGTCGAGCTCGCCGACGAGGAGCATTGCGTTCAGGCGGGCGGGCACGTCGGCGTGCAGCGTGCCGGGATACGCGATCGCACCCGCGTCAAACGCGGCGTAGACCGGCAAATCGTTCGTATATTGAATTCTTCCCGAACGCAAGGTCATGCCCTGTCATCCCGAGCGTAGCTACCCCACGTGTCATCCCGAGCGGAGCGAAGCGAAGCAATGTCATCCCGAGCGAGCTGCGGTAGCAGCGAGTCGAGGGACGAGGGACGCCCGCTACGCATGAGCGAGCTCTCCGTTCTTCTCCGGTGCCCAGTCCCACGCGAACTCGTCGTACGTCGTGTTGCGGCGCACGGGAACGTATCCGGCGTCTTCGATCAAACGGCGAAACTCGCGGTCGTCGACGTATTGTCCGGAGCGCGTGCCGGCGGCGTGATAGATCATTTCCTCGTCGGTCGAGCCGTGCGTACCGTCCATGTCGTCGGCGCCAAACTGCAGCGCGACTTGGCACACCTTCAGGCCCTGGATCATCCAATACGCCTTGACGTGGTCGAAGTTGTCGAGCATCAAGCGCGCGACCGCGAACGTGCGGACGTCATCGAGTCCGCTCGTCCAGCCGCAGTCGTTCAACTCGTTGCCGTCGGGATGAAATGCGAGCGGGATAAAAGCGTTGTACCCGGGCGAGCGCTCCTGTGAGGCTCGCAGCCGCATGAGGTGATCGACACGGTCTTCGAGCGACTCGATCTGTCCGTAGAGCATCGTCGCGTTGCTCGCGATGCCCTGACGATGCAACTCTTCGTGTATCAGGAGCCAGTTCTCGCTCGTCACCTTGTTCGGGCAGATCTTCGCGCGCGTTTCCTCGGCGAA
>JASHOG010000118.1 GCA_030041225.1 Vulcanimicrobiota bacterium | reverse complement strand
ACTCGCTCCACTTCCGAGCCCGTACTATCTCCGACAATCGAGATGATGAGTCGGCCGCGAGAGACCAGCTGATCGTGGTACGCGCGGACGTCGTTCAGCGTTATCGCCTCGAGGTCGGCTAGCCGCTCCTCCACGCGACGCTCAGAGTTTGGGTCTTCGCGAAGATACAGCAACTCGAGCAACCGCTGTCGCGCACGTGGAGTCGTGTCGAACTGGGCCTGCCGAATTCCACCCCCGATCTGGGCGCGCACCCGATGTAACTCGTCTTCGGAGAGCGCGGGCTCGCAAAGCTCTTCGGTAAGGAGCTCGATAACTTCGACCAGCGATTCGCGCAGCGTCGTTGCGTCGAACCGGAACGCAAGCGGATCGCCGCCCGGCGTATCGACATGATACGAACGCGATGCGCCTATCTCGCGTAGTCTCTCGTCGATGGCGGCGCGATCCCTTAAGATCGTGCCACGAGACAACATCCGCGCGGTCACCTGAGCCAACTCGGCGTTCTTTCCCGAAAACGTTGGACCGACGTGGATCAACCCGCGTACATACACCGTCGGGGCGACATCGCGACGAACAAAACTCCAGGTGCAGTTCTCTGCAATTGTACCGCTCTGGATGCCGGCGGCAAATGATCGTCGTGCGACAACAGCTGGGGCGGGAACAGGGGGGCGCGCTACCGCGTGAGGAGTCTCTCGCGCACCCACTGCCTCGGTTATTGGAATCGCGAAGGTTGCGGGCGCCCCCGGCTCCAGCCGGGCAACGCTGCGATTATCGTCCTGCAAGTATGCGCGCGCAACCTCACAGACGTCGTCGATCGTCACCGCCTGCAGCGTAGCACGGTACGCGTCGTGCAGCTCCCATCCGCCACATGCTTCCCACTCAGCAAGCGCAAACGTCAGATTCTCGATACTCGCTTCGTGATGCACGATATCTGCAGCGAGCGATGCCTTCGCTTGAAGCAGCTCCACTTGCGTAATGCCTGACTCCACAATCGCCGTGACTTCCGAGCGGATCGCCTCCGTCGCTTCATCGATCGAGGCGTCGGCTTGAATTGCTGCTCCGATAGTGAACAAGGCAGGATCACGGTACACACCGTTGACGGCCCATACGTCATGTGCGAGACCCGCGTCGACCGCTTTGCGGTAGAGCCTGCTCGACGTTCCCGACCCAAGCACGCTTTCGAGGACTTCCAGTGCGCAGACGCGCGTTAAAACGCCGGGAATCGCCGCACGAGCCCGAAGTTCTTCCGCCGAAAGGACGTAACGCTCGCCCACGGCGCTTGGCGTGTGATATCCGACCACCACCATTTTGGTGTGCCCCGGCCACCGGACGGTGGTGGACCGCTCGCCAAGCTGCGGCGGCTCGCTCGTATGGACCTCCGGAATCGGCGTCGCCGGCTTTTCGATCGGCTGGAAACATTCCCAGACGTGAAGCGCGACCGTGTCGATGTCGATGCCCCCTGCGACGAAGAGTGCCGCGTTGTCGGGCCGATAGAATGTCTGGTAGAACGCACGCAGCCGGTCGGTCGACATATTTTCGACATCGGTGCGCCAACCAATGGTTGGATGGTGGTACGGATGTTCTACGTACGCCGCAGCGTTGAGCGCCACTTCCAACGTTCGGCGAGGATGAGCAGCACGTCGCTCAAGCTCGTTGCGCACGACCGTCATCTCCGCTCTTCTTGCATTATCGGAGATCAACGCTCCGGTCATGCGATCGGCCTCTAGCTCAAGCGCGAATCGTATATACTCGGAGGGTACGGTTTCATAGTAGAGCGTGCGGTCCAGCCACGTGTTCGCGTTGACATTCGCTCCGATTTCCCACATAGCTTCCATGAACCCATAGCCGCGGGTAGCATTGTTGCGACTCGTCCCCTTGAAGAGCATGTGCTCGAGAAGGTGCGCTGCGCCGGTGTGGCCTACCGCCTCGTTTCGAGAACCGACACGGTAAAGGACCGCGACCGTCGCCAGCGGGGCACTTCCGGCCGCAAGCAGAACAACGGTTAGCCCATTTGGCAGAACCAGCCGCTGAGAGGGCTTCGCTTCGATTTCCGCCCTCACGCGGCGATGTGTTTACGAAGGCCGGTAACGATATCTTCTTCGCGTGAAGCCGTGTAGTAACCAATGCCGCGATAGACGGCTTCCCCATCTTTGAAGAGCAGAAGCCAAGGCCGTTTGTCGTCAATACGTAGCTCTTTCAACAAGTCAGGGCCCGCGTCGAGTTTGAATACCCGAACCTTGTCACCGAAGCGCTCAGAGACGAGGCGGGCGATCCGTGTGTCCGAACCCATCCAGTGAGCACCGACATACACAAGGGCTGGTTCCGCGCTGTGCCTGACGTCTCGCTCGAAACTTTCCTGATCGAGTTCCCTGACCGATCCGTCTGCGGTCGATTCCTTCTCGAAGGTGTCGATCGTCGCGGCGACTTCGTCCTTTGAGAGATACGGGCCGCCGACGCAGCCGTAGATTTCAGTGACGACTTTGCCGTCCTTAAACAGCATGAGGCACGCCTCGCCGGGAAAGAGGCGATACCGTTCTACAATGTCCGGATATTGAGCGCAGTCCAGTTTCAAGTACTGTACGCGCTTCGAGAAGCGCTCCCGCACGATATCAGCGGCCCTTCTATACAGGCCGTGGTTCGGCGTCCATACGTCAAGAAGAACTGGGGATGCGCTCTTTAGGACGTTCCGATCGAACTCTGCGCTGGTCACCTCCGGAACGGGACGCTGTCTTTCGATGGAACTCAGCATCGAGGCGATGAGCTCTTCGGGCACCTGACCGTCCATTCGATCGATAATCCGGCCGTTCTCAAACAAGAAGAGGACCGTTCGATCCGTAAATCGCTGCGCGGTTTGTGGCGCGTTCGCCGTGTTCACGGTGAAGAACGCGGCGCGCTCTCCCAGCTGTCGCGAGACTCTCTCGAGCGTGTCAATGAGGGATCGGTACACCCCGGCAGCAGGCTTTCCAAAAGCAACGAACACCGGCTTGACGCTTGCCTTGACCTGCTCGTCGAAGTCGGCATCCGTCAACTCTCGCAGAGTCTGCGGAGTCGCCGGCCGGAACATTCTCGCGATGGCCTCCCTTGAAGCCCCACCGACGAATCTGTCGGCGACCCGCCCGTCGCGGAACAAGAGAACCTGCGGGATGCCGTGCACGTCGTACTGCTCGGCGATACTCTTGTTGTCGTCGACGTTGAGCTTTGCGAATGTCGCCTCTGCGGAAAAAGCTTCCGCCGCATCTTCGAAGATCGGCCCGAAAGCCCGACAGGGACCGCACCAAGGAGCCCAAAAGTCGACCAGTACCGGCTTCTCACTTTGTAGAACTCGTTGTTCAAAATCGGCTTCGTTGACGTCGATAACGGCACTCATGTTTCTCCCTTACAGTATACAGGTCGCTCATGACACATGAAAAGAACCACGCACGACGAAGTGGCCCGCCGTAAAAGTGCCACGCCTCGGAAAGTTGGAGTCAACCGGGAATCACGTCCCACCGTCCCTCTCCTCGGAAGAGCAAGCGCAGGTCGTGATGCGGAAAGAGCGAAGCCCGGTGGCCCACGCTGATGAAGCCCATTCCGGAGCGCTTCAGCTCGTCGTAGAGACGCTTCTCGTTTGCTTCCGGGAGGCCGCTCGTCGCTTCATCCAAAAGAGCGAACCGCACGCGAGACAAGAGCAGACGCCCGAAAGCGATCATCTGCTTCTCACCCAACGACAGCACCTCTTCCCAATCCGCGCCCGCGGAGAGTCCACCGTACTGTTCGACGAGATAATCGGCACCGACGTCATGCAGCACCGCCATCAGCCGCGAGTCGTCCGTGTCGTTGCCCTCCTCATTCCAGATCCGTGGATAGAGCAGCTGCGCGCGCAGATCGCCAAGCGGCATGTACGGCTTCGCGGGAAGGAAGGCCAGTTCGGTGAGAGGCGGCCTGAAGATCCGGCCCTGCGTCGGAGCCCAGAGCCCCGCAATGGTTCTCACGAGCGTGCTCTTCCCGCTCCCGCTCGGGCCGATGACGAGGAGATTTTTGCCGTAGGGGACCTCGAACGTGATACCGGTTGCGAGCGTTCGGCTTCCATCGGGCGTTGCAAGGCCAAGTTCTCTCACCGCGATGCGGTCAGATACCTCCGTAACGAACGTATCCTCAACCGGGCGGACGAAGTCTTCGCGGTGCGTCTGCTCGACAAGATTCCACAGCCGATTCACCGTCACCGCAACCGCAAGCCACTCGTTGAAGAACAGCAGGCCGACGGCGAGAAAGTCGAGCTCCGCTCCCACGACCTGGTTGAGATTGACCAATGTTCCGTAATCGATGTGGCCGGTGAAGAAGCTCGGGTACACAAGAAGCGTCGGAAGCGCACCCAAGACCACATAGTACAACTGACTACTTCCCTGGTACCAAATGGTTCGGATTAATAGGAACGTACCGACGCGAAAGATCTTGGCGAAGCGTGCCATCAGTGCGGTGAACTCGGCCTTCTCTCCGCGATAAAACGCTACCGACTCCGAGTTCTCCCGCAGTCGAACCAGCGCAAATCGAAAATCTGCCTCAGCTTTGTACTGTGCGTTCTGGTAGGGCACGAAGTAGGCGAAGATCTTCGGAAAGATAAGGGAAGAGACGCCGGCGATGGAGAGCACCGCGAAAGCCCGTGGCCCCGCATAACGGTACGTGTAAGGAAGATACACGGCGAGGCTCGAGATGATCAGGCTCACCCATGTGTAGATGCTGAAGAGCTGGGTGACCGTGAAGTTGACGTCGTCGCTGATGCGCTGATCGGGGTTATCGACGCTTGCCGCCTGATTGATGCGGTAGTACGCCCGATGCGCGAGATAGTCGCTGAGCACTTGCCGGGTGAGCGAGCGCCGCCACCAGAGCTGCAAGAGCTGCGTCAGCGGATACTGAAGCGCAAACAAGAAGGCGATAAGGCCTTGCAGCAGCGTGACGAGGACGAAGTAGTGCCAGAAGACGGGGACATGCTTTGCGACCAAATTGTCGGTCATCGTCCGGGTCAGGGCGAGCTGGATGCCGAGTGTGCCGCTCCGCATGATCGTCACGACGATGGTGAATCCCAGGATCACCCATGCCATGACGCCCTCACGGCTCAACCAAAACGGCTTGCCCAGCGCGTAACACCGCTTGAGGAGCGCCCAGTCGAAGCGCGTTCTCTCTTTTCCAAGCTCGATGCCGCGCCGATCGATAAAGACGTTACGCGCGTTCTCAGCGGTTGGAAGGGTATGCATACTGTGATGTTCTCCTGAGCTCGTGGGGCTCCGCCACGATGCGCAAGCGGCGTGATGCTACAAGAGCGAAAGGTATCGTTCCGCGGAATCCGGCAAAACGGTAACGACCGCTCCTTCTCGTTCCCCTATTCTTCGCGCGATCTCCATTGCCGCAAAGACGTTCGATCCGCTCGTCGGTCCGACCATGAGCCCTTCGTCGATCGCTAAAGCACGAGCGACTCGGTACGCATCCTCGTCGGACACGGTGATGATGTCGTCGACCATCGACCGTTCGAAAAGCGCCGGAACGAACCCCTCGCCGATGCCGAACTGGCGGTGCGTCGTGATCGTCCCGCCGCTGAGAACCGCGGCGGTTGCCGGCTCCACGGCGACGACGAGCGCGCGCGGGAATCTCCGCTTAATCGCACGACCGACTCCGGTCAGCGTTCCCCCTGTACCGACACCGGCGACGAAGGCGGCAACCTCTCCTCCCAACTGCAAGATGAGCTCCGGGCCGGTGGCCTCTTCGTGGACTCGAACATTTGCCGGGTTCTCGAACTGGCGGGCGTAGTAGTATCCCGGCTTCGCTGCGAGGTCCTCGGCAATTGCAAAGCAGTCGGCAAGCGTGTGCCCTACATTCTCCTTGGCAGGAACGAGAATGACGCTCCCTCCGTAACGCTCGATGAGCGCACGGCGCTCCGGCGGAACGTCATCGGGCATGACGATCGAGACGGAGTGCCCGTAGATTGCACCGAGCATGGCGAGTGCGATGCCTTCGTTTCCGCTGCTTACCTCGAGAATCGAATCGCCCTCGTGCAACGCGCCAGAGTGCCGCGCATCCTGAATCATCGCGAGCGCTGTACGGCTCTTGATGCTTCCCCCCGCGTTGAGGTACTCGGCTTTCGCGAAGAGACGCGGACGGCCGCCGAGATGTGCGCAGCGAAGCGGGACGAGCGGCGTCCCGCCTATCGCGCTCAGGATCGTCGGAGAGGGGCTTGCAATCATGCCTGTATCATCGCGTCAGACCCGGGCGCTTGTAAATGACCGCGCCACACGGGGTGGCACCCGTCGTGGAGGCCACGCATACCCGTGTTAGGTGCTGCCGCGGTGATATCGTGACGTGAGGCTTGCCGACGCCGTTGAGCCGCCTTCCGTGGCTACCACCGTCACGCGCGAAACCGGAGGCGCGGACGGAGCGGTCGGGATCATTTGAAATTCGAGTGTCAAAGCACCGGAGCTCGGTAGTAAGACCGTACGTCGTATGGGCGAGCAGAGGTTGTCGCTACAAAACGACGGCAGCCAACCATCGGCATAGCGTTCCGCGTGCAGCTGCACGCTCTCACGTGGCTGTGCCACGACGACGAGCCGATACTTGATCGTCTTTGGCGTGCTGCCGGGCAGAGTCGCGCCGGTCCAAGGCTCGATGAAGATAGCGGTCCCGTGAGTCTTTCCGGCAAGCCGCAACGCAAGCTCGCCGGTCTCCGCATCCTGAACGTCCAACGCCACGTACTTCGAGGGGTGCTTGATGCGCGCAATCGTTGCGAGAGAATATTGATAGAGCTGCATCGCTCGCTGCGTGTGCCCGAGCTGCGCTTCGAGCGATCCCAGGTACCGCGCCTCATCTGCGGTGCTCTCGAGATTGGCATCGGTCGGTGAGGCCGCCGCTTGATGTTCCTGGAGTTGCAGGAGCTTGTCTTCCCAGACTGTTTGCCCTGCAACATTTTTCATGAACTCGTAATACCATGCGACGGCTTGATATGTCGTAACGCCGGGGTACTTTTTCGCATACGCCTCAGCCACGTGCAGCGCCTCCGAAGAATGCTTCAGCGTCCCCAATGCAAAGACAAGTCGCCATGCCGCCTGCGCGTCGGACGGGTCCAACGCCAGGAGGGCTCTCGCGTATTTTTCCTGCAACTGCTCCGCGTGCTTCTGCGCTGCCGGCGACGCTTCGAGCGGTACGTCCGCGGCTTCATCGAGCTCGATGTTGAGGAGCAGCGTCCTTGCGGGGATGCTGCGCGCAACGGGTTGCAATGCCGCAATCATCTTTCGAGTAATGGCGCGCTCTCGTGCAAAGACCGGGTGGAAGTCCATATCCGGTGGCGCACTCTGTTCGATATCCGCGATGTCGGCTTGTGCTGCTCTTATTTGAGAGACGATAGCGGCTTGGTCGCCCGTGAAGGTGAAGCGGCGCGGCTCTAGGCGAGACAAGATCGCACGCTCGATCGGCGAGGGAGGTGCCGTGTAGGTTGTGCCCGTCTCTGCCGCGTGGATGTAGTCTGCATATTGAAAGGGCCGCAACTCACTACCGCGTACGACGCCGTGCGGGTCGATCACGTAGGCGATCGGAAATGCCGGCGGCATATCGTAGCCGCTCGAGACGATCGAGCCCTTCGGATCGAGGGCAACCGGATACGGCTCTCCGTACTCGGTCGCAAACGCGCGAACCGTGTCGGCATCTTCTTCAGAATCGATGCGCAGGAAGGCGACATTGGCTGAATGGAGCGCCCGGTAGGAGCGGATGACATCGGCAGATTCCGCCTTGCACGGACCGCACCATGTGGTCGCAAAGAGGAGCAACAGCGTCTTGCCGCGGTAGTCACTCAGTGATACTTGGCGACCATCGATGGTGGCCGCGGTAAACTGCGGGGCCAACGTTCCAACTTTGAGAAAATCGCTTTGCGGTTTCGTCACCGCAGCCGCACTGGGCGCCTGCCGGCCGCAGGCGTGCAGCACGATCGTCACGACGGCGAGGCAAAGCAATTTCCTCATAATGTCATCCTTTCACGAGTCCGTTTTTACGGGCCGTTGAGCACCATGGTTAACGTGATTGCACGGGGGCCGTACGGAATGATGTTTGGCTCTCGAATATTCGGCGGCGCGCCCGTAAGGACAGGGATCAGGTACGATGGCTCGGAGAGCTGGATGCTCTGATCGTAGACGCCCGTCACGTTCGTCAATGTCACGAGAAACGACATGTGCGGGTTGATCGCATACCCTGCGTGCGCGTCGACCTCGACGAAGGCCTTTGGTGTGTAGTAGCTGTTGTTCGGACCAAAATACGACGGGGCGAGACCGAAGAACGTCCCGGGGCTCCAGCGATAACCCAGCTCGGCGTAGGCGGTCGAGTACGGGATCGTCCCGAGATCGCCTACGGCGGTGTTATAGTTCACTCCCGGAATGATGCCCTGATTCACGCAGTCAGTGCACGGTACCGAAGGATTATTGTAGAAGCCACTTGGCAGCTTCACGACAAAGGCACGAGTAAGACCAAGGTTGCCCAGCCAGTACAAACCTTTCGGGACGTCGTGGTGCGCTGAGAGGTTGATGCCCTCCATGCGCGATTCGGTCAGGTTACTAAAGGCGTCGAGAAAGAGCGGCAAACCGGTGCATGGCGCACCGCACGTGCTCGCCGGGACTTCCGATTGGAAGAAATAGTACGCTCCGTAGAGGTTCGTGTGGTAGGCATCGAGCGAGATGACCGTGTCCTGGTTCAGGCGAGCGTCGCTGCCGACATCAATCCCCATAGAAGTTTCCGGCTTGAGGTTCGGATTTGACTCAGTCAAATAACACGATGGTGGAGAAAAGCTCGTCGAGCAGTCGAGCCCGGAGCTCACCAGATCGCTCAAGGGCGGAAGAGCGTATCCGCCACCCGCCGCCGCGCGAACCGCGATGTTCGGGCTCGCCTCCCATACTGCGCCGAAACGAGGTGCGCTGTACGGGAAGCTCCGGCTAACGTACGTCGACGCTCCCGTAGCGGACGGCAACGTATAGGAACCATCGGCAAAGTACCACGAGAGCCCGAGCGACAGCGCGTCCGTTACATCGGTCGTAAAGTGGACGCGCGCCTCCCGCGTCGTCTCCGATATCGCGTTCGTCGCCGAGTACGTATAAACTGGGATCGTGCCGAAGTAGATGTCTTCCGTATCCGGCGAGTTATAGTAGGACGTCGTGTACGAGGCACCGATGCTCGATGCCGAGCCTATTTGAATGGCGTAGCTCGCAAGGTAGTCGCGATTGTTCGACCAGGCGAGACTGTTGATCACGTAGTCCGGCATGCTGAGATTCGCAAAGGATCCGTTGAACGCCGTAGGCGTACCCGGAGGAGCGGCGCCGAGATCGGCGGTTCCCCAAAGCTGATAGTTGCCGCTCGGCAGTACGTACGGCCCGTATTCGTCGTTATACGAGTTATCCTGCAGTGCCGAGACACGAAGGACGCCTTGACCGATGGCGGCGGTCACCTTCTCCTCCCAGAGGTTTTCCGATAATACGTACGGAGCTGCTCCGGTGCTCGCATCCTGCATGAAGGCGTAGTTGAATGCCCCCGTGGGGCTCGGTGCAAAGCTACCGGTATATGGCGGAGATGCAGTTTGAGGCGCAAAGTTGACGTAGGCTTCCGGAAGCTGTGATCCGTAAGCATTGGTGACGGAGCTGCTCCCTGCATAGAAGACCTCTGCGACGATCGAGCGTGTAAACTCGTACGTGAGATCGCCCGAATAATCATGCCGGTTCCAGCTCGAGTCGCCGGGAATCCGAGCCAGCAACGAAGTCGTCACCGAGCAATAACAAGCGGGATCGCCTCCGTACGCCGTATAGAATGTCGAGATCGGCGCCTGAATCGTAGACCCGTTGATCGCCGACGGGTTGATGTACGTGAACGGATAGATGACGTACCCGTTCGATCCGAGCGGCCCCGGGCTGACGTTCGCACCATACGAGAACGTCGCCGAGAGTTTACCGAACCGCCACGCGCCCCTCGCATTCCAAAACGTGCCGCCATAAGGATCGTTGCTCGCCGCGAGCTCCCATTGATCCGAGCTCACCGGACCGGGAGCATGGAGGACAAAGCTTCCACCGATGGAGTCAACGATGCTTGGTGCGTCTGCCCCAGGGCCGCGTACGATGTCGGCAGCCTCGAAGCCGTTCATAGGGAGCAGGCTCACGTCGAACCCGCTGCCTCCGCCATAGCCGGCAATGGGCATACCATCGAGCTCCGTCGACGTTTCATACGAGAGGCCGCCGTTGATCGTCAGCTCCATCCCCGATCCCGGGTTTGGATTGTCCGCGTACACCGAATACGCGCCTAAGCCCGCGTTCTGTCCGCCCGAGATCGTGACGCCGGGGATCTGCTGGAAGAGGTTCTGCCACGTACTATTTCCTGAGAACGCGTACTGAGTCGGGCTGACCGAGTAGATGCTCGAGGACGTAATGTTGATGTGCGCGCCCGTAGCTTGAGTCGAAACGTGCGCGATCGTGCCGAGATTGCTTTGCGCTTGGTACTGAATGGCAACGTTGATATCGCCGCTGAGCGTGAGTGCGCGTGAGACAGTACCAAACGTTGACGACACAACAATTTGATACGCCCCCCAAGGAATGCTCGTAAAGACGAACGAGCCGCGAGCGTCCGTCTTGGTTGAAACGACGGTCTGCCCTTTCAAGGTCACACTTGCTCCGGCGACGGGCGCCCCGTTACTCTGGGCGACCGTACCGCTAACGTTCGCGGTGTGCGCGGCCGACTGCGTGACTCCCGGCTTGAGCTGAGCCAACGCGGGCTGAGCCAAGACGACAACGAGCACGCCACAGATGACGCTCACTATGCTGAGTCGAGTACGGCGCAAAGCTCCGAACATTCCGATCTCTCCTTTTCTCACACCCGTCTCTGTGAAAAACGATGGCTCCGGGCGCTGCCTTACGCGCAGGAATGCGACATAAAGGATAGCCCTTGGCTAGGTTGATTATCGGGGCATCAAGTACCCTCGTAAATAGCCACGCCTTCTCCGTGGCCCGTTCAATGGAGCCCACCCACGACGTCTGGTAATACGTTAGCGCTCACGGCGCATGGCCTGTCGCAAGCGCAGCAAACCGATGTGGATCGAGCGTTCCGGAATCGTGCTCACGCTGAAGCGAAAGCCCGTGGGCTCGCCTGAGCTCAAGCTGAAGTGCTCGCCGAGTGCGAAGGAGATTCCCGCCGGCTGTGCTACCTCGCGAACGCTTCTGGACGTGCGATCTCCTTTGAATCGGCCGAACACGTAGAACCCGCCCTGCGGCGCGAGCGGAACGTCGGCATCCTCAAAAAAGAACGGGTCTCTGAGCATCTCGCCCAGCCGATGCGCGTAGAGTTCCCGGCACCGTGTGACGTAGCCGCCTACATCGCCCATGGCGAGCCATCCCTCAACGAGCAACTGGCTCAGTCCACTGGAATGCAGATCCGCTACCTGCTTGAGCAGCGTGAGTTGCCGGATCACACCCGTGTCGGCAACAACAAAACCAACCCGCAGTCCCGGTGCGATAAGTTTCGAGAACGTTCCGACGTAGATCATCGGCGTCTCGCCGCGCATGGTGAAGAGAGCCGCGCTTTGAGGATCCGCGTCGAGAATACCGTAGGCATCATCTTCGACGATGATGGCGCGCTCGCGGAGGCACGTACCGCACATCTCGAGGCGTTTCTCCTGCGACATCGTTACGCCGGTTGGATTCTGTAACGTAGGCTGAACGTAGACAAGCTTGCAGCGAAAACCCGACCGATCTCGCAGGCACTGCGCCAGAGCGGACGGGTCCATGCCGTCCCGATCGACGGGGATCGGAACGAGCTCGGCCCGAGCATTCGTAAAGACGAGGATGGCGCCGGGGAAGGTTGGGTCCTCCAACGCAACGGCATCGCCCGGCTCAACGAAGGCAGAGGCAATAAGATTGAGCGCCTGCATCGACCCCGTTGTCACGAGAACGTTTTCCGGCCCGATGTCCGTAATGCCACGGTAGCGCAGCAGGTAGTCGACGATTCGCTCGCGCAACGCGATCTGGCCTTCGGTCAGGCCGTACGCAAGTGCGTCACGCGTGCGCGTCGTGAGCAACTCCTCCAGCACGAGCTGAAACTCAGCGAGCGGAAACAGTTCGGGATCCGCCATGCCCGCGTCGAAGCCGTAGCGCCTGAAGCGATCGTTCGAGCGCATGAGGTCGAGTAAGAAGTTTCCCGGAACCGGCGCGCTATGGTGGACGAAAGAGCGGCGAAAGATCGCGGCGGCATCTCCCTTCGTCTCGATCGAGGCGACGATGACCGTGCCGACGTTTGGGCGTGTCTCAGCATACCCCGCTTCTTCGAGCGCTTGATAGGCCGTGCGTATCGTCGTTCGACTGACGTCGATCCACTGCGAAAGCACGCGCTCGCTCGGGAGCCGCGTGCCGATGGGAAGCTTCCCCGTATCGACGGCCTCACGTAGGAACGCGGCCAGCATCTGATACCCGGGGCGACCTCCGTGAACGGGAGCGTACTGTCTCATCAAGTCAATGACGTTCGGAGCACCCGAGCACGGTAGAACGATCTGCGATCTACCGTTTGAACTCGTCGACAGCACGGCGCTCATATCCGAGTATAGGCGCCGCCCGGCAGGCAGCGCATCGGGGGCTTTCCCCTAGAGAGTCCTACGCGAGCGCGCTTAGGAGGTGTGCAGTGTAGGGGCTCTCTTTGAGGTCTTCGCGACGGTTGACACCAACCGACTGCATCGCAGACTCTAGATGATGCTCGGCGGTCTTCGCGGAGATGCGCAGACAGGTGGCGATTCTATCGACGCCGAGTCCCTGCATAACGAGGCTGACCACCTGCTCTTGCCGAGGCGTGAGACGCGGCCGGACTAATGGCGCATCCTGCAAGCCGCGAAGGCGGCGCGCGTCAGGAATCGCCCCAATCGACTCGTACAGCGCGTGTGCCTCGCGTAGCCGTCCCCCGACTTCCATCGCGACCGCTTCGAAATACCTGAATCCGATCGCTCGGAATATCGCTTCGGCACGACCGGCGTGAAGCGCAGTTACGCTCTGATCATTCGTTAGATGCGCGAGACGAGCCTGAATTAAAAGGAGAAGGGCTTGCACGACGATATCGTCGCCGGGGCGGGCGAGGCTGAGCACGCGTTCGCAATCGGAGGCCGTTCCGTAGAGAGCCACCTCGATGGCCAGCCAAAGGCTGCACCAAGAGCCGAAGAGGCTCGCGTCCAGACGCGGAAGTGCATCCGAGAGCATCGCCTGCGCTTCCGGCATCATTCCACTGCGGGAATAGAATACATGATAGATTCCCGCGGTCGCCGCGATTGCCGCCGAAGAGCCTGTCTGAACTGCGCAACAGAGGTGCGGCCGAGAGAAATCGGCAAGCTTTTCACCCATAAGCGTTGCAGCGAGGCATGCGACGACTGCCGCGTGATGCCCCTCCTTCTTGAGCAACGCCTTGGAGAACGGGACCAAACCTTGGAGAACCCCTTTGATCTGCTGGATCTCTCCGAACACGAGCATGCTCTGGATCTGCGATAACTTTGCATGCTCGATCAGGGCACCCAGCCTGTGTTCGCTCGCGAACGAGATCGCCCGCGCGTGCAACTCCTTCGCTAGAGCGACTTCGCCAAATCTCGCGGCAGCAACGGCGAAGTTGTTCAAAAGAACCGCGTGCGTCCACGGATCGTCGATCGCTTGAGCAAGGTCGCTCGCCAACTGGAAGTCCTTAAGACATAAGGCCTTCATCGAGCCGTGAAGCTCGGCCAAAGCTCGGACTTCCAGGTAGCTCGCAAGCGCTCCGACTCTCGTGTAGTCGCAACGTTTCGTCGCAGCCATCAATACATTCAAGGCTATTTGCACTTTGCCCAAATACACGAGCGCGCGCGCATAGTAAAGATGGCCGGTCATCAGCCAAACGGAGTTGCGAGGAAGCGGAAGCTTCAAGATGGCGTGCGCGTGTTTTAGACATGACCGATGGGCGCCCATCCTAGATTCCAGTTTACAGAAAGTCCCTAGAACCTCGGCTGCAAGGTTCCAATCAGAGACTTCAACAGCCGCTGACTCTGTTGAGCCAAGGAGGGTGACGGCCTCCGCTCCTTTCCCGGACAGGAACAGTCTCTCGGCAACACCGATCGTAGCACGCAGCGAGCTTGTCGAGAGCTCGACGTCGAGCGGTGCAATGGTCGGCCCGGCGTGATCGCTGGACCTCGCCGTTGCCCCGCGCCCAGCCACGAGAAGACGACGCGCTCTCTTGCGCTCGAGATTCTTGGCCGTACAGGTGGAGCAAACGACGCGTCCCGGGATGGGCCGCTCCCTACAGCACGTGATGCAGAGGCCCGTCTCACGGGCCCGATGGCGCCTGCGGGCCGCGCTGGCCCGGACCTTTTCAGCATTGCTCAACGGCACGGGTGTACAGTGCTCGCCTTCGGGCCTGTACACCTGCCACCCAACCGCGGAGCTTAGTGGAGCCGGACCCGCAGTTCCGCCTCTGTCGGAGGCAAACAGACATGATCGTCACATGCCTGATACGTTACGGTGACCTTTGCCGTGCCGGCGCCGTGGCCGGCAATCGCCTGCACAAATTTCGCCTCGTCCGTAAACACCGTCGTCGTTGACTCGGCCAAGGGCTTCACGGGCGGTGCTCTCATCGGGCCGACCGTCGCGTACCCCGCGGGAAGTTCGACCGTGACTTTCGTTGGGATGAACGGGTCTTGTGACGCGACGTCCGCGTAAACGTGGAAGCCGGAGCTGATACTGAGTGTGACGACTATTGCCTTCGCGCCGCCTTCCGGTGAATCGATATGAGCCTTGAGGTTGACGGGGGCGAGCCTATCATTTCCTCCGTGCTGCTTTGTAACGGCAGCATCGCGCTCGGCGACTACCTTCGCGTAGCTGTTACCGGGAATCGCACGGTCTTCGGTGTCGACCATGAAGACGAAGCCGCCTGACTGGGTGAAGAAAAGCCGCGAACGGTGCGCCTCGAACCACCCTCGCCACTCGTTCACGGTCTGGTAGTCGAGCAGCGTGTAACGCGTGAGTATCCGTCGTGCCTTGGCTTCATCGGCGCCTTGCTCCCACAATGCGATCGCCCGATCGAGTACTTCAGGATCGGTATTTGGAACACCGAGGCTCTTGACGTCCTCGTCCACGACGAGCGTGTAGGCCGGCGCCACAGAGTAGAAATAGTCGTAGTTTTCGTCGTAGTAGCGCGCGTATGCCGCCGAATCCAGCCCGAACCGGTTGAATAATTC
>JASHOG010000117.1 GCA_030041225.1 Vulcanimicrobiota bacterium | reverse complement strand
AGCTTCAACGTGCGGCAGCCTACAGCGAGGCGTACTTTCTGCACGGCTTCTCCGTACAATCAGCGGAGGCACTTGCCGAGCTCGTTCACCGTCACATCCGTCGCGAGCTTGCTCTCGAAGAGCGTCGCGGGAAGCGCTACTCTTGGGGCTACGGCGCCTGCCCCGACCTCGCGCAGCACGAGACCGTCTTCTCGCTGCTGGACGCGACGCGCCGCATCGGCGTGACGCTGACGCAGGCGTATCAGATCGTTCCGGAGCAATCGACGGCGGCGATCGTGCTCCACCATCCACGAGCGAGCTACTTCAACGCTGCGGCAACACGGGAGATCGTACCCTCGTAGACCTTGCAGCTGTAGGTCTGGCATGCTAGACTAGACCAGGTGAAGCAGGTCAACATGTACGAAGCGAAGACCCACTTTTCTCTCCTCGTCGGCGAGGCACTCAAGGGCGAGGAAGTCGTGATCGCACGCAACGGGAAGCCCCTGGTAAAGCTCGTGCCCGTGAAGGAGCGAAAGCCGAGCGACGCCTTCGGAATGGACCGCGGCAAGCTTTGGATATCGCCGGACTTCGACGAGCCGCTGGAGGATTTCAAGGAGTATATGTGAGCGGCGTTCTTTTGGACACGCACGTGTTCTTGTTTCTCGCCGACCAGACCGAGCGCGTTCCCATCGAGTTCCGTCAGGCCATCGACCAGGCTGTGGAGCGGTACCTATCTACTGCGTCCGCGTGGGAGATGGCCGTAAAGTCCTCGCTCGGCAAGCTGCGTTTGCCTGAGTCGCCCGAGCGGTACATATCGACTCGTTCTTCCAGATTGCTCCTGCGCTCACTACCCATCTCGCAACGCCACGCGACTAGGGCGGGTGGACTGCCGGCCCTTCACCGCGATCCGTTCGATCGCATGCTGATCGCGCAGGCGCTTGAAGAAGATCTCGTGCTTCTGACGCTCGATCCCAGAGTGCTGCAATACGATGTTCGAACGCTGCATGTCGATAAGCCGCGCGTGAGGAAGCGGAGGCGATAAGGGCTGATGCTGTACGACCATGTCGATTTTCGCGTCGGAAACGTTGCGCGTGTGCGTCCGCTCTACGACGCGCTTCTCGGCGCCATGGGGTATACCGATCTGCATGCGGACAGCGAGTCAGTCGGGTATCACCGTCCGAATGAGACGGGTGACGATGCGTTCTTCTGGATCGTGCACGAGGACGGTCACGTCCCAAACGGAACGCGTGTCGCGTTCGCCGTGCCGTCCCGTGGAGACGTCGATCGCCTCTCCGCGATCGCGCGGCAGAACGGCGCCCGCGAGTTCGACGGCCCGCTGCTCATGACCGAGTACAGCCCGACCTACTACGCCGCGTTCTTCGAAGACGCGGAAGGGAATAAACTCGAGATCTGCTGCCGCCGCTAACCCCAGCAAGAAAAGAAGAGAGGCCGGCATGTCCGGCCCCTCCAGTAGCTCAACCATTGAGCCGCGCTCGCACGGCTGAAGGTTGCCGGAGTGCGACGGGAGCATATCCGGAGCATGAACGTCCGAGAGATTTTGCTTATCGGGCTCGGCCTCGTGGCGCTGCTGCTCGTGGGATCATGGACGGCCTATATTTCGCGCCGCGGTGGGTTCGCGTGGCCGAAGCCGCTCGAGCTTGCAATCGGCTTCGTGACCGACTTTCTCGACACGCTTGGGATCGGCTCGTTCGCCGTCACGACCTCGCTCTACAAGTTCTTCAAGCTCGTGCCGGACGAGCGCATCCCCGGAACGCTCAACGTGGGGCACACGCTGCCGACGATTCTCGAAGCACTTGCTTTCATCGCGATCATCGAAGTCGATCCGCTCACGCTCGTCTCGTTGATTCTTGCTTCCGTTCTGGGCGCATGGCTCGGGGCAGGGCTCGTGGCGCGCCTTCCCCGCCGTTCGGTGCAGATTGGCATGGGCGGCGCGCTGCTCGTCGCGGCCGCGCTCTTTCTGATGAGCAACCTGAATTGGTTTCCGGCGGGCGGCTCAGCACTCGCGTTGCGTGGCCCGACGCTCGGTTTCGCGATCGCCGTCAACTTCTGCCTCGGCGCGCTCATGACCATCGGCATCGGACTCTATGCACCGTGCATGATCCTCGTGGCGTTGCTCGGCATGAGTCCGAAGGCGGCGTTTCCGATCATGATGGGCTCGTGCGCCTTCCTCATGCCGTTCGCCAGCGCACGCTTCATGCAGTTTGACGCGTACTCGCTGCGCGCGGCCCTCGGGCTGACGCTGGGCGGCCTGCCCGGCGTCGCCATCGCGGCCTTCGTCGTGAAGTCGCTTCCGCTCGAGTACGTGCGATGGCTCGTCATCATCGTCGTGCTCTACGCAGCGACGACGATGCTGCGCTCGGCAATGCGCGGCCGCGCCGCAGCGAATGCGGCGAGAGCCGCTACGCCGTAGCGGCGAGAGCGTTGTAGACGAGCTCGCCGCCGACCATCGTGCCGGTCACGCGGTACTCCGCGTCCCAGATCGAGAGGTCCGCCCGCATTTCGGGTGCGATGCGTCCAATGATATTGTGATGGTTGACGAGCTTCGCCGGTGCGTGCGTCGCCGCTACGATCGCGCGCGCGAAAGGTAGTTCCGCGTACTGCATGTAGTTGCGCACAGCTTCGTCCATGGTGAGCGCGCTGCCGGCGATGGTACCGTCGGCGGAGCGCATGACGCCACCCTCGATGTGATAGCCGGGATCAGCCGGCGGCATATTGTCGGTTGCAAGGACGATGCGTTCGGCGAGCGTGCGGTGGAGAATGTCGATCATCACCGGAGCAACGTGGAACCCGTCGCAGATGACCTGCACGAGCGTTCGGCGATCCTGGATGAATGCCGCAAGCAACGACGGGTCGCGATGATCGAGCGGCGGCATGCCGTTGAAGGCATGCGTCAGCGAGCGAAAGCCGAGGCCGATAGCGAGCATCCCTTCGCGATAGCGGGCTGCGGTGTGCCCTGCGGAGCATGTGACGCCGTGCTCGAGAAAGACGCGAGCAGCCTCCGCGGCACCGTCGATTTCCGGGGCGAGCGTCACCATGAGGCAGCCACCGCGGCACGCCTCAACCATTTCCTTCGCGCCGCGCTCGGATGCCGGGAGCAGCCACTCGCTTCGATGCACGCGCCGAAACTTTGGGTTCAAGAACGGGCCTTCAAAGTGAACGCCGAGACAGCGTGCGCCACGTGGGTCGTCCTCTTCGAGAGCATGCGCCGCCTCGATGACCTCGGAGGCTGCGTGCAGCATCGACTCCCAGGGCGCGGTCATGACGCCGGCGACGAAGCCGGTGACACCGGAGCGTGCGAACTCGCGCGAGGCTACCTGGACCGCGTTTCCTTGATCGCGATTGAATAACTGCTCGGCGGCGCCGTTCGTATGGACGTCGATGAGCCCCGGAGCAATCGTGCTCCCCTCGGGAAGTCGCACGTCGCAGGCGCCCTCTCCGGCCAGCAACGCGTCGATGCGGCCTTCCGCAATCGCCAAGCGACCGAACGTCGAGCTTCCGTCACCGAGCGCGATAGAAGCGGGCCCCAACGTGAGTCCCACGAGGCGTCAGCTTCGAGCCAGGGCCAGTTTCTCTTCCCCGAGCGCGACTCGCAACGCTCGCCGTCCTAGCTCGCTCCTACTGCTCCGCCTCTTCGACCGAATAACCTTAAGCTTTCCCGTTGCGAATCAGACCCAGCGCTTCGTCGCGGTGCCGCTCCATCAACTCTCTCGTGTCGCCTTCGACGTTGAGCCGCAAGAGCGGCTCGGTGTTCGAGGGGCGGACGTTCATCCACCAGTGCGGGTACGAGACCGTTACACCGTCGAGGTGGTCGATCGCGGCATCTTTGTAGTGCGACTCGATGCGTGCGATCGTCGCAGACACGTCGGCGACGTGCGAGTTGATCTCGCCCGAGCGAAAGCGCGTGTCGATGGGCGCGATGACCTCGCTCACGGGAACGGGTGCCTCGCTGAACACCTCGAGGCACTGCATGAGCGCGATCATCCCCGAGTCGGCGTACCAGTTGTCCTTGAAGTAGAAATGGCCGCTATGCTCGCCCCCGAACACGATGTCTTGTTCGCGCATCGTCTTCTTGATGATGGAGTGTCCGACTTGAGAGCGGATCGGCACGCCGCCCGCGCGCACGATGAGCTCTGGGACACTGCGGCTGCAGATGAGGTTGTACAGGATCTTCGCCCCCGGGTGGCGTTTGAGCGTGTTGAGTGCGACGAGCGCGGTGACGGTGCTACCGTCGACGATCGCGCCCTTCTCGTCGACGATGAACATGCGATCGGCGTCTCCGTCGAAGGCGGCACCGAGATCGCATTCATGTTTTTTCACTGCGGCTTGCAGGTCCGCCATATTCTCGGGCTCGATCGGGCTCGCCGGATGGTTTGGGAAGCTCCCGTCGAGCTCGAAGTAGAGCGGGATCACCTCGCACGGCAAGTGCTTGAAGACGTACGGTACCGTCTTACCGGCCATGCCGTTCCCCGCGTCGATGGCAATTTTGAACGGTTTGATCGTGCGCTGATCGGTGAAGGAGAGGCAGTGCTCCGCGAAGGCGTCGAGAACATCGCGCTCGGAGATCGTTCCGGGCGTGCTTGCCGGCTGCGGTAGCGAACCGGATGCGATGCGGTCTCGAATATCTGCGAGGCCGCTTTCGAGAGAGATCGCTTCGGCCCGTGCACGTGTAAACTTCATGCCGTTGTAGTTCGCGGGGTTATGGGAGGCCGTGATCATCACGCCGCCGTCAAAGCCGAACTTTCCGACTGCAAAGTAGAGCGCATCGGTAGAGACTTGGCCTATGTCGATGACATCGGCGCCGGCTTCTGTTGCACCGCGTGCGAACGCTTCGAAGAGCTTGGCTCCGGAAGGACGCATATCGCGCCCGACGACGATCGTGCGTGCCCGTAGGAGCGGTACGAAGCAGCGCCCGATGCCGTATGCGACGTCGTCGTTCAGCTCGGCCGGATAAATCCCTCGAACGTCGTAAGACTTGAAGATGCTCGTGTCAAGCCGCACCTGCATGGCGGCCAGTTCGGAGGTTCCCTTCTGAAACCTTTGCCTGCGTTGACCGAGCGAGCTGCCGGTACGGTCGTCTTCACGATCTTTCTCGTGTTGACGCTCGGTATCGCCGTTCAGGGCGCCTTTCAAACGCGCGCAAGCATCGCCGACACGTTCGATCGCGAAGCGGAGATGCAGCGCGCGCAGATCGACTTGCAAGAGATGCTCCGCCTGCAAATCGACGAAGAGAATTCACTGCGCGGCTACATCCTGACGCAAGACCCATTCTACGTGCAACAGTATGCGACGGCGACATCGGCATGGGGCGGCAAGGAGTTGGCGGTGCGTGCGGCGCTCGCCGATCAGCGACTCGACGTTGCGCTGCAACGCCTGCGCGAGTATGCCGCCGTTCAGCAACGCTGGCGCACGCAGATAGCGCAGCCGCTCCTGGAGCATCCGAGTCGAGACATCGTCGCGCTGGCGAAGGCGAGCAAAGGATTCATCGACTACCAGGAGGCGACTGCCGATGCGGTGCGCTTCGCGCTCGTCAACGAAAGCGCGCGCCTTGCTCGCAGCACCCAAGACCAAATCAACGGCACGTCCTACGTGCGCGCCTTTTGGTTGCTCATCTTCGGTTTGCTTGCGATTCTCTTCAACGCGTACGGTTCGAGATTGAGCCGCGAGCTGCACGAGGAGCGAATGGTGACGGAGGTCTTGCAGCAAGCGTTCCGTAGCACGCATGCTCCGATACCGAACTGCGACGTCGGCTCCGCGTATCTCTCCGCGACGAGCCGCGCGCGCGTCGGTGGAGACGTGTACGACGTCTTCCCGCTCTCGGAGGGGCAGGCACTCCTGCTCGTTGCCGACGTGAGCGGCAAAGGCGTCGATGCAGCCGTCCTGACGGCCTTCGTGCGCTTCACCGTGCGCTCGATTGCGTTGCGACATGCCGATCCGGGCATGATCTTGACTGAGTTCAACGAGACGTTTGCGAAGACCATCGATAACCCGTCGCTCTTTATCACGATGTTCGTCGGAATCTTGAACTGCTCGAGCGGTTCGTTGAGGTATGCAAGCGCAGGGCACGACTCCGCGTACGTTCGTCGGCACGCGAACGGAACGGTCGAGGCGCTGCCCGTGACGGGGCCGTTGCTCGGCGTCATCGAGACCGACTATCGGTCGGAGGCGACGCAGCTCACACGGGATGACGTCATCGTTCTCGCCACCGATGGTCTCACCGAGGCGCGCTCGCGATCCGGGGAGCTGCTGGGCGAGAAGGGCGCGAGGGAGTGGATTGCCGCTGGTCCCGCCCGCGCACAGGATCTAGCGGACGATCTCGTCGGGCGCGTTCGTAGGCGCAGCGGAAATCGTCCAAGCGACGACCTCGCGCTGCTCGTCGTGCGTCTTCTCGGCGGTGCGAACCATGCATAAGGTCGGCTGCGCGCTCGTCTTCGCGCTGCTCGCAGTGATCGCAGCCTCGCCGGCACGAGCATCGTGCGGCATGCACGCGGGTGAGCAGGTTGTGCTCTTCGGCGCGGGCGACGATCCCATGGTTCTGCTCTGGGATTCGCGCTTTCGACTTCGTGCCTACCATCTCGCCTCGTTCGACGAAATACAAGCCCTGCTGCCGCGCGCGCTTCTTGCGTCCGGTGGAACGCGCGCGATCGTCCTCTCTTGCATCCCGAGGTACGTGCAGCCGCGTTACGCTCTCACACTCGACGATGCCCTTTACGTTCGCATTCTCTCAGGCGCGCTCCATGGGCGTAGCGGGTGGATTATCGGCTCCGACGCCCACGTCATGCATTAGGACGCGCTGATTTCAACGACGCCTAACAATCGTAGTATAAGTAGAACTCGTAGGGGTGGGGGCGAATCTCGACGGGGCGGAGCTCTCGCTCGGTCTTGTAGGAAATCCACGAACGGATGAAGCTCTCGTTGAAGACGCCGCCTTCGGTGAGATAGGCATGATCGGCGGCGAGCGCGTCGAGAGATTGGCGAAGCGACCCCGGAACGGAGCGGATCTTCGCGGCTCTCTCCTGTGGGAGCTCGTAGATGTTCTCGTCAAGCGGCCCGAACCCGGCGGCGACCGGGTCGATCTTGCGTTTGATGCCGTCGAGACCGGCGCACAGCAGCGCGGAGAATGCGAGGTATGGGTTGCAGGTTGGATCGGGCGGGCGAAACTCGAGGCGCTTCGTCGCAGGCTTCGCCTTGTAGAAAACGGGGATGCGCACGGCTGCCGATCGATTGCGGGCGGAGAACGCGACGTTGACGGGAGCCTCGTAGTGCGGCACGAGGCGTTTGTACGAGTTCGTCGTCGGGGCGCAGAAGGCGAGCAGCGAGTCGATGTGCGTCAGCAGGCCGCCGATGTAGTAGAGCATCAACTGCGATGCTTCGCCATAGCCGGAGGCATCGTAGAAGAGCGGCGTCTCGTCCTTCCACAGCGACTGGTGCACGTGCATCCCCGAGCCGTTGTCGCCGAAAACCGGCTTGGGCATGAAGGTAACGCTCTTGCCATGACGCATGGCGACGTTCTTCACGATGTATTTGAACGCCATGAGATTATCCGCCGTGCGTAAGAGAGAGTCGCAGCGGAAGTTGATCTCGGCTTGGCTCGCTCCGACCTCGTGGTGCTGCATCTCAACCTGCATGCCCCACTCACCGAGCGTCAGCGCGGTCTCGGCGCGAACGTCGGCTTGCGTATCCGACGGCGGTACGGGGAAGTACCCTTCCTTCGGCCGGATCGTATAGCCGCTCGGCTCGACGGCCGAGTTCCACGAGCCCTCCTTCGAGTCGATCTCGTAGAACGCGCGACTGCTCGTGTTCTCGTACGAGACGCGGTCGAAGTAATGGTACTCGGCTTCGGGGCCGAAGAACGAGGTTGTCGCGATGCCCGTCGAGCGTAAGTAGGCTTCGGCCTTGCGCGCGATGTTGCGCGGGTCGCGCTCGTAGAGATCCTCCTTTACGGGGTCGAAGACATCGCAGACGAACGAGAGCGTCTGTACCGCTCTGAATGGATCGATGACGGCTGTCGTCGGATCGGGCTTCAAGATCATGTCCGACTCGTGAATCGATTGGAAGCCGCGGATCGAGGAGCCGTCGAAACCGATTCCGGCGAGCAGCGTCTCTTCGTCGATCTGGTCTGAGGGAACGGAGGTGTGTTGCCACGTGCCGGGCACGTCGGTGAACTTCAGGTCAACCATCTTCGCGCCCGACTCTTTGAGCAGCGCGACGGCCTCTTTAGCGTTTGCAGGGCGTTTCTTCATGGACGCCCCTTTCCGCGGCCGCGTTCCCACGCCGTTATCCAGCCGGTTAAGACTGCGATGTGCGGCGTGCTCCAGATGGATAGGGCGGCTGCTAGCCTGCCTTCACTGCTGCGAGCACGGGCCAACGGCGTCGTGCCAGCGACCAGATGCCGAAGAGCAACGCCACGTAGAAAAGATCGCTGAGGAGTGTGTTCCAGAAGAACGGGATCGCGGCGACGTAGCACGTCGCAAGCCCGGCGAGGGTCTTCGGATAGAGACCCCCGACGAGCCAGACTCCAAGGTTTGTCACTGCATAGAAGAGGACGGCGCCCGCCACCGAGGCGCTTGCGATCTGCCCAAGGCTGCTGCGGTCACGAAGCATGAATCCGAGACCCGTGATGAGCACAAAGCTCGCATAGACGAATATCGTCGAGATGGAGAATCCAAGCACGACGTCGCTCAAAGCCATCGCGATGAGAGGAAGCAAGAGCGCAGCCCGCCGATCACTGAAGGTCGCGCCGCCGAAGAGTGCGATTGCGGCGATCGGGACAAAGTTCGGCGGATGGGGCGCGAGGCGCAACGCCGTCGCTGCGAGCACCAATGACGTCAACGCGAGGAAGCGGGGTTTATTCATCACAGGCGTAGTACGCCGTGACGACGACAGCCGCCTCTCTCGTGCTATGCTTACGCCATGACGCGAAGGTTGCCCGCCGCAGAACGCGGGCTCGTCGTCGCACTCGACCGAGGCAATCCGGAGCGCCCGCTCGAGCCGGAGCTCGAGGAGTTCGAGGCGCTCGCACGCGCTGCGGGCGTCGCGATCGCCGGGCGAGTCGTACAGCGGCGGCGTGCGCCGGACGCGTCGACGCTCATCGGCAGCGGCAAGGCGCGCGAGGTTGCCGAAGCAGTGCGGGACCTCAATGCAGACGTCGTGCTCGTCCTCGACGACATGCGCCCGCGACAACGCAAGAGCCTCGAGCGCGTCATCCAGGTGCCGATCGTCGATCGCACGATGGTGATTCTCGACGTCTTTGCGCGCCACGCGCGCAGCCGCGAGGGCAAACTCCAGGTCGAGCTCGCGCAACTACGCTACCGCCAGTCGAATCTCATCGGCGTCGGCGCCGACCTCTCGCGGCTCGGCGGTGGAATCGGCACGCGGGGCCCCGGCGAGACGAAGCTCGAAACCGATCGCCGTCGTATCGCGCAACGCATCTCCGCCCTGCGCAGCCGGCTCGATGCGGTGCGGCGCCGGCGTGCGACGCAGCGCTCAGAGAACCGGCGCGAGCCGCTGATCGCGCTCGTCGGCTACACGAACGTCGGCAAGTCCTCGCTGCTCAACGCGCTCGCGCACTCCGATGCGTTCGTTGCCGATCAACCCTTTGCCACACTCGATCCGACCGTGCGACGCGTCTACCTCGCTCCCCAGCGCTACGTTCGCGTCGTCGACACCGTCGGTTTCATCACCGACCTTCCTAAGGATCTCGTTGCGGCGTTCCGCGCAACACTCGAGGAGCTGAGCGAGGCGGATCTGCTCGTTCACGTGACGGATGCATCGAGCGCCGACCGCGAGCGTCAGGAACGCGCCGTCGAAGCGCTCCTGCATTCACTCGGGCTGGATCAGAAACCCCGCCTGCTCGTCCTGAACAAGATCGATGCGATGAACATCGGCGCTTCGCGCGATCCACGTGCGCTCGCGGTTAGCGCAAGGACCGGTGCCGGCCTCGACGCCCTTCGCGCTGCATTATTGGCGTACGACGCCATGCCCGTGTAGCGTGCGTTCCCCGAGCCATGCGACCGGAGGAATGCGGAAGTACGCAGCCATCGCGTCGAGACTTCCGGCGTAGTCCGCGCGCATGTTCGAAAGGTCTTGCCAGGCGCGCTCGCGCTCGTGGAGCACGTAGCCGGCGGCGCCGAGGCGCTCGTAGGCGCGATCGAAGTCCTCGCGCGAGATACCGGGGGTACGGTCCACGCTGCCGATGAGGCGGAAGTATTTCGAAAGGTCGTGCACGGCGTGCCGCCCGATGGCAAAGCAGATCCGTGCTTCACCGTGCTCGCCGTGATCAAGCGTCGTGTTTGCGATAAGCGATGCGTCAAGAAGCGCGCCGAGCGTGCCCACCCATGACTGATCGTCGTGACTCGAACGGAAGAAGGCCAGCACGGGATAGGCAAGGTGACTCTCCATGAGCGAAGCTATCCAGGCCTGCGCCTCGATCATGATCATGCGCAAGCTCTGCTGCGTGTGCGTCTTCGCAGCGATCTCGAAGAGGCCGACGGCGCTCGGCGGCGAGCCCGCGCGCGCGGAAAACGTGACAATGAAAGACTCGCGCCGCTGAAATGTTCCGAACAACGCAAAGAGATAGGCGGTGGTGATGGAAAGAACGCCGAGCCCCGATGCCGCCGCGCAGAGTGAAATGAAGCGAGCAAATCCGGGGCGCGGAACGATGTCGCCGAAGCCGATCGTGAGCAGCGAGGTGCCGGCGAAATAGGCGGTGTCCCAATAGGAGTGCGGCACCGGCGAGAGCTCACGGCGAACTGACCAGAGAATTGCGCCGTAGCCGAGAACGAGCACGGCGACCCACGTCACGAGCATTGCGATCAGCGCAAAAGGCGCGAAGGTCGCGAGGGAATCTTCCCGTTTGTTACCGTCACGCGGGTGGAAGCGGTAGGCGAGCACCGGCCAAAAATGCCAGAGACCGCGCCAGACGACGAGGCTGATGCGGTAGAGCAGCGTCGGGGCCCGAGGGACAACGACCGATTGAAAGACATCCGCGAGCGCAAGTGCGATCGCAGCGATCCCGATGAGCAAGACCACGACGTCGCCGGCGCGCACGACCTAAAGTTCCCTTAGGGCTTGGGCGTCTCGGGCGGCACCGGGGACGGCTGCTCGGACGGCTGCTCTGACGGAACTGGAGGCGGCGGAAGCGTCGTCATTCCCGCGGGCATTGCAATTGGTACGAGGCGCGCGTACCCGATCGAGACTCCTTGGTCTTTGGTCACCATGACCGTGTCGGTCACGGTCGTGTATGCCGGGGCGCGAATAGTGACGGTTTGCTGGCCGATCGGCACGTGGGAGAGCACGAACGCTCCCTTGGCATCGGTGGAGGCCGTGTAGAGCGACCCCACTGAGACGAGCACGTCGGGAATCGGAAGATTCGTCGTTGCGTCGAGAATGCGACCCGTGATCGAGCCGTAGTCTTGCACGCCGACGACGTGCGGCGGTGCCGAGCAACCGCCTCCATCTGCGCCCAAGAGTAAGACGAACCCCGCGAGCACGGCAAGCCAGCGCATGCGGCTCCCTACGCCTCGCAGGGTCGCTTCGCCTGTTATACAATGAAAGACGCGATGACCCCGTATGCGCCGGTCGGCATCTACCTGATCATTGCTCTCGCTGCGGCGCTGCTCTTCACCGGGCTCCCAGGCCTCCTCGGGCGAAGCAAGCCAAATCCACAAAAGGCCGATCCATATGAGTGCGGGGTCGAGCCTACGTCGGCGCTCTCCGGGCGCTTTCCCGTGCGCTTTTACTTGATCGCAATGCTCTTCGTCGTCTTCGACGTAGAGGCAGCTTCCTTCTATCCTTGGGCCGTGCAAATGCACGCGCTGCGACTTTTCGGGCTGTTCGAGATGATTGTCTTCGTCGTCGTGCTGGCGATCGGGTACGCTTACGTGTGGAAGAAGGGCGGATTTCAGTGGAGGTAGGGCCGGGGAAATTCCTGCTGACGCGCGTCGATGACGCGGCACGCTGGGCGCAGAGCTCGAGTGTCTGGCCGCTGACGATGGGGCTCGCTTGCTGCGCGATCGAGATGATGAGCGTCACCGATCCACACTTCGATATCGCGCGACTCGGCTCTGAAGTCTTTCGCAGCTCCCCGCGTCAAGCCGATCTCATGATCGTCTCCGGGCGTGTCGCATGGAAGATGGCACCGGTCATCAAGCGCATCTACGATCAGATGGCGGATCCGAAGTGGGTCATCTCGATGGGCGCGTGTGCGAGCTCGGGCGGTGTCTTCGACAACTACGCGATCGTCCAAGGTGTCGACACCATCATCCCGGTTGACGTGTACGTTCCCGGCTGTCCACCGACTCCGGACGGTTTGCTGCACGGCATCACCCTGATCCAGCAGCAAATCCGCGAAGGCGGCCGCGGCGGTTTCCTCGCGCGTTCATAGTGAAATAAGGAAGAGCCTTGCCGAGTACGCAAACGCCACCGCTCGCGGGCGCAGCGGTCGATCCACCGAGCCTACGCCCCCCGATCGAGGACGCCACGATTGAACGTATCGACGCCTCGCAGGTACGCACGCGTCTCGAGGCGCTGCGAGCGCAGGGCTGGACGATGCTGCTCGACCTCGGAGCGGTGGACTACCCGCAGCGTACGCCGCGTTTTGACGTCGTGTACCATCTTCTGAAGTTGACCGCGCAGCCGCGCAGCGTCGAGCAACTCGGCACGCCGCAGCGCATGCGCCTGTTATGCGGTGTCGACGCGGCGCATCCGCATCTGCCGACCGTCAGCGACGTGTGGAAGGCGGCCGACTGGGCCGAACGCGAGGTGTACGATCTGTTTGGGATCGTCTTCGACGGTCATCCTGATTTACGGCGCATCCAGATGCCGCACACGTGGGAAGGCTATCCACTGCGCAAGGATTACCCGCTGCGCGGTCCCGCACGAGAGCGATCGCCGCGCCCGGCGTTCGCTCTGAAAAGCAACGTTCAAGCGGGAACGCCTCCGTCGGGCGAGACACTTGCAGCGTTGCAAGAGCAGCAAAAGGAGAGCGGGGGCGAGTGAGTCTCTCCACAGCGCCTCTGACGCCTGAGATCGTTTCGCAAGAGGGCAACTCGATGGTGCTCTCGATGGGGCCGCAACACCCGTCAACGCACGGTGTCTTACAGCTCGTCCTCGAGATCGAGGGCGAGAGCGTCGTTCGCGCCGACCCCGAGATCGGCTACCTTCATACGGGTATCGAGAAGACCGCCGAGAACCTCTTCTGGTCGCAGGCACAGACGGTGATCGAGCGCATGGATTACCTTGCGCCGGAATCTAACTCGCTCTGCTACGTCCTTGGCGTCGAGCGGCTCTTGGGGATCGGCGACCGTATCCCGAAGCGTGCGCAGCGTATTCGCGTGCTGTTCGGCGAGCTCACCCGCATCGCGTCGCACTGCGTCTGGCTCGGCACGCATTCGCTCGATCTCGGCGCGATGTCGGTATTCTTCTACACGTTCGATCTGCGCGAGAACATCCTCGATCTGCAAGAGGCGGTCGGCGGTGCGCGCATGCATCCGAACTACTTGCGTGTGGGCGGCTGCAACGGAGATCTGCCGGAAGGATTCCTCGACACGTTCGATGCGCTGCTGCAGAAGTTCCCCGGACGCATGCGCGACTTGCGCGGACTCCTGCAAGCGAACCCGATCTTCCAAGACCGCACGATCGGTATCGCGCGCCTCTCGCTCGAGGACGCGATCTCGTGGGGTGTTACCGGACCCTCGCTGCGTGCGAGCGGCCTCGCGTATGACGTCCGTCGCGCCTTCCCCTACTCCGGATACGAAGGCTACGAGTTCGACGTGCCGACGCGCACGGAGGGCGATGCCTACGCACGCTTCCTCGTACGTCTCGATGAGATGGAACAGGCACATCGTATCCTGAAACAAGTTCGCGGGCAGCTCGAAGAGCCGGGGCCGGTGATGATCGACGATACGAAGGTTGCGGCGCCGCCGAAGGAGACGATTGCGCTGTCCATGGAGGCACTGATCCATCACTTCAAGATCGTGAGCGAGGGCTTCCGCGTTCCTCCGGGCGACGTCTATCAAGCGGTTGAGTCTCCGCGCGGGGAGCTCGGGTACTACATCGTGAGCGACGGCGGCAATCGTCCCTATCGCGTTCGCACACGCCCACCGTCTCTCTACAACCTGCAAGCGATCAAAGGCATCGCTCCGGGGAATCTCATCGCCGACCTCGTCGTCTCGATCGGGTCGTTAGATCCAGTCTTCGGCGAGGTCGACAGATAATGCGACTCGCACGTACGATGAGGTTGAAGCCACGGTGAACGAACGGCAAGAACAATTTCCCGCGTTACTCGAGCGGCTTCGTCCGGAGTGCGAGAAGATCATCGCGCAATACGAAAATCCGCGCTCTGCCCTCTTGCCGATCATGCAGCTCTTTCAAGAACACGAAGGCTTCGTAAGCTCGGAGGCCATGCGCGCCGCGTCCGAGATGCTCGGTGTTACGCCGGCGGTCGTCGAGTCGACGGTGTCGTTCTACACGCTGCTCTATCGCAGGCCGGTCGGTAAGTACACGGTCCAGGTCTGCCGCGGTCTTGCCTGCACGATCAACGGCGCCGAAGACGTGATGCGAGCGTTTCACGAGAAGCTCGGCGTCGGTCACCTCGAGACGACGCCGGACGGGCTCGTCTCGTACGAAGAGGTCGAGTGTCTCGCGGCGTGCGATCGTGCAACGTGCGCGCAGGTCAATCTTGAGTTCGTCTACGATCTGGAGCCGAAGCGGGTCGACGGCATGGTCACGGCAATGCGCACGGGTGCTTACGCAGTTGCGCCGCGCGCGCAGACGGAAGCGCCCGGCCGCACGTGGAGCCTTCCACGCCTCGGCGAGGTCGCGCGTGGCGGGCGTTCGGCCGGCGCGATCGGGACGGAGAGTCCCGACAACGCCGGCGGGGTTGGCGACGAGCCGGGTATCATCATGCTGGATCGGATCGTCGAGCGCGGACCTTCATTCTATGGCGCGACACGCGAGCGCGCCGTCCAAGAGGCGCGCGACGTCGTCGCGGTGATCGAGGAAGAAGAAGGCGAGGGCGCGCGTGCCGGTCACTAAAGTTCTCACCGAGGGGATCGGCGAAGTGGATCTTCGTTCGATCGAGGTGTATCGCAAACGCGGCGGTTACGAGCAGTGGAAGCGCGCGCTCAGCTCGCTGAAACCCGAAGAGGTGATGGAGTACGCCGACAAATCCGGTCTGCGAGGACGCGGCGGCGCCGGCTTTCCGACGGGCAAGAAGTGGAGCTTCCTCCCGAAGAACGGCAAGCCGCGTTATCTGGTCTGCAACTCCGACGAAGCGGAGCCGGGAACGTTCAAAGACCGAATGCTCATCGAGAACGTACCGCATCTCGTGCTCGAAGGGATGCTGCTCGGTGCATACGGGATCGGATCGCATCACGCGTTCATCTATATTCGCGGCGAGTTCAAGGACGGGTATCAGGTCTTTGCGCGCGCTCTCGACGAGGCGCGCGCGGCAGGCTTCGTCGGGAAGAACATCTTGAGCAGCGGCTACGATCTCGAGGTGACGGTGCATCGCGGTGCCGGTGCGTACATTTGCGGCGAGGAGACGGCATTGCTCAACTCGCTCGAAGGCAAGCGCGGCGAGCCGCGCTTGAAGCCACCCTTCCCCGCCGTTGAAGGTCTCTACGGCATGCCGACGGTCGTGAATAACGTCGAGACGCTCGCCTATCTCGTACCCGTTCTCGCACGCGGTTGGGAATGGTTCGCCGGCGCCGGGACGGAGCGCAGCAAGGGCTTCAAGATCGTCTCGGTTTCCGGCCACGTGCAACGGCCCGGCAACTACGAGGTGCCGCTCGGAACGCCGGTGCGCGAGCTGCTCGACCTTGCGGGCGGATTGCGTCCCGGGCGAACGCTGAAGGCGATTCAGCCCGGCGGCGGATCCTCGGCGTGCATCTTCGAGGAGCAGCTCGATCTTCCGTACGACTACGAGTCGCTCGCGAAAGCGGGAACCATGCTTGGTTCGGGAGCGGTGGTCGTCTTCGACGACACGACCGATTTCGTCAAAGCCGCGTATAATCTCGTACGCTTCTTTTCGCACGAATCGTGCGGGCAGTGCACGCCGTGCCGAGAAGGCGGGCATTGGCTCGAGCGCGTTCTCGAGCGCTTCGTCGATGGCCGAGGCTTGCGCGGCGACCTCGATATGATGCACCGCGTTAGCGCGACGATCACCGGCATCAACCTCTGCCCGCTCGGCGACTCTATCGAGCCGTTCTTGAAATCCGTGCTCAACAGATTCCCGGAGCAGTTCGAGGCACGCATCGCATGACCCCACGCTGTTATGTCATGCCTCTGAACCGCTCGTCGCTCGTCGTCCATGACTCGCTCCTGCTGCTCGGCCTCCTCGCTCCCGCCGTCCATGGCTCCGCTCGTCGGTCCGAGCTTCCTCAGCATGACATAACAGCATCAGGTCATGCGACTTGTTGGGAGACTAAATTTTGCCTGACCTTGTGAAGCTGACGGTCGATGGAGTCGAGCTGGAAGTGCCGAAGGGCACGCTGCTCGTCGAGGCAGCGCGTAAGGTGAAGCAAGAGATTCCGATCTACTGCTACCACACGAAGCTCGGCCCGGCGGGTCTCTGCCGCGTCTGCCTCGTCGAGATCGAAGGGATGCCGAAGCTCCAGATCGCGTGCAATACACAGGTAACGGACGGGATGGTCGTGCGCACGCGCAGCGAGAAGGCCGACGCGGGACGCGCTATGGTCATCGAGCTTCTGCTCGCAAACCACCCGCTCGACTGTCCCATCTGCGACAAGGGTGGCGAGTGCGATCTGCAAGATTACGCAATGGCGTACGGGCGCGGTATGTCCGACGTCGTCGATCCGAAGGAGCGTAAACCGAAGGCGGTCGATCTCGGTCCGACGATCGTTCTCGACGAGGAGCGCTGCGTCGTCTGTCAGCGCTGCGTGCGCTTCGACGACATCATCGTGCGCGACGCGCAGCTCGTCGTGAAGGACCGCGGCCATCGCGACATCATCGCGACGGCGACCGGTGCGCCGTACCGTCACTACTTTACGGGTAACGTCACCGAGCTCTGCCCGGTGGGGGCGCTCACGTCGAAGACCTATCGCTTCAAGTCCCGTCCGTGGGATCTGCGGCGCACGCAGACGAGCTGCACGCAATGCTCCGTCGGGTGCCGCCAGTTCGTCGACGTGCGCTATGGCAAGATCATGCGTACGATGACGGTCGCAGAAGACGAAGCGATCTCCGACGGCTGGCTCTGCGACCGCGGACGCTACAACATCGGTTTCTACGAGTCACCGGAGCGCCTGACGCAGCCGCTCTACAAGAGCGACGGCCGCTTCATTCAAATCGGCTGGGACGACGCGTTCGATCTCTGGGCGACCGCGCTGCGCAAGGCTGCGGCACGCCCGGCCTCGATTGGTGCGATCGGTGGGGGGCGGTTGACGAATGAAGAGGCATACGTCCTGCAGCATCTCTTCCGCTCGCTCGGCACGAAGAATCTCGATTGGCGCGCCGGGCGCCAACGGCAGGCGACGCCCGGAGCGCGCGCCGGAAGCATTGCGGAGATCGAAACCATGCAGGCGATCCTTATCGCCGGCGAGGAGCCCGCGGAGCTTGCCCCGGTGTTCGATCTGCGCATACGCAAAGCCGTACTGCGCAACGGAGCGCGCGTGATTCACGCGAGCGACGCAGCGCGTACGCTCGCAGAGCTCGGCAGCGGCGTCGAGCGCGCCGCGCTCATTTGGGACGGCGTCGATCTCGATCTCGGGCGTGTGCTGCACGAGCGCCTTGCGGTGATTCCCAATCTGCGCACCTACATCGTGAGCGAGCAACCGAATGCGCGTGGTGCAGAGGCGATGGGGATGCTTCCTGAGGCGGGCGGTCGCGACACTGCCGCGATGCTCGACGACGCTCTCGCGGTGATCTCGCTCTTCGGCGTCAATCCGGTCCGCAACGCGCCGGCGTCGTTCGGTGCGCGCGAAGCGCTCGAGCGCACGCCGTTCGTCGTCGTGAGCGAGCTGTTCATGACGCAGACCGCCGAGCTCGCGACGCTCATCCTCCCGGCGACGGGGGCGTTCGAGAAGAGCGGCACGACGACGAGCTTCGCCGGCGACCTGCTCTCGCTCACACCATCCCTGCAAGCTCCGGAGGGGACGCTCGCCGATCTGGAGATGCTCGTCGGGCTCGCCCGCGCACTGCGTATCGAGCTGCCCTCGCGCGAGGAGGTTGAAGCGGCCGTCGCGCAGCGTGCGACGCTTCCCGCGGAGTTTGGATTCGGCGACGTTCGCTACGGCAAGAGCTATGGAGACGAAGGAGCGCCGCCGCGGCGTCTCTTCTCCGGCGGCGGCACGTGCCTGCATGACGAACGCATCGCGGTGCTCGTCGACTCCGCGGAGGTGCCGGCGTGACGCTGCCGTTGTGGTTCATCGTGCTGATCAAGTCGGCGGTGCTGCTCTTCGTCGTCGTGACGTCCTTCGCGTATGCCATGCTTGCAGAACGTAAGGTAATGGGCTGGATGCAGCTGCGTCCGGGCCCAAACCGCGTCGGGCCGTGGGGACTGCTCCAGCCGGCCGCCGATGCCGTCAAGCTCATGCTGAAAGAAGATCTCGCACCTCGCACCGCCGATCCGCTGCTCTATCGCCTTGCGCCGTTCATCTCGCTGCTTACCGCGTTTTCGGTGTACGCGATCATTCCATTCGGTTCGTCCTCAAGCGGCATCTGGGCGATCGGCAACGTGAACGCAGGCGTGCTCTTACTCCTCGCGATCACGTCGATCGGCATCTACGGCGTCTCGCTCGGCGGGTGGGCATCGGGCTCGAAATACCCGCTCCTGGGCAGCGTGCGCTCGACGGCGCAGATGATCAGCTACGAGCTCGCGATGGGTCTCTCGCTCGTCGGAGTGCTGATCGTTGCCGGGACGACCTCACTCGCCGGCATCGTCGAGGCTCAGAAGAACCTCTGGTTCTTCATCCCGCAGTTCGTCGCGTTTCTCGTCTACGTCATCACCGCCGTCGCCGAAACGAATCGCGCGCCGTTTGATTTGGTTGAGGCGGAGACGGAGCTCGTCGCCGGCTTCCACACCGAATATTCCGGCCTGCGCTTCGGGCTCTTCTTCATCGCGGAATACGTGAACATGCTTACCGTCTCGTGCATTGCCTCGCTGCTCTTCCTCGGCGGTTGGATCGGGCCGTTCGGCTGGACATGGCTTCCCGGAATCGTGTGGTTCTTGCTGAAAGTCGGCTTCTTCATGTTTTTCTACATCTGGTTGCGCACGACGCTGCCTCGATTCCGGTACGATCGTCTCATGGCATTCGGCTGGAAGGTGCTGCTCCCGGTCGCGACGCTGAACCTTCTCGTCACCGCCGCCGTCGTGGCGCTGCGAGGGTAAGCGTACGATGGCGATGCGGAAGCGTCTGTATAACGTCGCAGCGATCATCAGAGGATTGTCGATCACGCTGGGCTTCATGTTCAAGCGCAAGCCGACGATTCAATATCCGTCGGTCCGCAAAAAACACGCGCCGCGCTTTCACGGCCTGCATGAGTTACGGCGCTATGCGGACGGAAAGGAGCGCTGTATCGGCTGCGAGCTTTGCTCGAGCGCCTGTCCGGCAAACGCGATCACGGTGATCGGCGCCGAGAACGCACCAGGCGACCGGCGCTCGCCCGGTGAGCGCTACGCGGCGCGCTATGAGATCGACGAGCTGCGCTGCATCTTCTGCGGCATGTGCGAGGAGGCATGTCCAACCGACGCGATCGTGCTGACGCCGCGCTTCGAGATGTCCGATTACCGGCGCGGCTCCTTCATCTATCCGAAAGATCGTTTGCTCGTGCCGCCTGAAGGCGGCGTCGGCGTGCCGCCCGACGAGCGGCCGGGGGGCATTCCGGCCGATCTCGGCAGCGTCGGCGAGAAGAAATCGACGATGGACCCGCAGACCGGATACGACGCAACGTTCAACGGTTCGCTGCTGAAATGAGCGCCCTCTTCTGGATTCCGGCTGTCGTCTTGGTCGCAAGCGCTCTCTGGACGATTACCGCTTCCAAGCCGGTCTATAGTGTCGTGGCGCTGCTCGTGAACTTCTTTGCGCTGGCGGTCCTCTTTCTCTCGCTCTCAGCCGAGTTTCTCGCGATGATCCAGCTCATCGTTTACTCCGGTGCAATTCTCGTTCTCTTTCTCTTCGTTATCGCGCTGCTCTCGAGCGGGGTCGCACCGATCTCGCTCGGCCCGAACCGGCTCCCGCGCTTAACGGCCCCGGCAGTTGTGGTCGTGCTCATCGTCTTCGGGCTCGTGACCGCGGGAGTCTTGAGCTCGCACGCCACACCGCTGCCGCCGTCGCATAGCCTCGCGAGCGCGGGCCCGGCCGGCACCGCGAACGTCTTCGGTAGCGTCAGCGACTTCGGCAAGGCGCTTTTCACGGTCTACCTCTTGCCGTTCGAGATCACCGCGCTTGTTCTCATGGTCGCGGTCATCGGCGTGATCATGCTCGCAGGCGACGAGGCGCCCTACGTCGCGACACGCGCCAGAGCAGAGGAAGTACGCAAGGAAATGCGCGAGGCGATCGCACGGGAGGGAGATTGACGGTGCATCTGCTCCCCGTGCCGCTTGCCGACTACACGGTGCTCTCGACCGTCATGTTCCTGATCGGGGTCTGCGGTGTCATCGTTCGGCGCAATCCGCTCATCATGCTCATGTCGATCGAGCTGATGTTCAACGCGGCGAACCTCCTCTTTGTCACCTATGCGCGCGCGTGGCTCAATAACGCCGGGCACATCTTTGCGTTTCTCGTCATTACCGTCGCCGCTGCCGAGGCAGCGATCGGGCTTGCTATCGTGGTCATTGCCTTCCGGTCCTCCGAGCGTGTCGACGTCGACCAGGTGAGCGCGCTGCGCGGATGATGCTCTTGCTCGCGCTTGTGGTTCCACTGGCCGGCGCCGCACTCTGCTGGGCGTTCGGACCGGTCCTGCGCAGTACCGCAGGCTGGCTCGCCACGGTTGCAGTCGCCATCTCCTTCGTGCTCGTCTTGCTAACCGGAAGCGGGCACGCTGCCCTCTTTTCGTGGATGCCGGGATTCGACTTTGGGCTGATGCTCGATCGCCTCTCGCTGCTGTGGGCGCTTATCATTACGGGCGTCGGATTCTTGATTCACCTCTACTCGATCGGCTACATGGACGGCGACCGCGCCTTTGCGCGCTTCTTCGCATACATGAACTTCTTCATCTTTGCGATGTTGCTGCTCGTGCTCTCCGACAATTGGATCGGCCTGCTCGTCGGCTGGGGCCTCGTCGGCCTTGCATCGTACTTCCTCATCGGCTTCTGGTTTGAGCGGCGCTCGGCGGTTGCGGCGGCGCAGAAGGCCTTCGTCATCAACGTCGTCGGTGACGTGGGAATGATGTTCGCGATCTTCCTGATCGTCGCGAACGTCCATTCCATCAGCTTCAGCGACGCGTTCTCTGCGGCATCGAGCTTCAGCCCGGCACTGCTCTACGCAATATGCTTCGCTCTCTTCATTGGTGCCGCTGCGAAATCGGCACAGGTGCCGCTGCAGACCTGGCTTCCGGACGCAATGGAGGGCCCGACGCCGGTCTCGGCGCTCATCCACGCCGCGACGATGGTGACGGCCGGCGTCTATCTCGTTGCGCGATGTGCACCGCTCTGGGATCAGAGCCCATCGGCGCAGATGCTCGTCGGAACGATTGGTGCGCTCACCGCAGTCTCGGCGGCGATTCTCGGCGCCGTACAGTGGGACATCAAACGCATCCTCGCCTACTCGACGATGTCGCAGATCGGTTATATGATCATGGGCGTGGGGATCGGCGCCTACGCGGGCGGGATCGCGCACTTCTTCACGCACGCGTTCTTCAAGGCACAGCTCTTTCTCGCGTCCGGACTCATCATTCACGCGCTGCGCAACGAGCAGGACGTGCGGCTGATGGGCGGGCTCGCAAAGCGCATGCCCCTCGCCTTCTGGGCGACGCTCACCGGCGTGCTTGCCATCAGCGGCATTCCCGGCTTCAGCGGTTTCTTCAGCAAGGATCAGATCATCGCGGGCGCGCTCGCGCACGGTCATCCGTGGATGTACGCCGTCGGCATTGCAACCGCCGGCATTACGGCATACTACATGTTTCGTCTGCTCTTCATCACGTTTTTGGGCGAGTATCGCGGGAATGTCGATCCCGCGCAGCTCGGCATCAAGCGTGAGGTACAAAGCAGCGTCGCGCAGGAGCCGGAACACCATCGTGCACCGGCGTGGGTCATGGGGCTTCCCGTCGCCGTGCTCATCGCACCGACGATTGCGGTAGGCTGGCTGCTCTTCGGTAGCAGCCGCGCGCCGTCGCCCTGGTCGCGCTTCTTCGCCGAACAGTTCTCACCGGGGCTCACGTCGGCACCCGCGATCCCCGAGTCGCTCACGACGATTATCACGTTCTGCGTCGTGTTGCTGGGCATCGCCATCGCCGCACTGCGCTACGCGACACAGCCGGCGCGAACCAACGCCGTGGCGCGCCTGCGCGCAGAGACCGAACGCATGCCGAAGGTGCTCGTGAACGCGTACTACGTCGACGCGCTCATCGATCTCGTCTTCGTGAAGACCGCACGTTTTCTTGGCGCGCTCTTCGGTAGGGTCGTGGACCCGCACGTCGTCGATGCGGCTGTGCGCGAGAGCGCCGCTTCCGCGCAAGGTCTCGGCTCACTGGTTCGCGAGCTGCAGTCCGGGCTCGTGCGTGCCTATGCCTTCGTCATCGCCATCGGGGTCGGTTGTTTTCTCATCTACTACCTCGTGAGCGGAGTGGGACACTGATGCTCGCACTCGTCATCGTCCTACTACCGCTCGTCGCCGGAGCATTGCTCTTCCTCGTCCCACGCGACGACGCGCGTCTCTCCAAGAGCGTCGGCGCACTCGTTGCCGCGACTCTCGTCGTGCTCGCGTTCATCGAGCGCAGCCAGTCGTGGACGTGGCGCTGGCTCACGCACCCCTTTATCGCGAACATCCACTTCGGTCCGACGTATCTCTCCTATTGGCTCGTCGTACTGCTGACGCTCTGCACCTTCGGCGCCGTGCTTTCGACGAATGTCTCGCGAACGCGAAGCATGGTCGCCGCACTCCTCTTGCTTGAAGGAACGATGGCGGGGCTTTTCCTCGCGCGTGACCTGCTCGTCTTCGCCCTCTTCTGGGATGCGATGCTCCTGCCGGTCTTCTTCGCGCTCCTGTCATGGGGTGAGAATCCGGCGACAGCGTGGCGCTTTTTCATCTACAACTTTGCCGGCGGTCTGCTCTTGCTGCTCGCCGTTGCCGCGTTCGGCGCTCTGACGGGCACGACCGACGTCATTGGGAATCCGGCCTATCATGGTATCGTCAGTCCGTGGGCTCCGTGGATCCTCGCCGGGTTCGCCGTCGCCTTTCTCGTGAAAACGCCGGTCTGGCCGCTTCACACGTGGATGCCGCCGACCTACGAGGCAACGCCCGCGCCGATGGTTGCCGTCGTCAGCGCCGTGCAGTCGAAGGCGGGCCTCTACGGTTTCCTCGCGATCGCGCTTGCGCTCTTCCCATCGTACTTTTCGGCCGAGGTGCCGGTACTCGTCATCCTTGCGGTCATCTCACTGCTGTACGGCGCGTTCATCGCGCTCGTGCAGCAGAACGTGAAGCTCATCGTCGCGTACTCATCGCTCTCGCACCTCGGGCTCATTCTGCTGGCAATCGCTTCGCTCGACCCCATAGCCCTGCGCGGAGCCCTCGTCTATATCGTGGCGCATGGACTTTTTAGCGCGACGCTCTTCATCGTGCTCGGCTACGTGGAAGAACGCGAGGCGACGCGCTCGCTCGCGCACCTCGGCGGACTCGGTTGGACGAATCCGCGTCTCACCGGTGCGTTCTGCGTCGCCGCACTCGCCGCGCTGGGACTGCCGGGACTAGCGGGCTTCGCCGGTGAGCTCGTGATTCTGATCGGCGTTTACCAAGGCGGGTATGCGTGGGCAGTCATTCTCGCGCTCGTCGCGATCGTCACCGCGGCTGCCTATATGCTCCGCTTGCTGCAAGGCGCAACGCAGGGACCCGTGCGCACCGATATTCCGATGCGCCGCGATCTCACGTGGCTCGAGGGCGCCGCCGTCGCGCCCCTCCTGTTTGCGCTCCTCTACTTCGGCGTCTATCCGAACGCGCTGCTGGGCCTCCATCCATGAGTATCAACCTTACAGCTGCAGATTGGAACGCGCTCATGCCCGTCGCCGTGCTCGGGTGCACGGGGCTGCTCGTGCTCATTGCCGATCTCGCCGCGCGGCAGTACGTTCCGCGGTACGTCGCGATCGCGCTCTCGATAGCCGGCACGTTCGTCTCCGGCGCACTGCTCACGCAGCAATACGGAACGCAGCATAGCGCCTTCGGCGGCGGCTTCATCGTCGATGACGCCTCGGTACTCTTTCAGGCGATCGTCCTGCTCGCCGTGCTCGGCTCGGTGGTGCTCTACGGCGCGATCGGCAGCGCGCGGCATATGGCGGGCGCGCTCGCGCTCATGCTCTGGAGCGCGTGCGGAGCGATGGTGATGGCCGGCGCCGGCAGCCTGATGACGATCTTCCTGGGCCTCGAGCTTCTCTCGCTCGCGCTCTACACACTCTGCGGTATGTCCGATCGTGCCGGGGCGCGTGAGGCGGCGCTCAAGTACTTGATCCTCAGCTCGACCGCGACCGGCTTTCTGCTCTACGGCATGGCCTTGCTCTTTGGGGCGACCGGAAGCGTCGCGCTCTCGGCACTCTCGAACCCGGCTCTCGCCGCGAATCCACTCTTTTGGCTTGGCGTCGGGTTGTTCTTCGTCGGGATTGCGTTCAAGCTCAGCCTCGTTCCGTTCCACACCTGGGCGCCCGACGTTTACGAAGGCGCGCCTCTGCCGGTGACCGCGTTCATGAGCGTCGCTACGAAGGCGGGCGTGCTCGCCGTGCTGGCACGATTCTTCCTGTGGTCACTTCCGGCGCAGCACGGATCGGCGTTGCTCTTACCCATGTGGATCGTTGCCGGAATCTCGATGATTGCGGGCAACGTCGGCATGCTCGCCCAGATCGACCTGAAGCGCATGCTCGCATACTCCGGAATTGCACAGGTCGGCTACGTCCTCGCGGCGCTCGCAGGCGCGAGCTCGCAAGGCCTGAACGCCGCGCTCTACTACTTCACGGCGTACTCGTTCATGAATCTCGGCGCTTTCGCAGTTGCTGCGTTGCTCTCGGGCAATCGCGAGGAAGGCGCGCAGCTTGCGAACTATGCGGGCCTCGGCTACCGCCGACCTTGGGCGGCATTCGCGATGACGGTCTTCCTGCTCGCGATGGCAGGATTGCCGCCGACGGCGGGCTTTCTGGGGAAGATCCTCATCTTGCGCAGCAGCGTCGCAACGGGCTACGTGTGGCTCGGCGCTCTGCTGATCGTGGGTACCGCGATCTCGCTCTACGCATACGGGCGCGTCATTCGCTCTATGTACTCACGAGAGCAGACGGCACGCGATGCGAAGCCCTTCGCTCCGCTTGCCGCCATCAGCGCCACGATCTGCGCGGTCGCCGTGATCGTGCTCACGTTCTTCCCCTTCACGCGTTAAGCGGTCAAGGCCCCGGCTCGCGCCCTTTACACGTACGTACGGCCTCTACGATTCTGCGGACCGCCGGCTCGATTGAGGCGATGGGCGCCTGAGCGAATCCTACTTGAAGCCCGCCTCTGGGCAGCGGACGCATGCAATAGCCGGAGATCGGCAGCACCACGAGCGGCGCGGCTGAGGCAGCGCCCTCGGCGACGCGCGTGTCATCGGCTTGATGAGGCAGCCACACGGTTACGTGCATGCCGGTTTGCGGAGCCTCAACGTCAACGAGACCGCGGCCATGCCGCTCGAGCGCACGAACGACCGCCGCGCGTCGCTCCTCGTACATCGATCGCATTCGGCGAACGTGCCGTGCGAAGGCGCCGCTGCGCATGAAGGCGGCAAGCGTCGCTTGCTCGATGATGGGCGAGTGACGGTCGGTGAAGCCGCGCGCCGAGGCAACGCGTCCGGCGACGTTCGGCGGCACGACCATGAATCCGATCCGTAACCCGGGGAAGAGCACCTTGCTGAAGGTTCCGATGTAGATCACGCGACCACTCGCATCGAGGCTGGCGAGCGCTGAGAGCGGGTCGCTCCCATAGCGATACTCGCCGTCGTAGTCGTCTTCGAAAATCCACGCATTCGCCTTTTCCGCCCACTCCAACAGCGCCAGGCGGCGTGCAAGGCTCATCGTCATTCCCAGCGGGTACTGGTGTGCAGGGGTGATGTAGGCTGCTCGTGCCTCCGTGTGACGCGTCGCGTCGACGACCATTCCCTCTGCGTCCACCGGCACGGGGCGCAAGGTGACGCCGGCTGCGAGAAACGCTATACGCGCCCCGAGATATCCGGGATCCTCGAAGAGCATCGAATCTCCGTGATCGAGAAAGAGGCGCGCCGCCAAGTCAAGCGCGTGTTGCGCTCCTGCGACGACGATCACTTGTTTGGGGGAGACGCTCATACCCCGCGTTCGGCCGAGATGCTCCGCGATTGCACTGCGCAGAGGTGCGTACCCGGCGGAACGCGTGTACGCAAGCTGGTCCCGCGGCAGCGCTTCGATCTGCCGCGCCATCAGGCGTTTCCATTGTTTCAACGGGAACGCGCTCACATCGGGAGCGCCGATGGCAGGGCCTCGACCCTCGACGGAATCGGCCGAACGCGTTGCCGCCGTGAGTTGCGTGCCACGCCGTGAGAGCAGCGGCGCCTTCGCGCTGCGAGTTTGGCGCTCGCGTTGCCGAGCGCGAGGCGCGACATGCGAGGGAAGCGCAGAGGCGACGCGCGTTCCAGACCCGACGGCGCATTCGACGTATCCCTCGGCCAGGAGTTGGTCGTAGGCCGCGTTCGCCGTGTTTCTCGCGATGCCCAGGTCCGAGCTCAAGCGGCGGGTTGAGGGAAGCCGTGCGCCGGGCTTGAGCCTGCCGTCGAGGACCGCTCTGGAGATCTCGGCGTGAAGCTGTTTGTGCAGCGGCGTCTGCGATTTTCGGTCTAGGCGGAGAAGAGGAAGGTCGCCTTGCCCGGCGGTCTTGGCCATGGGAATAATGGTACCATATAATTGCCAAAAAGTGGTCCTTGCCGTACACCGTTAAGGTGCGAGAATCGAGGTGTGGTGACGCACCGCGTGGTCGAATACATCGAACAGCATCTCGATTCGGACCTCACCTTGGTTGAAGTCGCACGGGCCGGCTCCATGAGTGTCGATCAGCTCAAGCGCCTGTTTCGCAAGTCTATCGGTGTATCGACTCATCGCTACATCGTCCAACGCCGTATCGAGTACGCCGCCTCACTGCTCAAGAACGGCGGGCGGCCCCTCAAGGAGGTCGCGTTGCGCTCGGGGTTTTACGACCAAAGCCACATGACACGGTGGATGCGGCGTATGACGGGAATGACGCCCGCCGACCTCCGCGCGAGCTGAGCGCGGTGGCGCGTTATGTCTTCGGGGTTACGGCGCTCCTGTTGGGCATTGCCGGCCTCGTCTTGCGCGATCAGCTGATCTCGGAGTGGCGCCTACCGGGCGTCACGGCTTTCATCATCGTGACATCGGTCCTTCAAATCATCGGCGGGCTCTCGCTGCCGTTCCGCAAGACCACTCGGGCAGGCGCGATCATCTTGGGGGTGGTGTACCTGGTTTTCGCGCTCACCCTCGTGCCCGATGTCGTTGCCGATCCGAGGGTCTATACAACGTGGGGGAATGTTTTCTATGGGCTGGCTCTGGTCGTCGGAGCAACGGTCGCGTACGGCGTGGCGTCGCCCTCGTTCACCCACGCCACGGCCGTATGCAAAGCAGCCGTCGTCCTGTTCGGTCTATGCAACATTTCGTTTGCAATCGAGCAAGTCGAGTTTCTCGCCAGGACCGTCAGCTTGGTTCCAAAATGGATTCCGCCGAATGGGATGTTCTGGGCCATTGCCACGGCGGTTGCCTTCGGACTCGCCGGCGTTGCGCTCGTCGTCGGTACGAACGCGCTGCTTGCCTCGCGCCTTCTGACGTTGATGCTTATGGTGTTTGGAGCTGCGATATGGATTCCCATGCTGATCGCGCATCCAACATCGCATGGGAACTGGAGCGAGGGTCTTGAAACCTTTGCAATAGCCGGAGTCGCCTGGGTCGTTGCCGACTCCTTAGCTCTTCCGCGCGATCGCCTCGATCTCAACCCGTAGACCGAGGGGGAGCTCCTTCACCGCGACCGTCGAGCGCGCGGGCTTGATGTCACCGAAATACTTCGCGTACACGGTGTTGACGGCGGCGAAGTCACTCATCTCGACGAGAAAAATGGTCGTCTTCACGACGTCATCGTAATCGAATCCAGCTTCCCGCAAGACGCAGCCGAGGTTTTTCAGCGTCTGCTCGGCTTCGGCGGCGACGCTCTCGTTGATGAGCTTGCCCGTCGCAGGGTCCATCGCGCCCTGACCGGCGCAGAAAAGCCACTTGCCGCTGCGAATCGCTTGACTGTAGGGTCCGATCGGAGCCGGCGCGTCTTTCGTGAAAATCGACTTGCGCGACATCAGGCATTCACCATGTCGCGCGACATCGTTCCTTTGAAAGCGCAGGGCTCCTCTTCAACGCCGAAGTTGCGCGCATAGAGCTCTTTGACGCGAGTCATCTCTTCGCCGGTAAGCTCGGGCGTCTCGCATGCCGTCGCAAACTCCCGCAACTGCTCCACGTCGTAGATGTTGGGAAGCACCGTCATCACACGCGGCTCGGCGAGGAGCCACTGGATCGCGGCTTGCCCAAGCGTGCGGTCCTCTCGCTCGAGGAAGCGAAGCTGCTTCACCTTCTTGAGGCCGCTCAGGAGCCAAGAGCGCGGGCGATGGCGGCGATGATCGTTGTCGGGAAACACCGTCTCCTCCGTATAGTGGCCTTCGAGCATACCGCTCGAATGCGGGACGCGGATCATGTACCCGGTGTCAGCGTTCACGTCGTGTGCGGCCTTGATCTGCTCGTTCCCCGGAAACTGCTCGAGCATGTTCCAAATGACTTGCAGCGACGGGCAGTTGCGCTCGACGACGGCGTCGACGCCTTCGTACAGCCAGCCGATCGCGGGGCCGAGTGCGATGCCGTAGGTGCGAATCTTTCCTTCCCGCTTCACATCGTCGAGGAGCTGCCAGAGCGCGTCGTCCGCGACTTGCGCCATGCGCGCGTTGTGCATCTGGTAGATGTCGATGTACTCTGTCTCGAGACGGCGCAGCGATGCCTCGAGCGCGCGGCGTACGAACGCCGGCGAGAAATCCTGCGGGAGCTCGAACTGACCACGGCGCTCCTTCGCTCCGGGCGCGGAGATGTCGTAGCCGAACTTCGTCGCGTACACCACGCTCTCGCGCCGGTCGCGAAAGGCTTTGGCAAGTTGGAGTTCGCTGCGACCATTGCCGTACGTATCGGCGGCATCGTAGAGCGTGACACCGAGGTCGTAGGCTTCACGGAGCAGCTCGACCGCCTCATCGTCGCTCTTCTCGCCCCACCAACCCGTCGAGGTCGTCCACAGGCCAAAGCCGACTTCGCTGACGGAAACGTCTGAGTGCGGATAGGTACGGTACTTCATCGCACGAGGCTTCTTCGTCGCTCCTGCCAACTCTCCCATCCTCATGGAGAGAGGGGAGATCGGCGAGCAGCTCGCGCGCGTGGAGCGTTGGATCGAGGAGTACTTCGCGCATCCGGAGCGATACGCCGTCGTCTCTCGCGTCTCGCCCGGCGAGATCGAAGCAATGCTTCCCGCCGTCGCGCCTGAGCGCGGAGAAGCGTTCGACCGTATCTTTGGTGACTTCGAACGGATCATTCTCCCGGGAATCACGCACTGGAACCATCCGCGCTTTTTTGCGTACTTCGCAACGAGCGCCGCGCCCATCGCAGTGATCGCCGATGCGCTCGCGGCGACACTCGACGTGAAGGTAATGCTCTGGCGTACGTCGCCCGCCGCTGCAGAGCTCGAGGACGTGGTCATGCGCTGGCTTGGGAAACTTATCGGCGTTCCTGAGGGCTGGACCGGCATCATCTACGACACGGCCTCGATTGGGGGATTCACGGCGCTCGCCGCGGCGCGCGAGGCACTCGATATAGGAATTCGCGAGCATGGCGCGAGCGGCCGTGACGTTCCCGTGCTGCGCATCTATGCGACGGCGCAGACACACTCGCACATCGAGAAAGCGGCAATCGCTCTGGGGGTCGGGCTGGAGAACGTCGTGTTCGTGCCTTGCGATGCGCAGTTTCGTATGCGCCCCGATGCGCTCCACCGCGCGCTCGACGAAGACATTTCTGCCGGAAAGCGTCCGCTCGCGATCGTGGCGACGATCGGGACCACTTCCTCGACATCGATTGATCCCATTGCGATGATCGCAGAGGTCGCGAAGCGTCACCACGTGTGGCTCCACGTCGACGCCGCCTACGCCGGCGTTGCGGCGATCATGCCGGAGTTTCGCCATATCATGGAAGGGGTCGAGCAGGCGGACTCGTTCGTCGTGAACCCGCACAAGTGGCTCTTCGTGCCGATGGACTGCTCCGTGCTCTACGTGCGCGACGAATCGATCCTGCGCCGAGCCTTCAGCCTCGTTCCCGAGTACTTATCGACGCCGGAACAGGGCGTGCATAACTACATGGACTACGGATTGCAGCTTGGGCGGCGCTTTCGCGCGCTCAAGCTCTGGTTCGTGCTGCGCTACCTCGGCGCGGAAGGCATTCGCGAGCGCCTCCGCTCGCACATCGCGCTGGCCGATGAGTTCGCTTCGTGGGTCGAAGCGGAGCCCGACTGGGAAGTACTCGCGCCGCACCCATTCTCCGTCGTCTGCTTTCGCTATCGCCCCGAAGGGATGAGTGAGGAAGAAGCGGAGAGCGTCAACGCGCGCATCATGGAGCGTGTGAATGCGAGCGGCGAAGTTTTCATCTCGCATACGAAGCTCGACGGCACGTACGCGCTTCGCCTCGCGATCGGGAATCTGCGGACTCAACGCAGCGACGTCGAAGCCGCCTGGCGCATCATAAAAGAAAAGGCCATCGGTTAACGACAGCGGGCCGTTCGCTTCCGCGGGCGACCGCCCTTGCGCCCGTTCTTGCGAGCGGCGCGCGCTTTGGCGGGCGTCGACACTCTTCCGGCCCGCCTACCGAGATCACTGCGAATCGTGCTCCCGAAAAGCCTATCGAGTAGACCTGGAACGAACACGTCGACATCGAGTTCGTCCTGGGAGATCGTGGCACCGCCGTTTCCGGGGTACACTGCAGAGAGTTGCTCGGGCTTGCCCTTGGCGAGAGGCGGAATCTGCGATCGGGGAATACTCAAGCGTACGCCGGAGCTAAGCGAAAGACGTAATGCGTCACCCCGCGAGTCGTAGCTCACCGAGCGGAGCGAGAGAGCTCTTTCCTCATACGTAGCTCGGGCCTGTTCGTCGCGTTCAGTGATCGTTCTCTTCGCCATAGATATTCCTCCATGCAGTGCGGCATGCATCGATGTGCTCCCGGACGATAGCCAGTGCATCCCGTCTGAGGCGCTCGCTCGGGCGACCGTGTTTCGCGTCAAGATACCGTCCTTCCATATGTGAACGTGCGGAGCCCTTGAACGTTCACGTGAGCGAACGTAGCTAATATAGCCTTAGGTACGCGTTGCGCTCCCAGGGGTGAACCGCGCGGCGATACCGTTCGTACTCCGCGAGCTTCGCGTCACGCAATGCGTGATAGAGATGATCGCCGAGTGTCGCGCGAACGACGGGATCGGCGTCGAGTTCTGCAATCGCTTGGCGCAGTGATTTCGGAAGCGCGCCGACACCACGCTCGCGCTCGTCACGCTCGGTGAGCTCGTAGGTTGAACCCTCCCACGCATCACCCGGCAGGCGCTCGCGAGCGATGCCGTCGGCGACCGCGCCGAGGAGGACCGCGAGTGCGAGATAGGGATTGCAGGCAGGATCCGGGCTGCGGATTTCGATGCGCGGCGCATCGTTGGACGGCGGCACTCGGACGAGTGCGTTCGCGCTGCGCCTCGACCAGAGCGGATAGATCGGCGCATCCCACGCCGCGACAAGGCGCTTGTACGAGTTGACCGTCGCGTTGCAGATTGCGGTCGTTGCGGGCGCGTGCGCGAGCAGTCCGCCGACGGCGTAGAGCAGCGTCTCCTCGTCGGTGCCCTCCGCGAAGCGCACATCGACGTGCAATCCGCTCCCCGCGCGGTCCTCGATCGGCTTGGGCATGAACGTCGCATCGAGGCCGAACGATGCGGCGATGTGCTTGGCGACGGTGCGCACCGTAAGGGCGTGATCGGCCGCTCGCAGCGGGTGATCGTGTGCAACGTCGATCTCGTGTTGCCCCGCTCCGTGTTCGTGATGCGCCGACACGACGCGAATGCCCATGTTTTGCAATGCGGCGACGATAGCATTGCGAGTTTCCTCTCCGCGATCGTTCGCGGAGAAGTCGAAATATGAGCCGACGTCGTTCGTTTGGGTCGCCGCGCCGTCGCGCTCGAAGAGATAAAACTCCATCTCGAGGGCCGTTGTCGTTCCCGAAAGCACCGGCGCGCTCTCGAGGACGCGACGCAGAGTCGTTCGCGGACAACCTTCGAACGGCGAACCGTCGGGCATCGCGATATCACAGATGAGTCGCGCTTCAAGGCCATCGGCCGTCGGCCACGGATAGATCGCGAAACTCTCAGGATCGGGACGCAGCACCATGTCGAGCTCCTCGCCGCGCACGAAGCCGTCGATCGAGCCGCCGTCGAAGGTGACCCGCCCGTCAAGCGCGTTTTCGAGTTCGCTTACGGGGATAGAAACGTTCTTGCTCACGCCGAGGATGTCGGCAAAGACGAGGCGCACGAACCGCACGCCGCGCTCCTTTGCGAGCTTTAGGACATCGCGTTTCGTCGTGCGGGTCTCAGGAGTGGAGTGCATCAATTGCAAGTGCCAAGCGGAGAGTGAGCTGGTCATGAGGCGTTGCAAGATCGCAGCGGGAAATGTCAGCGATCTGGCGGAGGCGATAGAAAACCGTGTGACGATGGACGTTCAGCTGCGCCGCCGCGGTTTTGACGTTCTGCCCGAGCTCAAAGTAGAGGCGTAGGGTGCGCTCGAGCTCGGTCTGGTGCTTCTCGTCGTACCGGCGCAGCGGAGCGAGCACGCTCTGCGAAAAGAGACGCAGCCGTTCGACCGAGGCTCCTTCGTGGAGCAGCGTATATGCGCCGAGATCGTCATAGACGTAAACGTGGCCGGGTCCGAAAATGCGCCGCCCGATAGCCAGCGCCGCCCGAGCGCGCATAAGGTGCAGACGCGCCTCGAGCGGCGTTCCCGTGCCCCCGACACCACCCGTGACGCGCACGGTCAGTTTGCGCTTTGCGATCGTCTTGGGAAGAAGGGTAGCAGCGATGCGCGCGTTGCTCGCATCTACCTCGCGCGCGACGGGAACGAGAAGGTCGATGGAGCTCGTGCCTTCGAGCGCACCGAGATCCGCCGCGGAGCTTGCGAAGATGTCGAACGCGAGGCGGCGCAACTCGGTAACGTCGCCCGCCTCCTCCTCGGGCTCGAGGCAGACGGCAAGGTAGGCAGCGGCAAGCCGAACGCCCGCCGCGGTCCCCGCTTCGCGGATGCTTGCTTCGTCGGCATACCCGTTTGTCGCAAGGTGCTCCCAAAAACTCCGGCGGGAAGCGGTGACGCCGTTGCGCGAGCGTTCGGCGGCCATCGCGGCGGCGAAACGCAACGCCTCAGGCTCGCCCTTGGCAACGGCCGCGGCAAGCCCCTCGACGAAGGCGGCGATCTCCTCGGGAGTCACCCGCCGCTCTTTCGGCGAATGCGCAGTGCATTCTTGGCTATGGAGTTCACGACGACGCGCGAGGTGCTGGCCTCGCTGTACGAGCAAACCCCAACCGCCACGTTGCTCTGCGATCGTGACGGGCAGATCGTCGCTGCAAACGCGGCCGCGCAGTATCTGAGCTGTCGCGAGCAGGAGGAGCTTCTCGGGCATGGATGCGACGAGCTTTTCGCAGCCGCAACCCATGCCCGCGCCACGATCGCGCGCGCCCTCGCCGGGGAACGCGCGCACTTCGACGCCGAGCTCCAACGCCCGAGCGCTGAGCCGGTGCTCGTGGAGTGCGACGTCTTTCCCGCGCGGTTGGCCGGTACCGTAACGGCGGGATTCGTGCAGATTCGTCCCGCGCGAAGTGCGTTCGCCGATCCTGCGACCGGGCTGCCGGATCGCCTGCTGTTGAGCGACCGTATCGAGCAATGCATCGTCATGACGCGGCGCTACCGCCGCAGCTTTGCCCTCATGCACGTCCGCACCGACACCGCCGGCGATCCGGCGGAGATCGCCGAGCGGATACGGTTGCTGCTGCGCGAGAGCGACACGCTTGCGCGTATCGACGCGGTCACCTTTGCGATCCTCCAGCCGATGATCGAAGACGCCGAAGACGCGGCCGATCTCGCGAGCAAGGTGCGACTGGCAGACGTACGCGTCGGCGTCGCGCTCTACCCCGATGACGGTGAGAGCGCGAGCGCGCTGCACGCCGCCGCGGAGCGTTCCTTAGCCTCTACGAGGCGAGCGAGGGAACGAGCGACGTAACGACCGAGATGACCGTCAAGAGGGCGACGACGATGACGGTTGCCCACGCGATGACGTTGAAGGTGAGGCTGTTCGTGAACTCGCCCATGAGACGCCGGTTGTTGATGAGCAACAGCGTGAGGAAGAGTACGATCGGCAGAAGCCCGCCGTTGACGACCTGAGAGTAGAAGATAATGCCGAGCAGCGGCGCTCCCGGAATCATGACAACACCGGCGCCGATGGCGATGAAGGTAAGGTAGAGGCTGTAGAAGATCGGCGCTTGCTTGAAGCGCAGCTCGATGCCCCGTTCGAAGCCGAACGCCTCGCAGACGTAGTAGGCCGTCGAGAGCGGTAGGATCGAGGCGGTGAAGATCGCCGCGTTGAGCAGGCCGATGGCAAAGAGCAGTGAGGCGAACCTTCCGGCAAGCGGTGCAAGCGCGACGGCGACGTCGCTCGGCTGCGAGACGGAGATCTGATGGTGCAGGTGCGCGGCGTTGAAGACGTAGATCGTTGCCGCGCTCGCCACGATGATGAAGAAGGCGACAACGTCGCAGGTGACGGAGCCGATGGCGACGTCCCACCGGGTGTAGTGGTAGTCCTCGCGCGATATGCCCTTCTCCACCGCGGCTGCCTGGATGTAGAACTGCTGCCACGGTGCGATCGTCGTGCCGATGACGCCGACGACCATGAGGAAGTACGCCTTCGACGGCGTGAAGAGTGGAAGGAACGTACCGCGCAGCACGTCATGCCAGTTCGGGTGCACGATGACGCCGCTGATGATGTACGCGACGTAGACCGCGCAGAAGGCAAAGAAGATGCGCTCGACAATTTTGCGGTTGTTGCTCGTAACCGTAATGAAGACGAATGCGGCGACGGCGGGTACGAGCCAGAACGGCGTCACGAAGCGCGTATAGGTGTGGAAGATCGAGGCGGCGGAGGAGACACCGGCGAACTCCGTTGCGACGTTGCCCAGGTCACCGAGCACGAAGAGGACGAGCACCCAGAAGGTGACCTTGACGCCGAAGTTCTCTCGGATGAGATCGGCAAGCCCCTTGCCCGTGATGACGCCCATGCGCGCACCCATCTCCTGCGCAACGTAGAGGATGAGCGTCACGGGAATGAGCAGCCAGAGCAGCCAGTAACCGAACTGCACGCCGGCGAGCGAGTAGGTGCTGATACCGCCGACGTCGTTATCGGCGTTTGCAGTGATGATGCCCGGCCCGATGATCGAGAGGAAGAGCAGGAGCTGCCGAAGCCGCGTTCGACGCGCGATCGGCATCTTACGTGGTCTCGGCGGCCGCTGCGTGCGCCTTGTGGTGACGTGTGAAGCGAGGCAGGCGCCGGGCGATGTCGCTCGGCATGATCGCGTCGATGGCGTCGTCGACGGTGACGACGCCGAGCAACCGTCCCGACTCGTGCACGACGGGCACGGCGAGAAGGTCGTACTTCGCGATCGTCGCCGCGACCTCGCGAGCGGGAGTCTCCGGAGCGACGCTCACGACGTCGGTCTCCATGATACGTTCGATGAAGGCCGTCGGTAACGCGAGCAGCAGCGCGCGCAGCGAGAGGACGCCGAGCAGCCGGTCGCGCTTGTCGACGACGTAGAGGTAGTAGATGAACTCGCTCCCGGGTCCAAGCTCGCGAATCTTCTTGATCGTGGCCTCGGTCGTGCGGTGCGGGTAGATCCAGACGAAGTTCGTCGTCATCAAGCCGCCGGCGGTGTCGTCGGGATACTTCGCAAGCTCGCTCAGCTCGTGGGCCGTGTACGTGTTCATCTCGTCGAGAAGCTTCGCGCGATCTTCCTCGGGAAGGTCACCCAGCAAATCGGCGGCATCGTCGGCGTCCATCTCCTCGATGATATCGGCGGCTCGCTCGGTGCCGATGTCCTCGATCAGCGACATCTGCACGCCGCGCTCGAGATGTTCGAATGCATCGGCGGCGGTTTCATCGTCGAGTTGCTTGACGATCGCGAGCGCCTCGCGCTTCGAGAGATCGCCGATGATCTCCGCGAGCTCGGAGGGATGGAGGCGCGCGAGCTTACTCTCTTTGACGGCAAGTCGAACGTGGAACGGGTTCTTCTCGTTGATCGGCGCGACCGAGCTCCAGGGAATGAGCGAGCGCGGCGCTCCGCGGTACATCTCCGGCGTCAGGCGCTTGCCGACGAAGCGGAAGCCGAGGCGACGCAGCAGCCCGCTCATGCCGACATCCGCGGCGATGACGCGTAAGTGGCCGGCGGTAGAGGCGATCTCGAGATCGTTGATGCGAACGACCTTGCGACCATCGACGTCGACGATCTGCTTGTCGAGTAAGTCCGAAACGAGGTAGAGCGTCTCATCGTCCGGCGGCGCAGGCTCTTTCGGCGTCATCGTCAACGCGACGGTACCGTCACGATCGATATCGGAGACCTGCTCGATCGGGACCATGCGCCTCCCCTGCGCCGTCTTCACGACGAGCGCGTCGATTTGGGGAAAGGCGTCTTGCGGATTGTTGACGATGAAATCCGCAACCTTACCGATTGGGAGGTCATCGATCGTCGCTTTGCGACCGACGAGCTCCGAGATGAATCCCTCGGTAAACGCCATCGTTGCTCACCCCCTCTCGAAGAAAGAAAAAACCGGCGACGTCCTCGCCGGTCACGGTGCGAAAGGGATGCGTCCCGAAGGGCTGCTACCTCATTCGCTCCGATCAAGCTTTGGCACCACGCCCCTAGAGATGCGGGTCTCACCGCGTCTCAGCCGCGTTAGGCATCGCCTTGTCTCGGCGGAGCCTGGTCCACCCGATTGGCGTCTCTCGACGTTTCCGGGCAGCGGCCTGTGTATTGCGTGGACGCCTCACCTAGCGAGGTATCCGTACTTAAGTATAGCCGCCTCGGTCAAGGTTCCCAAGCGGGCACGGCAAGGGGCCCCTCGGATGGTAACAGAAGGGGCCAGCCTGCTTGTCTTGAGTCTGTTGAAAGGTAAACACGATGGTAAAAAAGGGCGCCCTATCCCTGGCACTCGTTCTGAGCGCCACGCTTCTCAGCACCGTTCCGGGGCTTGCGGCACACCGTTTCGTCGTCATCAACGCCGGCCGGCATACCGCGCCCGTCATGCAAATCTCGGGGGTCAACCGCGCGATGTGGGGTCCCAATCTCATTCACGCTCCGGTCACGCCGGGAATGCGTGCGGTCTTCAGCATCGGTGAGGGATGTGCGGAAGATGTGCGGATTATCTACGGCGACCGCCACCAGATCGTCTGGCATAACATCAACACCTGCACGTACAATCTCCGGCTAACGTACTAGCCGAACTTCGAAGGGAAGGCTGCGCTACGGAGCCTTCCCTTTCTTTACTTGCAGGCCGGGCCGCTGCACGAGCCCGCGGTCCTTTCTCGTCGAAGGAGCGTTCGATGAATCGTAGGCTCTTCCTCACCCAAGCTCTCGTAGCAGCGACACTCGGCGCCGGCATCCGCCCCGAGTGGGCATTCCCCGGGCGGCTCGCGATCTTCGCGCAACGGTTGCGCGACGAGCATCCCTTCGTCTACGACAACGCGAACGCGTCGTTCCCGGCTGCCTCGATCATCAAGCTCGTCATTCTCGTCGCTCTCGTGCGCGAGATCGACGCCGGACGACTGCGGTGGTCTGACCGGCTGCCCGTTAACGGCCGCGAGATCGTCGCGGGCTCCGAGACCTTTGGGCGCATCGCTCCCGGCTCGACTGCCGGAGTCGAGGCTCTTGCGAAGGCAATGATCGCGCAAAGCGACAACACGGCGGGCAACGTGCTCGCCGATCACCTTTCCTTTGTGCGCGTGAACGACGTTGCGGAATCACTCGGACTTGCGCAGACGAGGCTACGGCGACACTTCATGGATTTTGTCGCGCGAGGCCGCGGCATCGACAACACGACGAGCGCCCGCGACGTGGGCATGCTGCTTCTCGCGCTTGGACGCGGAGCCAGAGGGAAAGCGACGCGCGTCGCGAGCGCGAGCGGGTGCCGCGCAATGGTGGGCATCATGCTGCGGCAGGAAGACCGTGAGACGATTCCCGCCGGAATCGAGCGGCGCGTCCAAATAGCGAATAAGACCGGCGTGCTCGCCGATGTACGCAATGACGTCGCGATCGTCGACCCGTACGGCGGCAACTCCTACGTCGTCGCGCTGCTTTCGCAGTTCACGCCTGCGGTAACCGCGCGCGCCTATGAGCTGCTGCGCAAGGATGCAACGAGAGTCGACAACATCGAGCGAGCATGAAGCTTGCCCTGGAGCTGGCCCTTGAAGTGGCGCGGGAGGCGGGGACGCTGCTGCTCGAGCTTCAGCGCAAGCCGCTCGAGATTCGCGAAAAGACGCGGCGGGCCGACATCGTCACGCTCGCGGACGGCGCGAGCGAGAGGCTCATCATCGAGCGTTTGCACGCAGAGTACCCGAACGCGGCGATCCTCACCGAGGAGAGCGGCCTTCACAAAGGCACTTCAAACGAACGGTGGATCGTCGATCCTCTCGATGGAACGACGAACTTCGCTCACGGATATCCGATGTGGAACGTTTCCATCGCATACGAGCGCGAGGGTGAGATCACTGCCGGCGTGGTCTATGCTCCTGCGATGGAGGAGTGCTTTACCGCGGAACGCGGTTCGGGAGCACGTCTCAACGGAGCAGCGATTCGCGTTTCGGAGATCGCGCGGCTTCGCGAAGCCCTCGTCTGCACCGGCTTCCACCCCGCAAACTTCGCGCGCAACGGACGGCACTTTGCGACTGTTTCCGACCACGCGCAGGCGGTGCGCAGGGACGGAGCCGCTGCGCTCGATCTCGCCTATATCGCCTGCGGGCGCTTCGACGGATTTTGGGAGTTCGATCTACCACCCTGGGACGTCGGCGCGGGGATTCTTCTCATACGCGAAGCGGGTGGCACGGTGACGCGTACCGACGGGGCGGCCTATGCACCCGGCGACGATTCGATCCTCGCAACGAACGGCAGCATCCACGGCGAGCTCGCCGCCGTTCTACTGTAGCTTGTCCACGGCTTCGAAGAAGCGGTCGATCTCCTCGTCGGTCGTGTAGAAGTGCGGGCCGACGCGGATGCCGCAGCCTGGACGGTAATCCACGAAGATGCGCTGCGCGATCAGGGCTTTGTGGACGCGCTCGGCGCCGTCGAAATCCATGCCGATCCAGCCCGTGCGACGCTGTGGATCGAGCGGGGTCGGCACGGTGAAGCCGCGCTCGAGCGCCCCCTGCGCGAGCCGCGTCGTCAGGCGTACGCTGTGCTCGCGGATACGTTCGACGCCGATCTCGCGAATGAGATCGTGACCCGGTCGCGCGACGGCGTACCCGGGAATGGTCGGGGTGCCGTGGCCGAATCGGTACATTGTCGGCGCATATGCGATCGGTGCCGAGGAGAAAGCGAAGGGCTGCGCGTGCGCCATCCACCCCGTCACCGCCGGGCGAAATTGTTCGAGCAGTGCAGGGCGTAGATAGAGCCACCCGCAGCCGGCGCCGCCACAGAGCCATTTGTGTGAGCCGCCGGTGACGATGTCCAGATCGAGCTCGACGACGTCGTACGGATAGACGCCGGTCGTCTGATACGCGTCGACGCAGAGCAGCGCGCCGACTTCGCGACAGCGGCGTTGAATCGCTGCGATATCGGCGAGGGCACCGGAGACGTAGTACGCATGTGAGACCACGACGATCGCGGTGCGCTTCGTCATCGCGTCGAGCGTGCGCTCTGTCTCGACGGTGCGGCCGTCTTGGGATGGAACGACGCGCGTACGCGCACCGTAGCGTTCCCATTCGCGCCACACGTAGGTGAGCGAAGGGAACTGAAGTGCCTCATAGACCACCTCGCAGCGAGCGCCGCCGAAGTCAAGGCATGATGCGATCGCCGCCTGTAGCACGGAGACGTTCGGACCGAGGAAGATAGTGCCCGGCGCCGCGCCGATGATCGCACCGATGCCGTCTGCGATGTCACCGATGCGCGGCAGCCAGCGCTCCCAGGCCTCCGGCCCCTCGCGCGCCCACTCTTCCCAATACTCGTCGAGCGCAGCGCGAGCGCGACGCGGCGCCGCGCCCATCGAGTGGCTCGCGAGATACGTTGCACTCTCGAGGATCGGAAACTCTTCTCGGTGCAGCGCCGCAGTGACAGCCGGAGCCTTCATGCGTAGCTTCCGGAGCCAAGATGCGTACGAACTTCCCACAACTCGGGGAAGAGCCGGTAGTGCAGCGTCTTCTCGAGGTACGAGACACCCGGAGAGCCGCCCGTGCCGCGCTTCTGACCGATCATACGCTCGACCATGCGAACGTGTCGTCCGCGCCAGAGCAACAGACGCTCGTCGAGCTCGATGAGATCTTCGAGCAGGAGGTAGAGATCATAGTGCTTCTCGGCATCGTTGTAGATGCTCCGGTACGCCTCGACGAGATCGGCTGAACGTCCCGTGGCGAATCCGCGCCGCGCGAGCAGCGCCTTGACATGGTCGTAGAGCGTCGGCTCACGCAGCCTGCGTTCCAGGCGCGCACGTTGGTCGTCGTCCAACACGACGTGCTGCAGCGTCTCTGCGCTGCCCACACCGCAGAGAAACTCCATCTCGCGGAACTGTACCGATTGGAAGCCGCTCGCCGGATTCAAGTGGTCGCGAAAGGCATTGAATTCTTGCGGCGTCATCGTCTCGAGGATATCGACCTGCTCTTCGAGCAGCCGCTGAATCGTGTGAATGCGGCGGAAGAGCTTCGCCGCGCGCAGAAGATCATCGGCGTCGAGCGCCGCGATCGTCGCTTGCAGCTCGTGCAAGAGCTGCTTGAACCAGAGCTCATAGACCTGATGGATAACGATGAAGAGCAGCTCGTCATGGTGCGGCGGATCCGAGAGCGGCCGCTGTAACGCCAGCAGCTCGTCGAGGCCGAGATATGCTCCGTATGTGAGCGGCTTAATCAGAGGCAGCCTTCGCGTACTGTTCGTCGATCGTGCCGCGCAGGACGTGCCATGCCATGATGTAATCGGCGCGCAACGACGCGAGCGGCGCGCGAAACGTCTCTGGGCTATTGTGCTCGATGAAAGCATGTGAGATCCAAGCGGGCGCATATCCGGCGACCAGAGCGCAGGCGGCGAGCCATGGCTTGCGTGCGACGGCCGCTGTGAGCATGAGCCCCGTGCCGAGCAGCGTTCCGGCGACGTGCATGGCGCGTGTTCGCGGATCGGAATGCGCTCGCAGATAACGCGGCCAGAAGTCTTGGAACTCCACGTGCGTGGCCTTACGGGGCTCGGCGTCCTTCTCCTCGAAACGGGGGGCCGTGCGCAGCATGCTTGCTCGCCTCTGGCTTCTCTTCGTGCCGCTGCTCGCCGGTTGTGCGCACGGAGCCGCGCCGGGGGCGCTCTCCGCGAATCCAGCCGGCTTTCCGTTCTTCCCGGGAAGCAGCGTGCTGGTCGTGCGTTCTTGGCGCCACGAGCTTTCGCCGAGCGAGCGCGCAGCGTTCGGTATCGTCGGCGGGGGCGGCGCATACCAGGGACACGAGGTCGTTACGGCGACGCAGGCGAGTTTCGATCAGCTCGTAGCGTGGCTGCGCGATCTCAGTGCACGCCCACCGGATCGGTATCGCGTGGGACTCTGGGGGAGCGGAGTCGAGCAAGCGCGCGGGCAGGCATACACGTACGGCCTCGACTTCGCAGTCTTCGATCGTGAAGAGGACGGCACACCGCACGAGGTTGCCGTCATCGGCGTCGATCCCGCGCTCTTGCAGAGCAAAGCCGGATTCGTGCTCTCGATGCTCGGAAAGTTTCGGTACCTTCCGCAGTTTCTTCGCGCGCCGATCGACGAGCAGGCTCGTGAACAGACGGGTTTCACGGTGAGTGAGGCGCTCGATCCGACGACGCCGATCGGTGCCGCAATCGATGCCCTCGGGCGTTTGAACGAGGCACAAGGTCGCGGCGTCGTCTATCTCGATGCGAGGAGAGTCCGGTGATCGCATTGCTCGCATCGACGACGTACGTTGGAGTTCAAGCGCTCGCGCTCGCGGGCGTACACGAGGATATCGCGGGTTCGCAGCGCGGCTTTGCAGGCGGGGGGTTCGTCGAGCTGCAGATCGGCGGGAAGCGCGTTCGTGTCCACTTCGAAGGGGTCCCGGTGGTCAGCGTCCCGCAACGCGCATCGGCGCGTTACGGGCAAGCGACGCCGGCCGTCGGCATCGTTGACGGTGCTCTGCGTTTCGGGCTCGACCGACAAGGTGCGCTCTTCCTCGGCGTAGGGGGTGACATCATCAATCAGCACACGCCGCTGCCGAGTCTCGATCAGGAGGTCGCCTCGCGGCTCGCAGGGATTCGCTACGAGCTCGGTTATCGCGTAGCGCTCGGCAGCGCACATTTTCTCGAAGGGCTCGTCGGCGGCGTGCCGTCGCTGTACGGCACGGACATCTACACGTACGGTTACCCCCATGCTTCCGATGACGAAGCCGAGCTTGCCTCAGAGATCGATTACTCGGTCGCATACGGTGTGCGTCTGCACCAGGAAGAGATCCTGATCGGTCTACGCGCCATCAACTTCGCCGCACGTTTCACCGCGACGGACGCCGCCGCCGATCGCAACGCGGGCTTCGGGCTCATGGCCGAGTGGCGCGCGGTGGTCGAACGCTGATGCGCCTCTGGCTTGCGTCGCTCGCGCTCATCTTACTCGGTTCCTCGTTGGGGGGCGGACCGGGATGTATTGCAGCGGTAACGGCATCGCCGAGCACGTCGCTCATGAGCGGGCAAACCGTCACCTTCACCGACGGCTCGAGCATCTCGCCGGTCACGCGCTTCGTATCGCGCAGCTGGTCCTTCGGTGACGGCTCGGTGGAGAAGAGCACCAACGCGAATGCGACGACGGCGACGCACGTTTATATGAACACCACGGGTCGCGAGGAGAACCTGACGATGCGCTTGACCGAGCGCACGGGGCTCTCGACGTGCACGACCTCGTTGCAGTTGCAGGTGAGCGCGGAAGCGCTTTGAGCGAACGAAACGGCCGTGCGCGCGAGATCGGCGCATGGACCCTGCTCAACGCGCTCTGGATACCGCTGGCCTTTCAAGATGCGGCATTGATGGCGATCGCCGTTCCAGCCGCGTTGCTGCACCTCACGCCGCACAACTATCGGACGGTGCTCGCGGCGCTGTCGTCGGCCTCGTCGTTTGCCGCGATGCTCGTTCCGCCGTTCTCCGGGTGGCTCTCCGACCATCTCCGACGGAGCGGCGGATCGCGCCGCGCCTTCACGGCATGGGGAATTGCCATCAACGTTCTCGCGCTTCTCGGCCTTGCGCTCTCGAAAGACCTTGGGTTCTTTGCGTTCTTTCTCATTCTCGCGATCATCGGCGTGAACATCGGGCTCGCCGCGTATCAAGCGCTCCTGCCCGAGATCGTACCGCGTACGCAATGGGGCGTCGTCTCGGGCATCCGAGGAGCGGCGACGCTCATCGGCGCGGTACTGGGCCTGGGCATCGCCGGCGGGCTCGCCGATCCGCGCGCTACGTTTCTCGCGACCGGCGCAATCCTCACCCTCTTTTCGTTCTCGCTGTTCGGCGTCGAGGAGGGCGCCTGGCAGGAGCCCGAGCACGTGCACGTACGCGACTGGCACGATTTCCACATCATGTTTGCCGCACGCGCTCTCGTCTTCTTCGGTTTGACGCTGCTGATGACGTTCGTGCTGACGTTCTTCCACGACGTGCTGCGCGTCGTCAACCCGGCGGAGGGCACGGGGCTTGTCGGCATCAGCGCGCTCGCCGGCGCGCTCATCTCTTCGATATGGCTCGGTGTCCTCTCCGATCGCGCACCGCGACGGATCATCGTTGCACTTGCGGGAATCCCGATGGCGCTCGCTGCGCTCGCTTTCGCTTACGCGCCGAATCCGAGCTGGATGGTGGGCTTTGCGGCGCTCTTCGGCATCGGCTTCGGTGGCGTGATCTCGACGGGATGGGCGCTCGCGATGGACAGCGTCCCGGAGCTGCGCGATATCGCGCGCGATCTGGGCATCTGGGGCATCGCGACGCACCTGCCCAACGTCGTCGCGCCGCTCGTCGGCGGCGCCATCCTCGCACTCTTTGCCGGCGCGCGCGTCGGCTATCAGATCGTCTTCGGCATTGCCGGTCTGAGCTTCACGTTCGCCGCGTTGATCGTGTTGCGCATCGGGCGCAAGCCGCTCTCTTCCATTTGGAGCGTTCCTCTGAGGTTCATGGTGATGACGGGGAACGGGCTCTACCTGCACATCGCCTATCGCATACGCGGGTGGGGAACGATACCGTTACGGCGCGGCTCCACGCTCGTCATCGCGAACCATCAGCATGATCTCGAATCGCCTGCGCTGGTTACGGGCCTCTCCGTCACCCGAGGTGCGTGGCGCGAGCCGATCTTCTCCGCCACATCACGGCGCATGTACGAGCCGGGGTTCCTTGCCGTTCGGCTCCACATGCCGTTCTTGCGAGCGTTCAATGCGAGCGCGCTCTTCCGCGGGATCGGACTGCTGCCGATCGAAAACGAGCTCGGCTCGCGCACGATCGGAAGTCTGGCGTGGTCGGCCGCGCAGCGGCACGGGAGACTGCAGCTCTCGCAGCTCTTCGAGGAGCGCGTCGCCGATCGGTTCGCAGCCGAAATGACGACCGCCGACCTCTGGACACGCGAGAACTTCGGGAAGAGCCAAGCATACGTGCGTCTCACGACGCTGAGAGAGCCGTACCGGCACGAGGAACTCGAAGCGACGCGCACGACGCTCGAGGAAGACTTCGCACGGATGGTCGGCGTCGTTCGGGCCGGCGGTACGTTCTTTTTGACGCCTGAAGGTCACTATACGACGACGGGCGCGCTCTTGCCCATGCACGGCATTCTCGACAAACTTGCGCCGATCTCCGACATCTATCTCGCGGGTGTCAGCTACGACGTCTTCGTCGGAGGCCGGCTCTCGATGCTCTATCACATCGTCAAGCTCGAACGGCGCGAGCTCCTTCGCGATACGCTCGCGTCGATTCGCCCCGTGACGGTGAGCCAGCTGATCGCAGTGTGGCTCGATCGCGGAGGCGTGAGACTCGAGGAAGAGGAGGCGGTTGCCGAGGTGCAGCAGGGACTGCACGACCTTCCGCCCGGGCTCTTCATCGATCCCGAGCTACGGCGCGACCCCAGGCGTATGGCGCGCGCGGCAGTAGCGGGATTGCGACGCCTGCGTGACTGGAAGCGCCATCCGCAGTTTCCCGGGGTCACGGACATGATCGCCTTTCAGGCCACGTTCTTGCGCGAGACGCTCGAGGGCGCCGCGAAGCTACACGGCTAACGCTTCGGCGGAAGCGTTCTCCGGCGAAAGCCACGCGCCGCGCGCCCTTGCGGCCTCGAGCTGTGCCGCGCCGATCGTCTCTTCGAGACGTCGCCCAGCTTGCGCCAGAATCTCGCGAGGATGCGAGTACTCCGGCGGCGCCTCGAGGCGCTCCGCCTGCGCCTGAGCGAAGGCGAGGAGCGTCGCGGCGCGGAGCGGCTGGCCTTCCTCGATCGCGAGCAACGCGAAGCCTTGGAAGAGCCTGCAAAAGAAGTCTGGGCGCGTCGGGATGGTCGGCTCCTGCAATGCACGGCGAAGTGCGGCGCGCGCCCGGCGCGGACGGCCGGTAAGAATCCAACACCACGCGAGCATAATCGAGATGAGCGCAACGCGCGCACCGTTTCGCACGCTCTCCTCGTACATGAGGCACGCGCGGCCCTTCTCGATCGCGGCGTCGGCCTTTCCATCGAGGAAGAGCGCGTACGCATGGTACTCGTCGATCCAGGAACGAAGGTTGGGTGAAATCTCGAGAGCGGAGGCCTCGGCGAGCAAGTCCTGCGCTTTGCCGATGTTCTGCTCGCGCAGCTCGACGCAGGCGAGATAGCCGAGCGAGAGGCAACGCTGCGTGATTCCGGTGCACGGCTCGTCCAACATGAACTCGATCTGCTCGCGCGCGCTTGCAAGATCGTTGCGGTCCAGGTACACGGAGGCTGCCATACGGCGCACGAGGTGAAGCCCTTCGTAGTCCGCGGCGCTCAGACAACGCGGGATGAGCGCGAGTGCCCGATCGAGAGTCTCCTGCCGCTCACCGAGATTTATCGTCGCCTTCGTCAACCGAACGGCAAACGGTCGCAGACGTTCGTCGGGAATGCCGAGTTCGAGAACAGCCTCCATCCAACGCCGCGCATCACGATAGCGGCCGCTGCCCTCCCAGAACGGCCACAACGCGTCAACGAGGGCAAGGCCGAGCTCGATATCGCCTCCGCCAAGCGCCCAGTGAAGAGCAGCCTGGATGTTGTCATAGACACTGCGGATCGCTTTGAATGCCTGCGCGTCCTCACGCCTCGGTGACCCGAGCGTACCGTTGATGAACTCAAGGAAATGTTGCGCATGCGCACGCGCGACGGTGTCTGTTCGCCCTGAAGCATCGAGTGCATTGGCGGCAAAGGCGCGCGTTGACTCGAGGAACGAGTAGCGCATTTCGTGTGCGCGCGGCTCGGCAATGATGAATGACTTATCGACGAGTGACGAGATGAGATCGAAGACCTGGCCGGCGCCCGTCTCGTCGTCCGCAACGAGTGCGACGGCGCATTCAATGGGCCAGCTCCCGACGAGCATGGAAAGGCGCGCGAGCGCGCGCTGCTCGCCCGCCGAAAGGAGGTCGTATCCCCACCGGATGAGCGCGTGCAGCGTCTTCTGGCGCGGAAGCGCATTGCGGCCGCCACCCGTGAGGAGGGAGAAGCGCACGTCGAGCCCGCGCTCGATTTGCTCTACCGTCATCATGCGAAGGCGCGGTGCGGCGAGTTCGATGGCGAGCGGAAGTCCGTCAAGACGGCGGCAGATATTAGCGACCGTGGCGATATTGGCGCCGGTCAGCTCGAACGCGGGATCGACAAGCTTAGCGCGGTCGACGAAGAGGCGAACCGCAGGGTACGAGAGTGCCTCTTCGGCCGTGAGGTGGTCGCGCTGCGGCGGCACGTCGAGCGCGGGAATCCGGTAGATGCCCTCACCCCGAATGCCGAGCGGCTCGCGGCTCGTCGCAACGACGTTGACCCCGGACGCCCTCTCCAAGAACCGCTCGAGCAAGCGCGCGCATTCGTTCAGGACGTGTTCGCAGTTGTCGATGATGAGCAAGGCGCCTTGCTTCTCGAGATGCTCTGCGATCGATTCCTCGGGCGCACGCGGAAGGTCGTCGCGCAGACCGAGCGCGGCGAGTATCGCGGGCGCAACGTCGATCGCGGCGACGACGGGCGCAAGGTCGACAAATGTCACGGCGCGCTCGCCTGCGTGCTCCGCCGCAACTTCGAGCGCGAGCCGCGTCTTTCCCACGCCGCCGGGGCCGACGAGCGTGACGAGGCGCGTCGTCTGCAGGAGACGCTCGAGCTGCGCGATCTCCGTAGCGCGCCCAAGAAACGTTGTTAGTGGTATGGGGAGGCTCGTGCTTACGATCACCCCGCGGCGCTCGACGACCGACCCTTCGGAGATGTACGATCCCGCAACGATGCGATTTCTTCCCGATGACTTCGCGCGGTAGAGGGCGAGGTCGGCAGCCTCAACGAGCGTCATCGCGGCGTCAACGGCGGCCGGTGTTGCGGTCGCGACGCCCGCGCTGATCGAGACCGAGCCGAGCGACGTTCCGGCGTGCGGAATCTGCAGGCGCTCGACCCCGAGGCGAATGTTTTCGGCGACGGCAACCGCGCCGGCGAGATCCGTTTCGGCGAGCAGCACCGCGAACTCTTCACCACCGTAGCGCGTCACGACATCGCTCGCGCGCATCGTCGCGCGGGAGATCGCCTTCGCGATCTGCTGAAGACACGTATCGCCTGCCAGATGCCCGTAGCGGTCGTTGAACTCTTTGAAGTAGTCGACGTCGATCATGACGACGGAGAGCGACTCGCGATTGCGCGTGCAGCGCCGCCACTCGCTGTCGAGTGTCAGGTCGAAGCGCCGGCGATTACCCACCTCGGTGAGAGGATCCACCTCGATGAGGCGCTCGAGATCGTCGTTTGCGTGCGTCAGGCGCGCATTGCGCAAGCCGACTGCGATGTATCGAGCGCACGTCTCGAGTGTCGCCATGTCCGCGGGCGAGAGCACGCTTCGCGACCGCGACACGATGATGAGCGATCCGACGGAATGCGTGCCGATCTGCAACGGGATACTCTCGCCCTGGTCGGTACTCTCACCGACGAGCCCGAGCGGCACGTCGTAGCGATACTCCGCGCACGAACGCTCTGCATCGTCGAGCAGAATCGAGATGGAGCGAGCGCCGAATGCGTGCGCAAGCAGCGTGCACAGCTCGGTGATGCTCTGTGCCAACGGCTGCTCCGCCGCCAAGACTTCGGAGACTTCGCGAATGAGCTCTCCGACGTCGATATGTCGTGCCGTCGACAACGGCTGGGAGACCGCGTGCGCTTCAGGCATCGTGCCTATTCTACGGCTCGGCGTATGAAAACGTGCAGCGCTTGGTCGGTGTGCGCTTTAAGTTTCTGCAAAGAAGGGTGTGGCCTCGCGCGCAAAGGCGCCCGCACACCCTAGGAAACGATGGCTGCCGGCTCTTGCTCTTCTGCGGGTTGCTGCTGCTCCGGATGCGGTAGTGAGCCGAGCTCCGGTTCGTGGAGCGAGACGTTCTCCTTACGAGCGCCGACGCCGAGCTCCGTCATGATCTCTGCGAGCCGCTCACCCGAGACGAGCGTGACGCGCGGCAGCTGAGCGGCTTCCCGAACGGCGTCCGCCGTGAACGTTCCCGACGTTATCAAAATCGGATGCTCTCCCTTCGTGCACGCACCGCGAAGCTTCTGAACGTCGGGCGCTCCGACGCTTTCGGTGCGCTTCACTTGCACGCAGAAGTCGATTGGTGCAACGTCGCCCGCGGTGTAGGTCGCTCGAACATCGACGCCATGGTCTTTCGTCGATTGCGTGACGACAACATTGCTGAAGCCGAGCCTTTCGAGAACCAGCGCGACGAGACGCTCGAAGTCGGCCCAGTGGATTGTACCGAGGTGGGTCTGGACGGCGCTCAACGTCGCCTGCCGCAACCCCGCGATCGCTTCTCGTACCCGCTCGGGAGCGACCGACGCAAGCGCGCTCAGCTTGCGTTCGTATTCGCTCGCCACGCCGTCTTGCTCGCGTTTGCGGTTACGCTGCTCGATGTGGGAACGTAGGCCTTGAGCGGCCCACGTGATGGCTGCGGCAACCGAGGCAGCGCCGATGAGCGCTTCGTCGGGAATCGCTGTGATCGGCAGGACTAAAAACACAAGGCCCGCGACGCAAACGACGGCAGCGATGGCGAACTCAAGAGTACGAAGACGGCGCATCGGCAGTACCTCCGAATTCCCCGGGGTGGTGCGGTACGCCGCTGCCGGCGATCCCTCCTACGGCGCCGGATGCTGCCATTATTTTGGAGGACCGGGTGAAATAGTGGTAAACTGAAGCGGCAGCAACGATGCCAACGCCAAAGACGGGCGCACGGCCGAAGCGCCCGAGTCATAACGGGAAACCGGCGACGCAAGCGCCGGTTCCCAATATCGGGAAAATTCTGAAGCACCTGCGCGCTCGCCATCGCGTTTCCGTACGCGACGTTGCGGAGCGCAGCGGTCTCTCTTCCTCGTTCATCAGTGCGGTCGAGCGCGGCGAGTCGGACATTTCGCTCGGGCGGCTTGCGCGGCTTGCGCAGTTTTTCGACCAGGACTTGGGCACGTTCTTGGGTTTCAGCACGCAGCTTTCGCGTCCGAACTTCGTTCGAAGTGAGAGCCGCAGTAAGGTCAATCGCGGACGCGGCGTCAGCTATCAGGTGCTGCACCTGCCCGGCATCGACCTCGATTTCATCGTCGTGCAGATGGCGCCGAAGGCGGAGTTCAAAAACGAGATCGCCCACGAGGGAATCGACGTGGTGTACGTTATGGAAGGCGAGGCCGTGCTGCGCATCGACGGCGTCGACTACCCGATGACGACGGACGACTGTTGCGTCTTCGCAGCGGGGTATCGACACGGAATGCGCAACGACAGCGCGCAGCCTGTGACGGTCATCGCCGTAACGACGGGCAGAATGCATTAGCCTCACCCCGGGCCCAAGCCGGCGAGCGAAATATTGCCTTCCTGTGCGAAATATCCTATAATCCTCCTTAATCATCAGCCCGGTTGAGGCTCGCTGCGCCGTGCGCAGAAGGAGGGATGTTCATGGGCTCCTTGGGTTCCCGTTTTGCGCGGCGCCTTTCCGTCGCGCTCGGCGTGCTCGTTCTCGCAACCGCGTTTGCACCGGTCTTGGCGCAGACGCCGGCGACACCGGCTACCGGAACGATCACCGGAACGGTCACAGACAGCCAATCCGGATTACCGCTGGCCGGCGCCTCTGTGGACGTCTCGGGAATTACGACGCGCCACACGACGACGGACGCGCACGGTACGTACTCCGTTCCGGGCATCCCGCCCGGAATCTACCAGGTCGTCGTCACCAAGGCGGGCTTCGTTCAGTCTCTCTTCACCGTCGTGGTCGTCGCGGGTGAGAGCGTGGCCACCAAGACGGCGTTGCCGGCGCAGTCGTTCAGCTCCTTACGCACGATCGCGCACGTTTCGAGCAACGCTCCCGGCATTGCGCCTCTCAATACGACGACCGAGGCGATCGAGACAATTACAAGTCAGGACTTCCTCAATCAGGGATCGCTGCAAGTGACGCAGATCCTCAACGAAACGCCTGGAATCTTCACGTCGCCGTACTACCCGGACAACGGTAACCCGAGTAACGACGCTTCGCCCGCCTCGCCGCAGACGCCGCAAATTCGCGGCGGACTGCCGTACGAGACGGAGTCGCTCATCGATGGTCATCCGGTTTCCGTCGGCTCCGAAGGGACCTACTCGCCGAATCTCATCAATCCGTTTCTGCTCCAAGACGTCGAGCTCGTCAAGGGTCCCGGTTCGATGCCGGACGAGATCAACTACGCGGTCAATGGTACGGTGAACTACCTGACGTTACAACCCACATCGAACGATCAGGAAGACGCAATGTTCGCCGAAGATCGCTGGGGCGGACTTTCGACGGGCTTCAAGGCCACCGGCTCGTTCTGGGACCACAAAATCGGGTACGCGTTCGGTTACGCGACCGATGGCGCACCGGGACCGCTCGAGAACTTCCGATATGACGCTTCGGACATTCCGCTCGATACCGGTCCCGTCGGCGGGCCATATTACATCAACGGCCAACAGCTTGCGATGTCGCCCGTCGGATACGGTATCCCGTCGTCGAAAGTTGCCCCGTACGACGGCGTCACGTTGGATTTTGCGGATCCGCTTGTCGGGTGCTGCTTTACGATGAATACGGGCTATCACTCCGACTCGGAGCTCGGGAAACTTCTCTTCAATTTCTCCAACAGCACGTCACTGACACTCTCCTATCTCGGTGGACAGTCCATCAATGGAAACGGCGATCCCGGCGCCTATTCCGTCGCAGACGTCGATAGTACGGGCGTTCCCGTCTCATCCTTTGAGCCGTGCGGCAGCACGAACGCCGCGATCAACTGCAACCCGTATGTGACGACGACGACCTATAACTGCGCGGGCTCGAGCCATGAGCCTGCGTGCGGCTCGGCTATTCCCTTTGACGTCAGCTCGATCAACGGTCTGGGCGACACGTGGCTGCAGCAGGATCTCTTCCAAGGCGAGTTCCGCTCGACGTTTGGAAGCGGGGGAACGGTGCTCGCGCGCTACTACTCCGGCTCGCTGAACAATTACGAAGTTGCCGGCCCGCTCAATGGGCAACCGCTCACGTACACGATGAGCACGTATGGTACGGTCCCGCTCTGCCCCGTCGGCGATACTTTCAGCTTCACAACCTACCTGTGCAACACGTCGGGCGGCGGGACCGTCGTGCCGACGAGCACGACGTTCAACGGCCAGAACGTCACGTACTCGACCGGCAACGAGGCGAACACCTTCGATACGCACGACACGATGAACGGCGAGACCCTTCGAGTGCTCGAGCAGTTTGGCGCGGATACGCTCACGCTCTCCTACGATCGCTCGGAGCAGGGATCGTCGGAAACGATCGATGAGCCCTCCGTCGGCCTCGTGGAGTTCAGCCCAGTAGCCGGATCGGGGCAGACGTTCCAAACGCTATCGCTGCGCGGCGAGATCATGCTGGGTTCGGAGGTTCAACTGAACGTCGCCGACTACGCGCTCAACTACCTCAGCCATTATTCGCTCACCGGCGGAGCGACGTGGAACAACTCGTCGCATACCTACAACGAGCCGCGCGTGGCCCTTACCTGGCAGCCGGATAGTAATACAAGCTTCCGCTTCTCGACGGGTGGATCGATTGCGCCGCCGTACATCAGCCTCATCTCCTCCGGCGGCCCGCACTTTACCCAGATCATCGGCGGCGTACCACTGGCCGGATACATCGAAGACGCAAACAGCGGTAACGTCGATGCGGAGACTGCATGGGGCGAAGATATCGGTGTCGATCACCGTATCCAGGGCGCGACGTCGGTATCAGCAGACGCTTACTTTACACAACTTCATAATATGTTCTTGACCCAAACGTCGACTGTCCCGATAGACCCTGCGCAGGGGTGTCCGAACGAGCCCTGCGAGGTGTCGCAGACCCTGAATCTCGGTCAGGCGCGCTATGAGGGCGTCGAGCTTGCGCTCAAGCACGTACCCGCGTTCGGCCTCGGCTGGGCGCTGCAGGGCTCGCTGCAGCGTGCCTTCACCTATAACTTGCCGCGGTATTTCTACTGCGCCGGTTCGACCAATCCGATCACCGGCGTGACCACTCCGCCGGGACCAGGCTGTGTCTACAACACGAACCTCGCCGTCCTACCCGAAGTGAACTTTGGCGGTGCGCCCACGGGACTGACCGGATCTCCGAATGGTATCGGCAGTGCTCGCGTTCCCTACGCGTTGGGTTACGGCGAGCTCAACTGGACCGGGCACTATGGCCAGTATTACAATCTCGGTGCAACGTACTACGGCAACAACAACATGTTCGACGAGCCGCCGTTCTTCGTGCTTTCGGCGAATCTCGGCTTCAACATCGGCGACCACGGCACGAGGCTGCAATTCTCAGCCTACAATCTCACCGACGTATACGGCAATCCGTACGTCGGCTTCTTCAACGGCATTCCGCTGCCGCTCGTCAAGGGGGCTACGCAGTTGAACCCATTCACCGGCATGCCCGAACCTGTCTACCTAGGCCTCACGCCGGCCGGCAACGTCGGTCCTACGACTCTCCGTCTCATCCTCTTGCAGAAGTTCTAGGCTTCACACGTGAATAGATTCATCTCGGCTCTCGCACTGCTCAGCGTTCTTGCCCAACCGTTACCGGCTTTCAGTGCGCCGGCGGCTACTCCACCAGCGCTTAGCGCGCAAGATCTCGGGCCGTTCTTCGACGGGCTCGTCCCATATGCGATCGAGCGCGGCAATATCGCGGGCGCGGTGGTTACGGTGGTCAAGGGCGACAAGATCATCTTTGCTCGGGGTTACGGGTACGCGGATAAGGCAAAGCACACGCCGGTGATCCCCGACCAGACGATGTTCCGCATCGGCTCGGTTTCAAAGCTGTTTACGTGGACGTCGGTGATGCAGCTCGTCGAAGCGGGGAAGCTGAATCTCGACCAGGACGTGAACGCGTACCTCGACTTCACCATTCCGGCGAAGTACGGGCAACCCGTCACCCTGCGCGATCTCATGACGCACACAGCGGGATTTTCCGAGGTGATTCGCGATCTGTTCGTCTCGAAGGCCTCACAGCTCTATCCGCTGCGGCAATACTTGGCCGAGCACGTTCCAGACCGCATGTTCCCGCCGGGAAAAATCATCGCCTACTCGAACTACGGTGCTGCGCTCGCCGGGTACATCGTGCAGCGCGTTTCGGGTGAGCCCTACGCGACGTACGTTCAACGTCACATCCTCACGCCGCTGGGCATGACGCGCTCGACGTTCGTGCAGCCATTACCGGCGAATCTCGTACCGTACATGGCCAAGGGTTACACGAGCGCATCGGCAACGAAGCCGAATCCTTTCGAGCTCGTGGAGGCCGCGCCGGCCGGTTCGGGGTCGTCGACCGGGACCGACATGTCGCATTTCATGCTCGCGTATCTCAACGGCGGAACGTACGGCGGCCACCGCATTTTGAAGCCGTCGACCATCAGGGAAATGTGGACACTTCAGGTCGCTCCTGCGCCGGGGATGAACGGCTACGATCTGGGCTTCTATCAGGAGAATCGCAACGGCCAAATGATCGTCGGCCACGCGGGCGACACTGAGGTTTTCCATACCGACCTGCACCTGCTTCCCAGAGAACACGTCGGCGTCTTCATGTCGTTCAACAGCGCCGGAAACGCCGGCGCGGCAGAAACGGTGCGGGTCGCGATCTTCCGCGCATTTCTCGATCGCTATTTTCCGTACACGCCGCCGGTCGAAGCCACGGTCTCCGATCCACAACGCGATGCTGCGCGGGTCGTCGGATGGTACGAGAGCAGTCGCCGCGACGATCGTGCGCTCTCGCTCGTTTACGCGATGGGCCAGTCGATGATCTCGGCGTTGCCGAACGGCACGATCGTGGTGCCGGGACCGTTGATGGCCGACGTCGCGGGTAACCCGCTGCATTGGCGCGAGGTAGGACCGCTCTACTACCGTCAAATCGGCGGACAGGCGCATCTAAAGTTCGTGACGGACGCGCAGGGTAACGTCGTCTCCTGGACGAGCGATCAGATGATACCCGTCGAGATCGAGCAACGCGTCAACGGGCCGTACGCGTGGGGATCGCTGAAGGAATGGCTTACGATCTTTTTCATCCTGCTCGTGCTCTCGCTCGTCATCGGCGTCGGAACGTGGATCGCGCGCTGGAGACTGGGAATCAAGCTGCAGCTTTCGAGAGGACAGCGCTGGATTCGCGCACTGGCACGTATCGGAGCGCTGATCTTCTTGATCGACTTCATCGCGTGGCCCGCGGCACTCTCGAGCGAGTCGGCGCTGCTCGGTCCATCCCTCGTTAGCACGATGACCACACTCTATGTCATCGGTGTACTCGCGATCCTGGGCGGCATCGCGATGATCGCGGAAGCGTTGCTGCGACTCAAGCAAGGCCCCGGCGGGCGGGGCGGATGGCTCGTCATGGCAGGGAAATCTGCGCTCGCGCTCGGTGCGATCTACGGGATCTGGGTCATCGTGACGTTCGGGCTTGCGAACTTCGTGACGAACTTCTAGCCACTACGCAGAGAAGGCTGGAGACCGCCAAACCTCGCTCGCCACACGCCTGAAGTTCTCACCGAGAATGCCGCGAATGGTCGCGTCGGGATACCCTGCGCTACGCATGCGCTGCGTAAGCGGCGCCAAGATCTGCGGGCCGAGAATGACGACGTCGCCGTCGTAGCCGAAACCCGGCGGCCAGAACGTGCGGTCGGCGATGTACCCTTTGAGATCGAAATCTTCGCTCGGGACGTGATCGAGGCCGAGGCCGACGTGTTCGGCGCCGATGAGATTGACGGCATAGTCGATGTGCTTGAAAACGTCCTCGGCGGACGGCGAGGTGTTTCCGAGAAACAAGCCGACGCCGGTAATGCCCATCACGCCGCCCGTCTCCGCGAGGGCACGCATGAGATCGTCGGGGACGTTGCGGGGATGGTCGACGAGAGCGCGGGGGTTTGAGTGGGAGAAGATGCAGGGGCGCTCGCTGAGCTCGAAGACGTCGCGTGCGGTTCGGTAGCCTGTGTGCGAGCAGCACTTGATCATGCCGATCTCGTCCATCGTCCGAACGAGCTCGCGCCCGAGGGGAGTCAGGCCCTCATCGCGAGCGTCGTGGCAGCCATATGCGAACGCATTCTTTCGATTGTAGGCAAATGCCATCCAGCGAACCCCGAGGTCGTAGAGGACGCGAACGGCATCGACCTGCGTTCCGAGTAAGAGGGCGCCTTCGACGTCGAAGCACACGCCGAGGCGATTCGTCTGCTGCGCGAGCGCGAAATCCTCGGCCTCACGAACCAAGAGCAGCTCGTCGGGGTGCGCCGCAATCTGAGCCTCGTAGTGCGCGATGGTCCGCACGGCCTCTTCCAACGTGAAGCCCGCGTCGGAAACGTTGAGCGTCACCATGGAGACCCCGGCCGCGCGATACGGCTCGAGCGCTCGTAACAAGTTCGAATCGAGCGCTCGTGCGGCGCAGACATGCATATCCCACGTGAAAGACATTGCCTAGCTACGGGTACAGACCGTGTGCGAGACTCCCATAGCGCCACCGCCGCTCGAGTCGATCGTGTAGCGGTTATTGTTCGGCATCATAACGGTCGCTGATCCTCCCTCCATGGGATAGCCGCCCGACCAGTGCGAGCCGTTGAAGCTCGGCGACGTGCTGTAGCTGATGTAGTAGCCGCCGGCGGTGTCGAATCCACCGACGATCCAACGGTGATGCTTGGCGTCGTACCCGAAGAAGTTGATACCTGTTGCAGCCGGCTGGCCATTCTGTGCGGGATACGTCGCGTCAACGCGCAGCCATGTTCCGTACGTCGAGTAGGTGTCGACTTCCCGGGAGGTCTTGTGATGGTTGTCGTGCGTTATGCACGTCCAGTGACCTGTCAGCGCGTGCATGGTCTGCCGTGCCCCCATCATCGTTTCGGCCGAGAGCGCGACCCCTGTCGCGGTGAACAGTGCAAGAATCGAGAGACCCAGAGTTCTCGAAAGCGCAAACATAAACGACTCCTCTTCCCGCGCCCGCTTGGGCGCTTGCTCGGCAGCCTTTAGGAGGCCGACAGCTCGGTTCCTCTCCTGCTCTCGGCCGCGCTCGCGTTTAGCGCTGGTGCGCGTGGATGAACGCGGCCATCTTCGCGAACGCGGTGCGAGATTCAGGAAGCCAGGACACGAACTGGAAGTCGTGCCACATGCCCTCGTACATGTCGAGCACGGGGTGAGCACCTGCGGCGTCGAGTGCACGGTAGAGGCGGACGCTGCCGCTGAGGAAGATCGTCTTTGTCCCTTCCTGGATCAACGTTGGACAGAAGCCTTTACTGAAGTTCGCGTAGAGTGGCGAGACGCGTGGATCATCGAGCGGCAACGAGCCCGCATACGCACGAGCCGCTATGGAGAGCCCTTTATAGCTCAGGGACGGATCGGCGCTCGCGAGCGTCGTCATCGTGTCACCGCGATCGGTGAGATCGACCCACGGCGAGAGCAACACCGCGGCTGCCGGCATGCCGAGTCCGCGATCGCGAAGGTTCAGCACCGTCGACACCGTCAACCCTCCACCGGCGGAATCGCCGGCCATCGCGATGTCGCGGAGGGCGTAACCGCTCTTGCGCAACGCGATAAACACCGAGAGCACCTGCTGCTGGATCGTGTTCCAACGCGCCTCGGGCGCGAGCGTGTAGTCGATGGAGATGACGCGCTCGTCGCTCGCGGCGCTGAGGGCTGCCGCGATCGGAATGTCTCCGCCCGCGCTCAAAACGACGTAGGCGCCTCCGTGCGCGTACACGATGATGCGTCGATCGCGCGTCCAGCCGTGAGGGCGCACGTCGAGAACCGGCACGCCGCCTAAGAGTAGCGGCGCTACGGTGACGCCGTACTCGCCGATTGCCTCACGAATGCGCCTCGCGGCTCTGCGCGTGTACAGCGCCTGGATGCGCTTCCAAGCGGCGAGGCTTTGTGAAGCGGGGAAGTCGTCGCCGAAGCGCTCCCCGTTGAACTCTCGCAGTATTCGTTGCGCCGGCGGCGAGACGGTATCGGGCACGTAGAAGTGTTGGACGAGCTGCACCGTCGCCGCCGCGCACATAGAACAGAGTGCGCATACCGCGACCACCGTGACGTAAAAGGCTCGACCTCGGTGCATCAACATTCCCTCAGCAGCTGTTGTTGAAATCGATTGCGACGAGGCGTCCGCGCCGGAACGCGAATGCCGACTGCGTGCAGCGCAACGGCAGGGGTCCCGTCGTGCCGTGAAACTGGTAGAGAAGAAGCGTGTACGGTCCCGCGGATATCGGATCCGATCTCCCGTAGATCCGAGCGACGTCGGCGATCGAATCGCCGAGTCGTACGCCTCGTAGTGTGCGCACCCGCGTCAGTGATGCGGTGTTCGGTATGCAGGTCGTCGGTCGTGAAACATCACCGGCGAGTACCTCTTCCGAGGAGCTGCAACAGCCGCGATCAAACCACAGTATGGCGTGCGACGAATCATAGAGTACGTCGTACCGTGTCGGGCCCGACGGACCGACTGCGAACTCCAGACCCATCCCACCGACGTCGTCGCAGCCCTGCTGCCCGCTCGTCGCCCCTCCGCCGGGATCGACGAAACAGTCATTGCGCTCGGTGTGCATGCGGAATGCATCGTCGTACGAGCTCTCGATGTTGCCAAGCACGCCATGCCTTAAGACAGGCTGCTCGTCGATCCACATCTCGACCGGTGTTTGAAACGGCGGCGCCGCCACTTCAGGGGCGGGAGGAGGCGTACCGCGTGCGATCGTCTCCGTGTCGAGAAGCCACGAAGAACCGCTGCGCACCAGATGCCACATGCCGTGGAACCAGCGCTGGCTCCTCTCCTCGACGAGGTCGACGGCGACGTCGGACGACGTCGATCCCGGTCGCGTCACGACCGTGAACGACACGTTGCCGATCTGTTCCGCTCGCCAGCGTACATAAGGATGTGAGACGCGAAATCGTGAGCTGAGCAGCGCGTACATGTCGCTGAACTGTCCGTCGTTCCAGAGCTGATAGTATCGAACAACGACGTCGGACGGCGTGAGTGCGCACGCTGCCGGGCCAGATTGCAGCGCAACGGCGGCAAACGCGGCAAGAAGCATATGCAAAGTACGAGGCTGAAGATTCAGCGAGGGCAAACGCTCCGCCTGCAGATAGTTGGCTTAGGTCTATCCCCCGCGTGGCGTAGAGGTGCTTTTAAAGAGTCGATCTTGGCGCCAAGCTTATTTTTCGGACCTTGGGCAAACCTGTTACAAGGGCCTAGGTGTCCACACGGGCCTAGAGAAGGGACGTCATCGGATGAGGATGAGGCTCTGGTACTTCATGACGTTCGCATTAGGCGTTGTGATTGCCGCGTTCTTATCTTTAGCACCGGCACAGGCGTCCGGCGGAGCACCAAGCGACGTTTCCACCGTGGAACGGATTCTGGTCGATGGGACGGCGGTGAGCTCTGTGAGCGGCGTCACGGTGAGCCACGGCGGCGTGGTGGAGCACACGCTTCGCACCGGCGAGACGGTTAGCGACGGAACGCGCATCGACGTTCCGGCGCACGTTACCGTCGTAGTTGTCGGTGCCGGCGGCGACAATACAACCACACTCGAACCCCAATCAAGCATGACCTTCGTGAGCGCGAGCTCGACGACCATCGTTACCAATCTCAAGGGACATTCCACGTTCCGCAGCGGAGCTGCCGCGTCGATTCAGATACAATCCAGCGATGCCCTTACCGCATCAGCCAGTGATGCGGCCTTTGCGGTCGATCAGACTGGAGATACCGTGACGCTGACTTCAACGCAGGGCGACGTGAACGTCACGAAAAGCGGCTACGTCGGAATCGGAGCGCGGCAATTGAAAGTCTCGCTGGTAGATTCCGTGTCTTCCGAAAGCGGCCCGGTAACATATCATCCTAGTTTCAATTGGTATTTGGCGCGGTTTGCAACTTTCGCACAAGGTGAAGCGTTCTATCAGAATCGACTCGCCGCAGCGAGGCTGGCGAACGATGCCAACGCGACAGCCGGCGCGTTAAGGAATGTCGGCGCTCTACAGCAAGACGAGGGCAACTATGCCGGCGCGCTGCAATCCTTCCAGCAAGCGCTTGCGACTAGCCGGCAGTCGCGCGATCGTGACGGCGAGGCAAGAGCCCTCGACGATATAGGCGAGATAGAATGGGATCAGGGGCGCTATGCGGCCGCATTGGCGTCATTGGGCCAGGCGCTCGCGATCCTTCGCCAAGTGCACGACCCGCTCGTCGAAGCAGATATTTATAATGTTATGGGCAACGTTCGAGAAAAACAGGGGGAATGGGCGAACGCCTTGCGGTTGTTCCGACAATCGCTTGCGATTCACCAGACCTTGGGCGACCGCGACGATGCGGCGCTCGACATAAACAACACCGGTGTCATCGAAGGCGATGAAAGCCAATACGTTGCTGCATTAAAGACCTATCAGCAGGCGCTTGCCGCTTTTCGCCAGATCGGAGATCGCCGCGGCGAGGCGCTCGCACTCGGTAACGTTGGCCTCATGCAGTCGAATCTCGGCCTAAATGATGCCGCAATGCAGTCCTACCAACGGGCACTCACGATTGCTCGGCGACTCGGAGATCGAGAGCGGGAAATCGCTGCGAACACGGAAATCGGCGGCATCTTCCAGGGCCGGGGGCAAATGGCAGAAGCGCTGCAGTCCTATCGGCAAGCGTCGGCGGCAGCTCGGCAAATTGGCGAGCCCTATTCGGAGGGGCGCGCCCTGTATGATATCGGCACCATTCAGGAGACCGAAGGCCAGTATGCAGACGCGCTGCGGACGTATGAGCAGGCGCTCGCGATCTTCCAGCGACTAGGCAACCGTGATTTCGGGGCGGGTGTCATCGTTAGCATCGCTAGCGTCCAAGAAAGTCAAGGAGACTATACCGACGCCATACGATCCTATCGACAGGAACTTAAGGTTTTCCAGCAACTAGGTGACGGCGATGGTGCGGCGTTTGCTCTTCTCGATATAAGTGACATTCAACGCGACCAAGGTTTGAACGGCGATGCACTGCTGTCGGCTCAGCAAGCTCTCACGATCTTTCAACGGGTGAGCGATCGGGATGGCGAGGGGAGCGCGCTCAACGAAGTGGGCTGGGTCGAGCTGGCGCAGGGCCGATATGCCGACGCACTCAGGTCATGTCAACAGGCGCTTATGCTATTGCAACGAGTTGGCGACCCCGACAGCGCAGCGCGCACGCTTGACTCGATCGGCGACATCCAGGAAGGGCAAGGGCTGTACGGCCAAGCGCTGCAATCTCTCGAGCAGGCACTGACGACGCTTCAACGGTTTGGCGACCGCCTTGGCGAAGCGGATGTTCTTGACGATGCAGGGGACGTACAAAGACACGAGGGACAGTACGACGAAGCCCTGCAATCGTATCGCCAGGCACTTGCGATCTATCAGCAGCTCGGCGATCAACCGGACATAGCGAAAACGCTGAAACGTATCCAGGGATTAGCGCCGGGTGTGAAACCCCTCGCGAATCCGTCGCCACAGCCAAGGCATCGTCCTTCCTTCGCATCATGAAGCGGCATTATCAAGCGTTCCTTGAGTACGATGCGGCCGAAGACGCTTGGGTCGCTTACGTGCCTGCCCTGGACCACCTCTCCACGTTTGGTGAGACGCGGGAGGAGGCGCTTTCCAACGTCCGCGAGGCTATTCTCGGGTACCTTGAAGCCGCTCAAAAAGAAGGCATCGAACTCAACGTACAGCCGACCCCAGCTGAACTCGTCGAGATCGC
>JASHOG010000116.1 GCA_030041225.1 Vulcanimicrobiota bacterium | reverse complement strand
GTGCCGATCTGATTGACTTTGATGAGGATGGCGTTGGCAACGCCCTCGGCAATTGCGCGCTCCAGGATCGCCGTGTTCGTCACGAAGATGTCGTCGCCGACGAGCTGGACCCGATTCCCGAGTTCCTGCGTGAGGTGCCGCCAGCCCTCCCAATCGTTCTCGGCGAGTCCATCCTCGAGCATGACGATCGGATAGTGCTCGATGAGATCGCGGTAGAGCACGACCATCTCTTTTGCGCTCATGCCTTTCGTCTTGTCGAGCGCGTAGTACTTACCGTCTTGATAGAACTCGCTCGACGCCGGATCGATAGCGATGGCAACGTCCGCTCCCGCTTTGTAGCCCGCGCGCTCAATACCCGCAACGATCAGATCGAAGGCGTGCTGCGGCGTCTCGAGAGGGGGCGCGTATCCACCTTCGTCGCCGACGAGCGTCGGAAGTTTACGCTCGTGCAAAATCGCTCCGATCGCATGGAACACTTCGGCGCCGTAGCGTACCGCCTCGCTGAACGTCGGCGCACCGAGCGGAACGATCATGCATTCCTGAAACTGCAGTGCGCCCTCCGCGTGCTTGCCGCCGTTGATGACGTTCATCATCGGCACCGGCAGGGTCGCCGCGGACGGCCCGCCGAGGTAGCGAAAGAGCGGAAGCGAGAGTGATGCGGCGGCAACCTTCGCGACGACGAGCGAGACGCCGAGCAAAGCGTTCGCACCGAGCCGCTCTTTATTCGGTGTTCCGTCAAGGTCGATGAGGCGCGCATCGATCTCGCGTTGCGCCGTTGCGTCGAGCCCCTCGATCGCAGGTCCAAGCACCTCGTTCACGGCGAGCACCGCACCGCGCACGCCTTTCCCGTCGTAACGCTTCGCGTCGCCGTCGCGCTTCTCGACGGCCTCGAGCGTTCCAGTCGAAGCACCCGATGGTACCATCGCCTCTTCCACCGCACCGAAGCTCGTCGCTGCGCTTACGGCAATCGTTGGGTTCCCGCGAGAGTCGAGAATCTCGCGCGCCTCGATGCCCTCGATCAACGGCCGCCCGCCGCCGCGCATCGCGTCCAGCACTATGCTTGGAATCGCTCCACGTCGTGGCGGCGCGAGACGTAATCCGAGTCCTTGAAGAAGATCTCGAGCTCGCGCGCCGCGCTCGTCGGGGCATCGCTGGCGTGTATGAGATTGCGGCCGATCGATTGAGCGAAATCGGCGCGAATCGAGCCCGGCGCGGCCTCCAGCGGGTTCGTCGCGCCGGCGAGCTGACGGCAACCTTCGATCGCGCCCTCGCCTTCGACGGCCATTGCCACGAGCGGCGCGCTCGTGATGAAGGCGACGAGCTCGTCGAAGAACGGCTTCCCGTCATGCTCGGCGTAATGGCGGCGAGCGCGCTGCCCATCGAGCTGCATCATATGCATCGCCGTGATCACGTAGCCGCGCCGTTCGATGCGAACGATGATCTCGCCGACAAGATTGCGCCGAACCGCGTCGGGCTTGCAGAGGATCAACGTTCTCTCGACGGCCATACGCCGGAGGTGCGGCGCGCGGCACGGATAAGCCTGCAACGTGCAGGACTTCGCGCGCATCGTCTACACCGTTCGTACCGGCAGCACGAACGAAGATGCGGCGGCGCTCCTCGGAGACGATGCCGCGCTCGGTGTGACGATCGTCGCAGAGGAGCAGACGCGCGGCGCCGGGCGGAAGGGGCGGTCGTGGGTCGCACGCCCCGGCAGCGCACTTCTCTTCACTAGCATCCTGCCGCGCGAGGTCCGCGCGGCGGATCTATGGTGCGTTCCCTTCTGGAGTGCGCTCGCGGTGAGCGATGGGCTGGCGCGGTGCGGCATCGCGGTCGAACTGCACTGGCCGAACGACCTCTTGCTAAATGGCAAGAAGCTCGCCGGCATTCTCTGCACGTCACGCATCGTCGGTGCGTCGGCGCGCGTCGGTTGCGGCGTCGGCATCAACGTCTATCGCACGCCGGATGCGCAGCGGGAGATCGATCCGCCCCCGGCGTTCTGTGACGACGCCGCGCGTGTCGATCGCAACGTGCTCCTCAGGCACATCCTCGAAGCCTTTAGCGCGCGGCTCTCCCTCCTCGACGACGCGCACACGGTCGCGCGAGGCTGGGAGGCCCGGGCGGGGCTTCCCGGTCGGCGCTATCGGTTGCAGCGTGATGGCGACGAGCGCATTTTCGAAGCGACGGCGCTTGCGCTCGAAGACGGCGGGGCGCTCGTGGTCGAGCGCAGCGACGGCTCGCGCGAAGCGGTGACGCTCGCCGATGCTAGAGCGTTACGTTAGCGCGCGACACCGCCGAACGAGATACCCGCAACGTTCAGCGCCGAGGCAGCATCATTCTCAGCCGATCCGTCGATTGCGAGGCAGAGATTTGCCGTCGAATCGACGCCCGCAGGCTTGGGAATCATCTTCGCCGTAACGCCGGCATCCTTGAGCGCCTTGGTGGCGATCATCGCGTCGGCATTCGTAGCGAAGATGAGGATGAGCTCGGCCATCGCCATGCTATGATGATTCGCCCGTGACGAGCTCGTTGAGCGCCGCGGCGACCTCGTTCAGCTCCGCGACGCGCTTGACCGCATCGTTCATCCTCGTCGACATCTCTTGCGTCAACGTTTCGACGACGGTGACATCGCTCTCGAGCTCGTGATTGAGTCCCTGTAGCTCGGCGATTCTCTCGCCGACGGCGTTGCCGGCCGCCGCTTGCGCGAGTAGCTCGCCGCTGCGCTCGACGGCGTGCTTCGCCGCGGTCACTTGATCGCCGGATACCTCGCTCCCCACGATCACGATGCCGAGCTCCTTCGCGGTCTCGCGAATGCGCGTGCTATTGCGGGCGAGCGTCTTGGAAAGGCCTTGCACGAATGGAATCGCGAGCGCAAGCACCACGACGACGGCGAGAACCAACCAGAGCACGAGCGCCTGCGTCGTGTGGCCGATGATGCTCGTGATTTGCGAGAGCGGCAGGCCGTACCACATTGCGCCGATCGTGCGTCCTTGAGCGTCGGTGAGCGGCGTAATGGAGGCGTAGTACTCCGTGCCGCCCTCCGTGTCGCTGCCGACGAACGCGTGCCCGAGACGCAGCACGTCGTCCGCCGCCGGAACCTGCGCGTCGACGAAGCGCGTTCCGTCCGGCCTATCGATCGAGCTCGAGATGATCGTGTCCCCCTGGAGGAGCGCCGAGGCGCCACCGATCGCGCGCGTCGCCTCGTCGACGAGGTCGTATGCGTGGTTGAGGAGGGCGCCCCCATAGAGCGCGCCGATCGTGCGCCCTTGCGCATCGCTGATCGGCGTCGCCGCGGCGATTGCAAGGCCTCCGTCGAGCGATCCTACTTGGAGTGCGAGCCCTTCGCTCGAGAGAAACGCGCGTGAAACGTGCCAGATCGTTCCCAATGCCTCGCCGCTCAGCGCGCTCTGCACGAGCGCGTCCTTTGCGAGCGTTCCGCCGCCCCTGGTGCTCGCTCGCGCGATGACCTTTCCGCTCGTATCGACGACGGTGAGGAACGAGAGGCCCGCGTTGCTCGCGCTCGCGGAAAGCTCGCTCTGGAGCGCGGCTGTGTCGTGATGCTGGAGCGATGCGCGCAGGGCGTCGCTCGCCGCCTCCTGCGCGACGAGGAGCTCGACTTGCTGTTTGCGTGACGCTACATAGCCGCCGAAGGCGCTCGCCTCGCTCGTCACCTCGGTACGGGCGAGATCGTACAGATCGTGCTGCAACACCGCACGCGCTGCAATCACGCTGCACAGAAAGATCAGCACGACGGCGACGACGACCGCTCCGAGCAGACGCGTGCGTAGACTCAACTTCACGTCGAGAGCTCCTTTCCGTTCTCGCTCACCTTGAAGCGATGGAGGTGCTCGTCGATTCTCTCGGCGAGCGAGTGCATTTGCTCGATCGATCCGAGCATACGCTGCGAAGCGTCGGTTACCTCACGGCTCACGTAGGTGAGCACTTCCACCGACGACGCGTTCTTTTGAGAGATCGACGAGATGTCCGAGAATGCCTGGTTGACGCCCTCCGACTGACGCGCCATCGACTGCGTCGCGCTCAGGTTCAGCGCCACCGACTTCGTAATCTCGCCGATCGAGTGGATGACGAGCTGCGAGTTCGTGCTCATCGCGCGCGCAACCGCGCTGATCTGACCGATCTGCTCGTTGGCGGCGAGCACGGCTCTGACGATCTCACCGAGCGCTCCGGAGGCGGAGTTCGTGCTCGTCACGCTCGCCTCGACGCGCTCCATGAGCCGCTGCATCGCCTCGATGACGTCGGAGATCACGCTCTGGGTGCCGGCGATGTGCTGTGCGATCTCCTTCGTCGCGGAGACGCTGCCGTCGGCGAGCTTACGAATCTCGTTCGCGACGACCGCGAATCCGCGACCGTGCTCGCCCGCGCGGGCTGCCTCGATCGCAGCATTGAGCGCGAGGAGGTTCGTCTGTTCGGCGATGCGGTCGATGACTTTGACGATGTCGCCGATCTGCTCGGAGTTCGTCCCGAGCTGCTGGATGTCGCGCCCGAGATCGTGAATGGTGGTAGCAATCGTCTGCATTCCCTCATTGATCGTCTCGATCGCGCTGCCTCCGCGCTCCGCCGTCTGCGACGTCGCCGTCGAGATCGTCGAGAGCGCGTCGACCTGCACGGTGACCTGCTCGATCGAGCTCGCCATGTTCTCGACCGACATCGCGGTTTCGTCGAGGCTGCGCGTCTGCTCCTCAGCGGCCGATGCAATCGACGAGATCGCCTCGCTGAGTGCGAGCACTTTGCGCGTCGCCTCCTCGACGATGCGCTGCTGCTCGGCGATGCCTTCGTTGAGCTGCTCGTGCGCAACGGTCGCACCGCCCAGGACGCCGATCGTCGTCGACGCCGTGCCGCGCAGCTCGGTGCCCTTCTCCGCAAGATCGCCGGCGTGCGCCGAAAGTTGGGCGAGAAAGTCACGCATGCCGACGATGAGCCGGTTGAGCGCCTGGACGAGATCCTGAAGATGGGGTTCGGCGACCATGATGCGCTTCGTGAAGTCACCTTGGTAAACGTCGTGAAGATCGTCGACGACCGCGAGGAGGCCCGGCGTACGCGACATCGGCAACCCCGCAAGCTCACGCTCCGGTTCCGAGCGATCGTGGAAGAGCAGGCTGATGATGCTCCCTGCAACGAGCAAGGGGAGCACACCGGGCGCGGCATCCACTCCTTGTTGCGAGAGGCGAGAGAGAAGGTCGGTCAGCACGGCCGCCGCCGTCACGACGAGACCGCTCGGCACGCCGAGAAACGCCGCAGCGAGTGCGATGATTGCCGGAATGAAGAGCTCCCACGGCGTCCCCGCGCAGAACCAGCCGAGCACCGCACAGATCAGCGCCGCAAGCGCGGCGAGCGCGATGCGCAGTTGCGGCGTCAGCATCGCGCTATCTGCGCGCACGGCTGACGCGACGGTCGCACGACTCACAGAAGTACGACGTCTTGTTGTCGGTTTCGAAGACCGAGTTCGAAAAGTACATGCCGCAGCGGGGGTTGAAGCAGTGCTTCAAGCCGAAGACGTGGCCGAGCTCGTGAACCGCTTCTTTTAATGTACGCTGGAAGAGGACGTTGCCGTCTCGCTCCTCGCCGTAGAACTCGGGGCGCAAGCGGTGCGTCGAAACTGCGGCGAGGCGTTGTGTCTCGTCGGCGCCCCCGAAGATGAACCGGTGCGAGGTTTTGTAGAGGTCGAAGTCGGTGAGGACGAGCAGCGCCCCGTTTTGCTCGGGATGCGCTCGCAAGGCCCTCGACGTCAGGGTCGAGAGGAAGAGCTGGCCGCGCGTCACGTTCAGAGCGCTGCGGGAGAGCGAGAGGCTCGACTCGATGACGGCACCGGCGAGAAACCGCTCCTCGACGCAGAGTGCGAGCCGATCGAGGAAGCCGCTATCGACGGTATTCACCGGAACGATGTGAATCTTCGGCTCCATCCCGGAACGGTAGCTTCTCCTTCTCAGGCCGGAAAACTTGTCGCCCTCTTCGAAAGGCCGCTCGTGATCTTGGGCATCGGTCTCGATCTCGCCGAGGTAGAGCGCTACCGCTTCGACGAGCGCACGCTCTCGTGGTTCGGCCGGAAGATCTATACAGAGGAAGAGATGGCGTATGCGCAGCGCAGGCGCAATCTCGCGGAGCGCCTTGCGGGATTCTTCGCCGCGAAGGAGGCAACGCGCAAAGCCTTCGGCCACGCGATTCCGTGGCGCCGCATCGGCGTGACGCACGAGCGTAGCGGAAAACCGGTGATTCGCCTGACGGGCGGTGCGGAGCGCCTCATCGCGGCGCGCGGCGTACGGCGCATCCATGTCACGATCACACATACGGCACAAACGGCGGCTGCCGTCGTCGTTCTCGAAGGAGACGGATGATCTACGTTTTGACGCCGGAGGAGATGCGCGATGCGGACGCGGCAGCCGCGGCGCAGGCCGGGCGCCCGGCGCTGATGCGCAGCGCCGGCGAGCGTATCGCCGAGCGCATCCGCGCGCTCATTCCGGGAGAGGGTCGCGTCGTCGCCTTCGCCGGTCCTGGAGACAACGGCGGCGATGCTTTCGCCGCTTTCGCCTCGCTCGGGAGTTCGTACGAGCGTGTCATCTATGCGGAGCCTGCGCCCAAGCCGTCAGAGGCACGCGCGCAGGCTGAGCAGCGGGCACGGCAGAGCGGCGTTGCGGTGCAGGCGTTACCTGAGCGTGACGAAGATGCGCGTTCCGCACTCGCCGGCGCGGCGCTTGCGCTCGACGCGCTCTTCGGCACGGGCTCGCGCCTGCCGCTCGCGCAGCGGTATCGCGCCGCGGCCCGCGCCCTTGACGCGCGCGACGTCTGCGTGCTCTCGGTCGATATTCCCAGCGGCGTCGATGGGGCAAGCGGCGCCGTGAGCGAGGTCGCCGTCCGCGCTACCGAGACGGTGACGCTCGCGGGCGTGAAACCAGGCTTACTCCTCATGCCGGCGCGCGAGAACGTCGGTGCGCTCTGGTGCGCGCAGATCGGCATCGACGATGCGACGCTCGCAGCGCATGCGCACACGTACGCGATGCTCGATGACACCGCGTTCCTCGCGATGTTGCCCCAGCGAACGCTCGAATCCGACAAGCGGCTCGCCGGCGCACCGCTCGTCATTGCCGGCTCGCGTCAGTTCCCCGGAGCGGCGGTGCTCTGTGCGCTCGGCGCCGCACGCGCGGGCGCGGGCTATGTGACCCTCGCCGCACCCGCTTCAGCGGTTCCGGCGTTGCGCGCGCATCTCATCGAGCAAGTCGTCATCGAGCTCGATGACGCCGCGCCACCCAACGAGATTATCGAGAGCATCTGTGACGTCGCGAAGCGCAACTCTGCGCTCGCAATCGGTCCCGGGCTCGCACTCGACGCCCGGACCGGCGAGATCGTTCGCGGCGTCATCGCGCGTGTCGACCTGCCGATCGTCATCGATGCGAGCGGCCTCTTCCACTTGAGCAAACACTTGGAGGAGCTGCGTCCTTCGACAGGCTCAGGACAGGCTCGCATCGTCGTCACGCCGCATGCCGGCGAGTTCGCGCGTCTCTCGGGAAAGGGCACCGTGCGTGAGAGCGAGCGCGTCGAGCGCTTACGCGAGTTCGTGCAGCGCACGAGCATCACGACGTTGCTGAAGGGCCTGGCGACGCTCATCTACGACGGTACGACCATGTCCATCAACACGACCGGCACCAACGCGCTCGCGACCGCCGGCACGGGAGATGTGCTCACAGGCGTCATCGCGACGCTGCTCTCGCAGGGGCTCTCGCCGTTCGACGCCGCGCGTGCCGGCGCGTACTGGCACGGCCTCGCCGGAAAGCATGCCGCCTCGCAGCGGCGCATCGGCGTCATCGCGCGTGACGTCGTCGAGTCACTTGCGGACGCCCTCCCCACGATTTGCACTCCCTCCGCGTTGACGAGAATCTTCTAGCGCGAACGAGGAGCGAACAGTTTGTCATGGTGAGCGGAGCGCGAGCACGGCGAGCGCGAAGTCGAACCACCGGCGCAGCATCTAGCGGCGGTCCCTCGACTTCGTTCGCTTCGCTCACTCCGCTGAGCCGCGGCGAACGCTGCTTGTCATGGTGAGCGGTCCCTCGACTTCGTTCGCTTCGTTCACTTCGCTCGGGATGACAAGCGAAGCACCACCCGCTCAAACGGACGCCGCGTGAAGTGCGGCCAACCTCGCTAGAGCAGCTTCCTTAGCCCATCTTCGTCAAGGACGGCGACGCCGAGCGCTTCAGCTTTCGTGAGTTTGCTGCCGGGCGCATCACCCGCGACGACGTAATCGGTTTTCTTGCTCACCGAGCCCGTGACGCGGCCGCCGGCGGCTTCGATCATCTCCGTCGCCTGCTCGCGCGAGAGGTTCGGCAGCGTTCCGGTGAGCACGATCGTCTTCCCCGCGAGCGGCCCCTCAGCCGCGCGCTTGCGCTTCGGCGCCGTCATCACGACGCCGGCTTCGCGCAGACGCTCGATCATCTCGCGATTCGCCCTCTGTTTGAAGAAGAGCGCGACGCTCTTTGCAAGCTCGGGTCCGATGCCCATACTGCGCTGTAGATCATCGTCGCTCGCTCTCATCAGCGCGTCGATCGAGCCGAAATCGTCGGCGAGAATCTGCGCGGTCTGCTCGCCGACCAAGCGAATACCGAGGCCGACGAGCAGCCGCGCGAGGCCGCGTTGCTTCGATGCTCCGATCGCCGCGAGCAGCTTTTGAATCGATTTTTCGCCGGTGCGCGGCACGCGCTCGAGCTTCGAGACGTCGAGCGCATAGACGTCACTGGGATCCTTCACGATCTCGCGCGAGGTAAGCTCCCCCGCCATGACGTCGCCGATGCCTTCGATATCCATCGCGCCGCGCGA
>JASHOG010000014.1 GCA_030041225.1 Vulcanimicrobiota bacterium | reverse complement strand
CCGAACTACGAAATGGGGCATACCGCAACGATCTTCTTCGTGGACGGCTCTGGTCGCATCCGCTCCCTTCACGACTGGGCGGAGACGCCCGCCGAGTTCACCAAGGCCTTTGAGGAAATCGAATGATGCACGTAATCGCTCTGGCCGCTGTGCTTGCCGTCAACGGCGCCTACGCACATCCTGCGGTCGATAATGCGGCCGTCTATTTCACGATCGCAAACGCCGGAGCGGCCGATACGCTCGACGGCGTCCGTTGCTCGGACGCTGCATCGGCGACGCTGCATCGCAGCGAGCGCGTCGGCAGATCGGGACGCATGCTGATGCTCCCCGTTGCCGGCATTCGCGTCCCGGCGCGAGGCTCGGTGACGCTCGAGCCCGGCGGATATCACGTCATGTTGGAAAATCTCAAGCATCCCTTGGCAGTGGGTCAGCATTTCATGATCCGGCTCCACTTCGCGCGCGCGGGTTGGGTAAATGTTCGGGTAGCCGTTCGGCCCTACTAGATGCCCCTGGGTTGGCAGGCGGAACATTCCTCGGGATTTCGGAAGACCTCAGTGCTCTTTTAGGGAAACCTAAGAGCCTCGATGGCTCTTATCGAAGCGACCCGACGTGCTTGGGAAGGGCGGCTGCCTAGCTGGCTGCTCCGCTTCCTCGCGGTGGTCGGCCCGGGTCTCATCGTGATGTTTGCCGACACGGAGGCCGGGAGCGTCACGACCGCCGCTACCTCGGGCGCGCAGTTTGGATATAAGCTCGTCCTGCTGCAGCTGTTGCTGATCGTGCCGCTCTACGTGATCCAAGAGATGACCGTTCGCCTTGGAACGGTTACCGGAAAAGGTCACGCGCGCCTCATTCGAGATCATTATGGGCTGGGGTGGGCGTGGGTTTCGTTGGGCACGATGCTCGTCGCGAATGTCGCCACGCTGGTTACCGAGTTCGCCGGAATCGCGGGCGCCGCCCAAATTTTCGGACTCGCTCCGCAACCGTTCGTCGTGCTCGCCGCTCTGACGCTCGGAGTGGTGATCTTCACGGCGTCGTACAAGCGTGTCGAGATCTTCGCGCTCGCGCTCTGCGCGATCGAGCTGCTCTTCTTTCCCGCTGCCTTTGCTGCGCGCGCTCCGCTGCACGACATCGTCACAAAGGGAATACTCGGCGCGCAACCGCTCGGTAACCACGCCTACTTATTGCTCATCGCCTCGAACATCGGCGCCGTCATCATGCCGTGGATGATCTTTTACCAGCAGAGCGCAGTCATCGACAAGGGCTTGAAGAAGAAGGACATCCCGTACGCACGTGTCGACACCGCGATCGGATCGGTACTCACGCAGGGCATCATGTGTGCGATTGTCGTGACGACCGCGGCAACCTTGTTCGCGCGGCACATTGCGATATCCGATGCAGCCCACGCCGCCATCGCTTTCGAGCCGCTCGTCGGGCACTTTGCCGGTGTCACATTCGCGGCAGGCCTGGTCGGCGCGTCGATGCTCGGCGCTTTTGCCGTCTCCTTAGCAACCGCATGGGCGTTCGGCGAGGCATTCTATTGGCGCTGCTCGCTCAACGACGGATTGAAAGCAAAGCGCTTCATCGGTCTCTATCTCGCCTGCGTCCTCTTGGCGACGGCGGTCGTGCTCATTCCGCATCTGCCGCTGATTCAGATGACCGTCGATGTCGAGGCATTCAACGGCTTCGTGCTGCCGATCGTGCTCGGATTTTTACTCGTGCTCATCAACGATCCCCGCGTGATCGGAGAGCGGCGCAATCGGCTCTTCGGAAACGCGATGACGCTAGGAGTTTCGGTCGTCATGGTCGTCTTGGGGATCTGGATGACCGTCATGACGTTCGCGCACGCGTAGGGGAGCGACGGACGAGGCGCCGACTCGTTACGAGACGACGATCGGGACGAGCCAGGTGTCGGAGTCGCCGTTCGCGTTACGTGCGATGACGCTCAGCGTATACCCGCGCCTATACTGCGGCACCATATCCAGGATCTCCTGAGAGAATCGAAAGAGCCCGGGGCGTTCCCGCTGCGCGTTGAAGGTGAACGATTCGGTCCGTACTTCGACGCTCATCACGTTCGTCGACGTCACGATCGTGCCGCGCCACTGCTTCCCAATGCGTATGGTCGTCTCGTTCATCCAGAGTGCCTCTATGCGCGGATGACCTGCTACCGCGACGTGGATCGGCGACGGCCAGACGCGCGGCGCACGCGTAACCATGCTCGGGCTAACCCAGCGGCCGTGCAACGCCGGGTTGATCAAACGACCGAGCGTGTCGCATCCTGCCAAGAGAAGAGCGAGCATCATCGCAGAGCGGCGCATTGGGAGCAAGGCCGTTCTCGTAGTGCGGCGAATCTCCCTTTCGGCATGAACGAAAGACCGCCGCCGAATCCCTATTATGATTGGTCGATGGCGATTGCGGCGCTGTGGCTCTCCGGCGGCATCTTTATAGACGATTGGCATCATTTTCATTCGACCGTAGAGACGTTCTTCGAGCCGGCGCACGGGCTACTCTACGCGGGGCTCCTCGCTGCCTACATCTTTACCGGAATTGCGGCACTTTACGGCACGCGGCGTGGCTATCCGTGGCGACGCGCGTTGCCGGCGGGGTACGACGTGACGGTCGCCGGCCTCGTCGTCACGCTCGTCGGCGGCGTTTTGGATATGATCAAGCACACGCTCTGGGGATTCGAACAGGCCTACAACGCGCTCATGAGTCCGACGCACCTCATGATCGGCGCGGGCGCATTCCTCATCATAGCCGGCGCGATTCGGTCTGCGTTGGTTCGGACGACCCCACCTCGTTCGCTTGCCGCGCAGCTGCCGCTGCTCCTCTGCGCGGCGTCGATGATGGAGCTCATTCACTGGGGAACGCAGTTCATTTTTCAGAGCGAGGCTGAAGGGTTCTACGCTCCGATTACCTGGTACAGCACGCAGCATTGGACGCTGACGCTGCTCACATTGCAGTATGAGAAGCAAGCCATTGGGCTCGTCGTGGTGATCGTCCAGAGCATGCTCATCACCGGATTCTTCATCTATCTCACGCGGCGCATTCGCCTCTCGTTCGGCGCAATCGCTACCCTCTTCGTCGTCGGCAATATCTTTATCGCCGCGGCACAACTCAACTTTGCGGCGCAATTTCTTACCGTGCTCGCCGCATCGCTCGTCGCCGGCCTTGTAGCGGACGCGTTCCGTTTAGATCCGAGCGATCAGACCGGGTATCGCTGGTACATGGCCGGCTTTTGCGTACCCGCCGTGTACTGGACTGTGATGCTCGTGCTCCTCGGCGTGACGATGGGCGGCATCTGGTGGTCACCCGACGTGATTTCGGGTTCCGTGCTCTTCGCGGGGATCGCCGGCCTTGCGGTCAGCGCACTGAGCGGTCCGTTCGCTCAGCGCGTCTGAGCGCGCAGCGCAGGCGATAGAGCCGAGCAGCCGAACCCTCGCAGTGACGTCGAGAGGTGCCCATTTCAGATACAAGATCGCTTCTCCATACGTTGCGGGACGTTGCCGCACAGCGTCGCATGGGCTCGACGGCGCTGCTCCTCGCGGTTTACGTCGTCACGGTGACCGCCGCTGCGTTCTTGATCCCTCACGAATGGGATTGGAAAGCGCTGCAATGGGTCAACGCGCGGGGCGCGCCGACGTTCTCGCAGGACGTCCGTATCGTGGACGTTCTGTGGAATTCGGATCCGGCTGCGATACCCTCCAACCGGCAACGCGTTGCTGCGTTCCTCGGCGCGCTTGTCGCTAGCGATCAGCGCCCAGCAGCCGTGATCCTCGACATTGAGTTCAAGCCATGCCAGGACAACCCGTGTAGCGATTCACGCTGGCTCTCCGCCGTCGTAACACTCGCCGCGAGCATCCGCAGGGCGGTGACGGCGTTCCCCGTGTACGCGACGGAAGAGTTTGCCTTCAACCGGCAAGACGGCGAACCAACCGGTCCACTCAATCCGCACGATGCGCAAATCTACGGCGCTCTCAGCGGCGCCGCAGACACGGTCTTCGTCAGCGTTCCAAACGAGAACGGTGCCTACTATCGGCCGTGCACCGCGGGAGTTCCGGTCGCGAGCCCATCGGGCGTCGTCGAGGGAACGGAAGACGTGTGGTCGATGGTTTCGCGTGTTACGACACAGTCGCTCGCGGGAACGCCCACATGTAACACGATGCCGCTTCCCGTGCGCGTCGGCGCGGCTCCGCCGATCTATCGCTTCTCGACGGCCCGGGCGTTCCCGGACTACGCGGAACTCGACAAGACGTACGTGATCGTCGGGACGACCGAGTACGACCACTCCGTCTATACGAACGAGAGCGGCCCGGAGCTCCTCGGCTGGGCGCTAAGCGCCAAACTGAATCAGGATGCGCAGCTGGACGTCCAGCCGCAGCAGGGTTTGCTCGTCCTGCTGGTGCCCGTGTTTTCGGCTCTCGCGGTCATCGCGTATTTTGCCGCCTTCTTCCAATTGAAGCGGGAGCGCTTACGTCGGCTGCGGGCCTCCCTGCCGTGGCTTGCGTCAGCTGTGGGGGCGGGCGTTGGTCTTGGTGCGTTCGCGCTCTTCGAGATGTGGATGTTCCTCTCACGTCACATCCAGCCGCAGCTGTCGCTGGTCTCCTTTGGTGTCGTGCTGGCGGCGGGCTTGAGCGGCGTCCGCGGCGCTCAAATCCTCGCAGACGAAGGTGCCGGGATTGAGACTCCACCGCCGGACACGTACGACTACGACGTCTTCATCAGCTACGCGCATGAAGACGGAGCGTGGGTCGCCGAGCACGTGTACCCCGCATTCCGCGACGCAACCCTGCCGAACGGAAAGAAACTCTCGGTTTTCTTCGATACGACCTCCATTCGCGGCGGAAGAGACTGGCAGGCTAGGATATCATTTGCTATCGATGCTAGTCGCTTCGTCGTGCCGGTCTATTCGGATACGTATTTCACGAAGCCATACTGCCGCTTCGAAATCATGCGCGCGCACCGTAAATGGATTAACGCCGGCGAGGATGCGCACAACGTCTTACCGGTTATGCGCGGCCATCCAAAGATCTACGGCCCTGTCGACGACATTCAGGCGCTCAGCATCGACGATCATCCCAACGTCGTTCAGGAGTACCTTACCGAAATTGTCCAGCGACTGTCCGCGCAATCCGCGCCGGCCCAGCAACAGGAGAATCCGTCGTGAGTCTTCGCAGTCTTCTTCGTATACTGCTCCCTGCGGTGTTTTTGCTATGGACGGTGGGGACGCAGGGCCTCGCGGCGACGCGTGTGCACACGGTGCGGCAGATCCTCGTCGACGGCAGATCCGTTTCATCTGCCTCCGGCGTCGCCATCGACGGGACGGAGAGCACGTTGCGGGTGAGCCAAGTCATTCCCGATCACACGACGATTGCGGTCCCTGCGCACGTGACGGTGGTGCTCGTCAGCACGGGCAATAAGAGCACGATGACGCTCGAGCCCGGCGCGAGCGTTACGTTTATCAGCACCGGCTCCGGCGAGCTCCTGAGCCGGAACGCCGGCACGATTTTCTTCAACGTCGTGCACGGCGCGCTCGACTTTTTCAAGGTCCAGTCCGGTGAGGCGCTGACGGCGTCGGTTTCCGGCACGGCCTTCTCGATCTCGGGAAACAGCGGCAGCGTGATCTTCAACGTCGCGAGCGACGTGGTGAACGTCACGAAGACCGGCTACATTAGGATTGGGGATCAGAGCTATCGGGCCTCGCTCGTCGATACAATCTCGCCTGCGAGCGGGAGGGTGACGTA
>JASHOG010000115.1 GCA_030041225.1 Vulcanimicrobiota bacterium | reverse complement strand
GCGACTTCTCGCTCGTTGCCGTCGATGATGGCCTTCAGAAATGCCATGCTGGTTGTACTATCTCACGCCTTCCGGTGTTAACGCTTGCGCGAGGGGCAACGTCACCGTGAAGGTGGCCCCCTCGTTCTCTATAGACCGCACCGTCAGCGTTCCCCGATGCGCATCGATGATCTTCTTCGAGATGTAGAGCCCGACGCCCGAGCCGGCGATGCCCCGCCGCCGCGCGTTGCTCGCTCGCCCGAAGCGGGTGAAGAGCGTCGCAAGCTCCTGCTGCGGTATACCGATGCCGCGGTCCTCCACTTTGATCCGCGCTTGCTCCCCGTCAGCGTACACTTTGATCTTGATCGCTCCCTCCGAGTACTTGAGAGCGTTCTGCACGATGTTGTCGAGGACGTGGCGGAAGCGATTCTGGTCGAGATCGACCATGAGCGGCTCCTGCGGAAGCTCCAGCGTGACCCGTGACGACTTGCGCGCGACCGATTCCACGCAGCGATCGACGAGCGCGCCGAGATCCGTAGCGCTACGCGAGAGCGAGAAGCCTTCGGCCTGCGCCTGCGCAAGTGTCAGCGCGTCCTCCGAGAGACGTACGAGACGATTCGTCTGCTCGAAGATGCGCTGTACCTCGTCGCTCGTCTTTTCGCCCTCGACGAGGAGCTCGCAGTAGCCGAGAATCACCGTGAGGGGCCCCTTGAAATCGTGCGCGAGCATCGCGAGCAAGTCGTCCTTGAACTCGTTCGATTCTTGCAGCGCGGCGTTCGCTCGCTGCATCGCTTCGTATAGCTCGAGATTGCGCAATGCTAAGGCAAGGAGTGCACCAAGCTCCTGCAAGAGGCGCAAATCGTCGCGCGCAAAGTGTGCCTGCCGCGAGTTGCCGACGATGAGGAAGGCGTCGATCGTATCGCCGGAGACGTCGGCCGAGAGCGTGCGCGAGAGGGGAATCACCACGTAGCCGGGGCCGTCGATCAGACGCTGCACGCGTCGATCGTCGGCACTGGGCGCCACGGCCGGGCGCTGCGCGCGGTGCAAGAGGTCGACGCCACTGGCCTCGAGCGTCTCCTCGATGTTCTCGCCGAAACTCCCGACCGGCTCATATATCTCACCGTTCCAACGCAGCACGCACGTTCGATCGGCATGCACGAGCGAGGCGGCGAAGCGGCACATCACATCGGCGAGCGGCCGCAGTGCGGTATGGCTGAGAATCGTGCGCGCAGCCTCGGCAAGCGTCTCGCGCTCCTGCGCGCGGCGAAGTTCCCGCTCGTACGCGTATGCGTTGACCAACGCGATCTCGAGGTGCGACCCAAGCGTACGGAAGAAGGTCGCACGGTCTTCCACCGGCCATTCGAGGGGACCGCTCTCCGAGCGCACGACGAACATGCCCCATAGCCGCCCCTCGCGCCGAAGCGGCACGAGCACGCCACCCGTCTCGCCGAAAAGTGCGTGGCGTTGACGCGGTGGCAAGAGTTGCGCGTCCGATGGTTCCTCGAGGTTCAGGAACGGATCGAGCGTCGAGCGCGCGACGGAGATTTCCGGCATGAAACTCGTCGACTCTCGAACTCGCACCGCGCGCCGCTCGAGTTTGTCCGTATCGAGGCCGTACGCGGCACAGTCGGCGTCGAGCTCGTGCGAGACGGTCACTGCGAAGACGAGCAACACCTCGTCGACGTACTGCGTGTCCCGCAGAATGCGCACGACGCGCTCGAGCGTCTCGGCTTGATGCCGGCGCGCGCGTTCGCGCTCGTACAGGCGTGTGTTCGAGAGCGCGAGACCGACGTGAAACGCGAGCGTGCGCAGGGCACCGACGTCCGAGTCGTCGAGCCGGCGCACCTGATTGAAGACGAGCAGCATCGCGTCCTCGACTCGACCGTCAACGATGAACGGCATGGCGACCGCGCTCTTTGCGCCCTCACCGTACGCCGCTGCGCGCTCGGGAATGCGCTCCCGCCGCAAGGTAAGGCCGCCGAAGACTTTACGTAAGTCGCCGTCGAGCACGACCGTGCTCGGAAGCGGCGCGAGGCTGGACGCCTCCGCGGCAACGGCGGCACTCTTGCCCGAGGGCGCACGCTCGTACACGACGCAGCGGTCTGCGGAAAATGCGCTGCGAACGCCCTCGACGATGCCGGCGAGAAGCTCGTGGCGGTCGAGCGATTTGTGGAGTCGCTCATTGACCATCGCAAGGAGCCCGCTCTCGAGCATATGCGCGCGAACCTCGGCAATCGCCGCCGACCGCTCTTCGGCGGTGGTTGCGACCGCGAGGCGCTCAAGAGCGCTCATGGGATCGATTGTTGCAGCTACTCCTTCAGAAAGTACCTCTCACGGCGGCGGGCTAGGCACGATGCTGAGCCCGATGGGAATGCCGGGAGAGGTGTACGTCTTCGACGGCGCGACGTTCGCCGTCCCGCACGTCGGCGAGATACTGGTGAACGTGTAGACGACGCCTGCGCCGGTTGCCTTCACCGTATCCGCGACGAAGATGTCTCCGCTCGAGTCCACCGCCACGTCCGTTGGTGCATAGAGGTCGGTGCTGGAGCCGCTCAGCTTGCACGACGGCGCGACGTTACCGCTCGCTCCGATCACGAAGATGAGGATGCTCGGGCTCACCGTGTTGCTTCCCTCGTCGGAAACGTACAGGTAACCGTTCGAGCCGACCGCGACGCCGCTGGGTTGCGTGATGCCGGTGAGCGAGCCCGCGATCGTTGCAACCGGCGGCGTGTTGTCCGGCGTCGGCGACGGGCTTGGCGACGGCGAGGGTGACGGAGTCGCTCCGGGCGGCGTCGCCGTCGGCGACGGCGACGGTGACGGTGACGGGCTTGGCGAGGGCGTCGGAGGCGTGGGAGACGGCGTCGGCGTCGGCACGAGGAACTCCTCGACCGACGCGCCTTGCAGATTCGCAACGTACACATCGGAACCGCTGTAGGCGATGCCGCTTGGAACATCAAGGCCGGTTAAGGGGCCGGCAATGAAGAAGTCCGGCGTCGTCGTATCCGAGGAGGCGTCGGCGGTGATGAAGACGAGCAGCTGGCTCTCGTAGCTGGTGCCGGCCGAAGTGTTCACGTTCGCGACGACGACTTGTTTGCTCGTCGGGTTGATCGCAATTCCGAGTGGGTGCACGATGCCGTCGCTCGCGCCCGCGATGACGCCTATCGGATCGACGTTGCCCGTTGCGAGCGCTTCGATCTCGATGATCTCACCGATTTGCGTCGACGCGTCGTAGTTCGTCACCCAGAGATTGTCGGCGTTGTCGAACGCAATGTATTGCGGCTCGCCGAAGCTCGTGTTGCTTCCACCGATCTGATAGACCGGCCCCTTCCCGCTCGCGAGGCCGATCGTGTAGATGGAAACCGCATCCTCCGTGCTGTCCGCGGCGTAGAGCGTTCCCTTCGGGAAGTTCGGTCCAATATTCAAGTTGCTCGTGGACGAGACGTTCCCCGAGCACGCTGCAGCGAACGAGGCGATACATAGAGCAACGAGCCCGACGGTAAGCTTACGCGGCGTCTTCACGGAGCCCCAGGTTCCAGCGCGGCGGCAAGTTTCCTTGAGAAACAGGGTGTCCGCCGTGGCGGAAGGCCCACGCGAGGGCCAGCACGAGCAGCACCGCGACGATGAGCACCGCGATGAACAGGCGCCTGCGCACGAGGCGTCCTCGGCTCGACGCGGTATCGATGATCGGGCGCGGCACGGCTCGTCGGGTCCTTAGAGCGAGCGGTGCTCGGGATGATTGATCGCCTCGGTTCCGACGCTGTTCAGCAGCTGCTCGACGGTCACGAAGCGATACCCCGCAGCCCGAAACGCCGCGACGATCGGCGGCAGCGCGTCGATCGTTGCAAGCTTTCCACTGTGCATCAAGACGATCTCGGGACGCGTTGCATAGTGTTCGACGTGCTCGACGATACGCTGCGACGGGATGCTGCGCCAGTCACCGCTGTCGTCCGTCCAGAGAATGACCCGATAGCCGAGACTCTGTGCGACGCGCAACGTCTCCTCGCTGTAGCGTCCGTGCGGCGGTCGCATGATTGATTTCACGGCGTCGTCGTGCGTGAGCTCCCATAATACGTCACGCCCACGAAGGATCTCCTCGCGCACCTGCGCCGGCGTTTCGAGATTGAAGTTTGCAGGGTGCGAGTACGTGTGGTCGCCGACCTCGTCGCCGTCTGCCTCGACGCGCTGCGCGAGGCTCGGCCACTCCTGCGCGTCCCGACCGATGAGGAAGAACGTCGCCGGTACGTGCAGATCCTCGAGCCGATCGAGCAACAGGGGCGTGAAGATCGGATAGGGCCCGTCGTCGAAGGTGAGCGCAATCAGCTTGTCCTCTTCGCCGAAGACGACGGGCTGCGCGTGCAGGACGCGATAGATTCTCGGACCGAGAGCGTCGGAGAACTCACGGTGCACGCTCATCGCCGGCGTCAGCACCGCAGGTTTGGTGTTGTTGCTGGTGCGCAGAAATACGTGGACGCCCACCGCGACCACGGCGGCGATGACGAGTGCGACAAGGAGCTGTAGCGTGCGCCTCATTCTGGATGCGCGAGGTCACGGCCGACGACGATCGTCACGTCGCTGTGCGTTCCCGGACTCGCAATCGATTGCCCCGAGACGATCGAGACCGACTGCCATGACGCGGGTAACGCTTGGCGCACGCGCGCGCCTGCAAAAAGAACGTTCGAGTGCTCGTAGATCTGCGTTGTCGGGAGATCGTCGCTCACCGCGTCACCGATGTCGCCGATCTGGAAACCGGCTCTGCGCAGCTGGGCGGCGACGCGATGAGCGGCCCCCTTGACACCACTTCCGTTCTCGACGTCGACGCGCAGCGTTGCGGCGGGGATCGCTGCGAGCGCCATCTCGTCGGGAGCAGGGGTCGGCGTCGGCGGAGCGACGAGCATCGCCTGCACGAGCTGCGATTTCTCGGTTTGGTTCGGGATCAAGTCGTCCCCGTCGGCGAGCTCGACATCGCTCGTGTACGGCACCTGTGCGGAGACGAAATCTTTCGGTGTCGCGTCGGCGTAATAAGTCGCAAGCGCCAGCATCTCGTTCTGCGTGAGATTCGTCTCCAGGTTCTGGCCTGCGATATTGATGAGTGCCCCCAAATGCAGCAGCGTCGAGACCTTATTCCCCTTCAGCTTGTCGATGACGGCACGCGCAACTTGCTGCTGGCGCATGATCCTGCACGGATCGCTGCACCAGTCGTGCCGAAAACGCGAATACTCCACCGCCTGTGCCCCGTCCATATGCTGCATCCCGGGCTTGAAGTGGATGTGGAGATGACCCCACGTGTCGTCGTAGTCGATCGCGCTGTTGACGCAGTGGTGCGGACTGGTGAGACAGTCGGAGTTCTTCACGTCAACGTCCACGCCGCCGATCGCGTCGATGATCTGTCGAGCGCCGTTGATGCGCACGACCGCGTAGCGGTCGAATGCCGGAATACCTAAGAAACGCGCGATCACCTGCTCCGCCTCGCGCGGCCCGCCGTCGGACTGCGCTTGATTGATCTTGTGTTGGCTGCCGTCGGGGAAGGTCGCGAGCATGTCGCGCGGTACCGACAGCTCATACATCTTGTGGTTCTGGAAATCGAAGTTCACCGCCCAGATCACGTCGCTGCGCGAATGCGAAGAGAACGGCTGATCGTTCCCGGTGTAGTCGTAATCGAGCCCCTCGACGAGCACGAGCAGGTTCTGCTTACCGAAGACCTGCTGCGGCGTGGGGACGAAGATGCGCGAGATCGAGAGCAGCGGGTTGTGCTTCGAAATCAGGAAGAAGCCGGCGAGCGCAGCTGCCAGTGCGAGGAACGCGAGCGCGGCGATCTTGAACGCGCCGCGATTGCGCGGCGGTCGCCGGAAATAGCTATCGCCGACTGCTAGGTGTTTGCCCATCCGAACCAATCAAATGTTACGTTCCCCCGAATCGCGACGTCGTAAAAGTCGCCGACGCTTGCCTCGCCGGTGAAGTAGATGCCGCCGTCGACTCCTGGAGCTTCTCCTTCGGAGCGGCCGTACCACGCCGCCGGAGCCCCGATCCGCTCGCGAAGCGGATCTCCCGCGCGGAGCCTGCGACGTTCCTCGACGAGAACGCGCGCTGTCGAGCCGATTCGCTGCGCCCGCGCGTGCTCCGAGGCGCGACGCTGCGCTTCACGCAAGCGAACGAGCCTGCGCCTGCGCTCTCGAGCCGGAACGGCGCCGGGCAGCGTCGCCGCCGGAGTCCCCTCCTCGGCACTGTACTCGAAGAAACCGACGCGATCGAGCTGCGCCCGCGCGATCCACTCCTCGAGATAGGCGACGTGCTCTTCCCGCTCGCCGGGGAAGCCGAGGATGAACGTCGAGCGCATGGTCACGCCTGGAATCTTCCGCCGAAACTCTTCGAGAATACTGAGATACCGCTCGCCGTTCGAAGGTCGCCGCATCGCACGCAGCATCTCAGGGTGCGCATGCTGCAACGGCATATCCATGTACTTGCACACCTTCGGCAACGCTGCGATCGTGTCGATGAGCTCACTGTCGACGGTCGCAGGGTAGAGGTAGAGCAGCCGCAACCACTCGACGCCGTCGATCTCGTGGAGCCGTTCGAGCAGCTCCGAGAGGCCGCCGCGCCGGATACCGCGATCGCGCCCCCACATCGATGTGTCCTGCGCGATGAGCACAAGCTCTTTTGCGCCCCCCGCCGCCAGCGCCCGAGCCTCTGCCAGAATCGATTCGGCGCTGCGGCTGCGAAATGCACCGCGCAGCGATGGAATGACACAAAACGTGCACGGGTGATCGCAGCCTTCGGCGATTTTCAGGTACGCCGTCGCGCGCGGTGTCGTGACGAGCCGCGGCAGAAAGTCGTGCTCCGGCTCCTCGATCAGCTCCGTACGCAGCGGCCGAAGCCCCTCCCGCGCTTCCTCCAGAACCTCGGCGATCGACGCATACGCGCCGGTGCCGACGATTCCGTCGATCTCGGGAATCAAGGTGCGCAGCTGCTCGCCATAGCGCTGCGCGAGACATCCGGCGACAATGAGCTGCTGCCCGGGGCGCTTACGCTGCGCATGCTCGAGGATCGTCTGCGTCGACTCCGCCTTCGCGGGGTCGATGAACGCGCAGGTGTTCACGACGATTGCGTCGGCGCGCGCGTCGTCGGATTCAATCGTCCAGCCGGCGCCGCCGAGCTTCGCCAGCATCACCTCGCTGTCGACGAGATTCTTCGCGCAGCCGAGGCTGACGATCGAGACGCTCGGCATGACTACCTATAGTTCACGAACTGGAGCGGCAGCTCGAAATCCATCGCCTTCAACGCGGCAATGACTTTTTGAAGGTCGTCCTTGCTTTTGCCGCTGACGCGGATCTGCTCGTCCTGGTACTGCGCGTTCACCTTCAGCTTCAGCCCCTTGATCCTCTCCATGAGCGCCTTCGCGCGATCCTTGGGAATTCCGGAGCGCAGTTTGATGACGCGCCGCACCGTGCCGCCTGCCGCCGGCTCGAGGGCACCGATGTCGAATGCTTTGATATCGATCCCGCGGCGTACGGCCTTCGATTCGATGATATCGACGACGTTGCGCATCTTCATCTCGTCGTCGGAGACGACGGTGATCGACGTGGCATCGTTCTCGATCGACGTCTTCGAGTTCTTGAAGTCAAAGCGGTTCGCGATCTCGCGGCGCGCTTGATTCAGGGCGTTCTCCAGCTCCTGGCTGTCGATTCGCGAAACGACGTCGAATGATGATTCGCTCGGCATTATAAACTGAAGCTCCGTTCAACGACTTCGCCGGAGGCGCCCATCTTTCCGAGGTCCTTCCCGTCGAGCACGATCTCCGCCGCGCCCGCATTTCCGGCCAGAACATCGACGCGCTTGCCGGTGAGCATCTTCGTCGTTCCCATGGGAAACGTCCCTTCGAAAGCCTTGTTGCCGTCAACCGTCACACGCAACCAGCACACGCCGGTGAGCCGCAGAATCAACGCGTGCGCCAAATCAGTCGGAAGGGGCGAGGGGCTCGCGCTCGGCGATACGCTCGAAGCCGGGCTCGGAGTCGTGCTCGGAGTCGCGCTTACGGTCGCGGCCGCCGTCGCGGCTGCCGTCGGCGTCGGCGTCGCAAGGAAGGCAACCGTCTGCCCGGGTTTGGGAAGCGTGAGCTCGTTGTAGACGACAAAGGCGATGAGGACGATCGCAACGAGCGAGGCGATCCAGATCAAAGGCGAGAGCTGGAGGCGGCGGCTTCCCCCTGCACGTTCGACGTCCGCGATGTCGCCCCGTGATGGAACGATCGCGCCGCGTTCTCCCTCCCCAAGGTTAAACTCGGCGACGATCTCCTCGGCGTCGAGCCCAAGAAAACGCGCGTACGTGCGTAGAAAGCCCCGGATATACACCGGGGCTCCGATTGCGCTCCAGTCCTCCTTCTCGATGGCGTCGAGGTAGACGGCTCTAATGCGAATCTGCTCGGCAACCTCCGGGAGGGTGAGGCCGCGCGCCTCCCGCGCCTCTCGAAATCGCTGACCGACGGCCGGCATCGCTCCTTCTGTTATACTCGGTATAGTGTTATCCTCGTCATGCACCGTAGGCAAGCGCGTCGTCGCCGCGATGAGCGGCGGCGTCGATTCTGCCGTTGCCGCCGGGCTGCTCGTGGAGTTGGGCTACGAGGTCGTCGGCGTGACCATGAAGATGTACGAGCCGACCAAGCCCGCGTATGCGAAGAGCTGCTGCGGCGTCGACGATTTTGACGATGCGCGAGCAAGCGCAGCACGGCTCGGCATTCCACACTACGTGCTCGACTTCGAGGAGACGTTCCGCCGCAACGTGATCGATCGGTTCGTCGATGAGTACGCTCGTGGGAGGACGCCGAATCCTTGCGTCTCGTGCAACAACTTCGTGAAGTTGGGGACGCTCGCGGCGTACGCGCGGCGTCTCGGTGCCTCACATGTCGCGACCGGCCATTATGCGCGCATCGAGCATCGCGAGGACGGACCGCATCTTTTTCGCAACGCGTTCGAGAAGGATCAAGCCTACGCACTTGCGCAGCTCGCGCCGGCGCAGCTCTCGGAGCTGCTGCTGCCGCTCGGTGAGCTCGACAAAGCCGCGACGCGCGCGCATGCGCGCCGCCTTGGATTGCCGGTGCACGACAAGCGCGAATCTCAAGACATTTGTTTCGTCGAGGGCGGCGATTACCGAGACCTGCTCACGCATGTGGGCGGCCGCACGGGTGACTTCGTCGACGCGAGCGGCGCGCGCTTGGGTGCGCATGCCGGCGTGACGCATTACACCGTCGGTCAGCGCGCGCCCATCGCCGGCGGTGACGGCCCCCGTTACGTCACTCGCATCGATGCGTCGACCGGAACGATCACCGTCGGAAGAGAAGAGGAGCTCCTCGCCGGCGGCTTGATCGCGGATGACGTGAACCTCATTCGCCCTGAGCGCTTTGCAGCATCCCCGGGCAGTGCCGTTCGCGCGATGATTCGTTACCGCTCCGCGCCCGTGCACGCGTTCGCGTGCGTTCGCGAAGAGCGCCTCGAACTTCGCTTCAACACACCGCAGCGCGCGATCGCCCCGGGGCAGCTCGTCGCGCTGCTCGACGCCGAGACTGACGAGGTGCTCGCGGGGGCGACAATCAAGTCACCGCTATGAAACGCCTGCTGGCCCTGGCTGGAGCCTTCTGCCTGCTCGGTGCGGCTCCGGCAAACTACAATGCATTCGGCATCACCGTTCTCCAGCGCTTGACCGCACACTCGGGCACGAACAACGTTTTCATTTCACCCGTGAGTCTCGGCGTGGCGCTTGCGATGGCGGCCGAAGGGGCGCGCGGCGCGACACGTACGGCGATGCTCCGCGTGCTCGGTGAGAGCCCGGGGACGCTCGCGGACCAGAACGAGGCGCTCATCCGCGCGTTGCAAGCCGACCACGACGCCACGCTCGGCATCGCGGATGCTCTTTGGACACGACAAGACGTCACCCCGAATCCAGCGTACGTGAAGCTCCTGAGCGACACGTACGACGCTCACGTAGAGGCGCTGCACTTTGGCGATCCCTCCGCGGCAGCGACCATCAACGCATGGACGAAGGCGCATACGCTCGGCCTGATTCCCGAGCTGGTGCCGTCAACCGATGCGCGGGACTTTCTCTACCTCACCAATGCGCTCGCCTTCATGGGCAACTGGTCTCTGCCTTTCGAGCCGCGCGTGACGCACCCCGAGCCGTTCACCGACGCCGCGGGCGTCGTGGAGAACGTCCCGATGATGTCGCAGTCCGCCCGGTTCGACGTTGCCACGCAGCCGGGGTACCGTGTGCTGCGCCTCCCGTACGGCGGCGGCGGCTATGCAGCGTACATCCTTCTGCCGACGACGGGAAGCGCGGACGCGCTCTTGCAGACGCTCAACGCATCGTCGTTGGATGCGTCGTTGCGTTCGGCCACGCTCGAATACGTCGACGTCGAGATCCCGCGTTTTACGGCGTCGTACTCGTCCGAGCTCAGCGCGGTGTTGAGCGACCTCGGCATGGGCAGCGCCTTTACCCCGACCGCCGACTTCTCGGCGATGCACGCTCCGCCGCCGTCGCTCTGGATCGGGCAAGTGGTACACGAAAGCTACGTTCACGTCTACGAGAAAGGAACGACGGCTGCGGCCGCTACCAGT
>JASHOG010000114.1 GCA_030041225.1 Vulcanimicrobiota bacterium | reverse complement strand
CTCGCGTTCTGGGCCTGTAGCTCAGCGGTAGAGCGGCCGGCTCATAACTGGTTGCGCGTAGGTTCGAATCCTACCAGGCCCACGGCCCGCCTCGGGAGAAGCCACCGAACGACACTCGGGTAGTCGCCCTTTTTTGGAGGTTAGGTACAGCATGAACGCGCGCATTCTACGCTTTCTTCTTCTCACTGCCCTCGCGGGGCTTGCTGCGTGTTCCGGCAGCGCGAACCAGGTCGTGCCTGCGGGCTCCGGGAGCGCAATGTCTACCGGAACGCTGAACTTCAAGCCCGTTTGCGACCAGGCCATTCCGGCAGGATCGGCGCAGTGTCTGGCGCTCGTTCGCACCGATGTCGGCGGAATACCCGGCGGCTATCACGGGGTCTATGGCGTCTACGCCGAGTCTCGTAGCGCGAAAAACTCGAGCCCGACCGGCTACGGTCCGTCGCAGTTGGAGGGCGCGTATGGCCTCACCTCCGCTTCATCGAGCGACGGAAGCGGGCAGACGGTCGCGGTGATCGAGGCCGGTGATTATCCGACCGCAGCCGCAGACCTGGCAACGTATCGCAGCGAGTATGGATTGTCCGCGTGCACGACCGCAAACGGATGCTTCAAGAAAGTAAGCCAGACCGGCTCGACGACGAGCCTTCCCGCCGAAGACGCGAGCTGGGCCGAAGAGACGGCGCTCGACGAAGACATGGTTTCCGCGATCTGCCCGAACTGTCACATCCTGATCGTAGAAGCGAACTCGGCGACGGTGGACAATCTGGAAACCGCTGCGAACGAAGCGGCGACGCTCGGTGCGACGGAGATCAGCAACTCGTACGGAGCAAGTGAATGGGCCTCGTCGGCTTCCGCGTACAGTCATTCGGGAATCGTCGTAACGGCGAGCGCCGGTGATGACGGATACGCCGAAGGCTCGGAGCAGCCGTGCTCGTTTGCGAGCGTCGTCTGCACCGGCGGAACCTCGCTGCGCACGGCGAGCGACTCGCGCGGATACACCGAAGTCGTTTGGAACGATCTTTCGATCGGCGACGGCGCATCGGGCAGCGGCTGCAGCTCGCTCGTAACAAAGCCTTCATGGCAAACCGACAAGGGCTGCACGAAGCGCTCCCAGACCGACGTCTCGTTCGACGCGGATCCGGAGTACGGCGTTGCGGTCTACGACAGCACATCGTATGAAGGGTACTCGGGCTGGCTCGAGTTCGGCGGAACGAGCGTTGCATCTCCCTCGATCGCGAGCGTCTTCGCGCTCGCCGGCGGAAGCTCGCTCGGACCGGATGCCGCGGAGCTGTTCTGGCAAAACGCGGGGACCGGTCTCTACTCGATCACGAGCGGCAACAATCTGTCGTCGCGCGGAAAGTGCTCGACGGCGTACCCGTACATCTGTACGGCCGGCACGAATGAAGACGGCGTCTACTCTGGCCCGGGCGGGTGGGGAACACCCGACGGTCTGACCGACTTCTAGCGCTAGGTTCCGAGAAACCCCGCGAGCTCGCGCGGCGGCGCGAAGACGATCGACGGCTCGCGCTCACCAACTTCGGCTACTTCGGTTGCGCCGATGCTGGCGCGTGCGCGCTCGACGACCTGCGCGACGAGATGCTCCGGCGTCGAGGCGCCCGACGTGACGCCGACCGTCGTCATCCCGCTCAGCCATGACTCTCGAATCTCGCCGGGGCCGTCGATGAGATACGCCGGCGTTCCCGCTTCGATCGAGCAATCACGGAGGCGCTGCGCGTTCGAGCTGTTCTGCGATCCGACGACGAGCACGACGTCGGACTCTTGCGCGAGTTCCTTTACCGCGTTCTGGCGATTCTGGGTCGCGTAGCAGATGTCGCTGCTGGGTGGCTCCTTGATGTCCGGGAAGCGCCGCTTGAGTGCTTCGACGATGCCTTTCGTATCGTCGAGGCTGAGCGTCGTCTGCGTGACGACGGCGACGCGCTGCGGATCGGGAACGGCGACGCTCGCTGCGTCGTCCTCGTTCTCGACGAGTGCAATGCTTCCGGGAATCTGGCCGAGCGTGCCCGTGACTTCGTCGTGTCCGGCGTGGCCGACGAGGAGTACGAAGTATCCGTCACGCGCAAAACGCATCGCCTCGACGTGGACTTTCGTGACGAGCGGGCAGGTCGCGTCGACGACGCGTAGCTTTCGCTCCGTGGCTTGCTTGCGCACATCCGGCGCAACACCGTGCGCGCTGAAAACTGCGAGCGCGCCGTTCGGCACCTCGCCCAGCTCCTCGACGAAGACGACCCCGCGCGCACGAAGCCGCTCGACGACGTCGCGATTGTGCACGATTTCCTTGCGCACGTAGAGCGTGCCGTCATGGACGTCGAGCAGGTCTTCGATGATCTGAATCGCGCGCTCGACACCCGCGCAGAACCCGCGCGGGTTTGCGAGGAGGATGCGGCGCTGGGTGGTGCTCATCGATGCTATGGTACCATTCCGAGAAGGCGCACCCCTTCAAACTACAGGTATCGGCGTACGCGATCGGCGTACGCTCGGTACTCTTGCCCGTAGTGTTCCGCCAGGAACGCCTCCTCGCGCAAAACCTGGCGGTGAAAGAGCGCAAAACCCGCGAGGACGTAGAGCAAGAGAATCCAGCTGGGAAGGATGAGAAACTCGCCGACGAGCACGATGGCGAACGCCACGTAGATCGGATTGCGCGTCACCGAAAAGATGCCGGTCGTGACGAGCCTATCGGGTCGATCTTCGTCGATGCCGATGCGAAAGCTCGCGCCAAACGAAATGAGCGCAAGGAGCATCAGCAGGAGCGCGACCGCGCAGAGTGCCACACCGGCCCACGCCGCCGCGTTAGAACCGAACAGCGTGCCGCCTACGATCGTCGGCCAGCGCAGAGCGGCCGCGAGGATGAGATAGATGTAGAAGAGCGCAAACGGCGGGATGAGAAAATCCCTCTTGTCGATCGCGCCGAACTTCGCTGCTTCGACACCGCGCCGGCGTAGGATCGCAGTGCGCGTGAGCACCATGCCGATGAGCAAGACGATCGTCAGCGCTCCGAGGTCGTTGGTCACCACCCGACGGCCTCGCCGTCCTTTCCGAAGTCCGATCCTCCCGCGTACGCGCCGTTCGGCAGCAGCATGATCGCCTGATAGCCGCCCATCGGCGCTCTGTTTGTCGAGCGCACGGTGTAGCCCATCGCTTGCAGGCCGCCGCCGACGAGATCGTAGAGCGGAGACTCCAGAGACAGCACGTTCGAGATCTCGTCATGGCGGAAGCGCGCCATGTCGCCGGCTTGTTGAACGTTCGCACCGAGATCGACGATGTCGACGGCGATCTGCTCGTGCCCCTGCGCTTGCATATCGCCGCCCATCACTCCGAGCGTCATGAGCGGACGTCCATTGCGAACGATGAAGGCGGCGCACAGCGTGTGAAACGGACGCTTGTGGGGGGCGAGCGCGTTCGGGCTCTTCGGGTTCAACGTAAATCCCGCTCCCCGGTCTTGCAGGATGAAACCATAGCCCGGTACCGTGATGCCCGCCCCAAACTCGTCGTAGTTGCTATTGACCCAGGAAACCATATTGCCCCAGCGATCGGCGGTCGAGAGGACGATCGTATCGCCTGCGCCGGTGCTCGGGCCGGGCGGAGCGATCGTGACCGGGTGACTGGGATCGATGCGCGCGCAGAGCGACGCAGCATATTGTGTTGAGAGAAGGCGTTGCAACGGTATGTGCGCGACGTCGGGGTCGGCGTTGAAGCGGTAGAGATCGGCGTACGCGAGCTCCTTCGCCGCGACGAGCAGGTGCCAATAGCGCGGGTCGCGCGGACCGAGCGATGCCAGCGACTCGCCGGGATAGATTCTCGGCGCGCACGCTTGGAGGATGTTCAGCGCTTCATTTGCTGCAAAGCCTTGCGATGGCGGCGGAAGCTCGAGGAGGTGGACGCCGTGGTAGATGGTGTCGAGCGGCGCCTCCCATCGCCCTTTGTACGTCGCAAGGTCGTTTAGCGTCATCGTTCCGCCGAGTGCGTGCGACTTTGCGACGATCGCACGCGCGATCTCGCCGTGGTAGAAGACGGCGCTTCCGTATCGTTGCAAGAGCTGGAGCGCATGCGCGAGCTGCGGATTGCGAAAGATCTCGCCGGTTCGCGGTGGAGCGCCGTTGATGTACCACGTGCGCACGGAGTCGGGATCGAGCTTCGTGCAGCAACCTCGCAGCGGGAGCGCGTTGGGTAGTCGCCAGTCGTGCGCGATGCGCTCGGAGACGGGGAAGCCGTTTTGCGCGTAGTCGATTGCCGGCGCAAGCACGCGATTGAATCGCATCGTGCCGAAACGTTGAAGCGCACTCTCCCATCCCCAAACGCTGCCGGGCACCGTGACATCGAGGATGCCGCCCGGCGGCATGCCGGATCCTGGGCCCCAATGCGCGGGGTTGGCGCGATAACCAAGCGCGTTCATCCGTGCGATCGTCGCACCAGTCGGCGCTCTTCCGCTTGCGTCGAGCACGTAGTAGCGGTGCGTCTTCGCAATATAGATGATGGCAAAGGCGTCGCCTCCGATTCCCACCATCATCGGCTCGACGACGTTCAGCGTTGCCGCGGTCGCGACAGCGGCGTCGACGGCGTTCCCGCCCTCCATGAGGATGCGCAGCCCCGCCTCGGCCGCGAGCGGCTGGCTCGTCACGACCATGCCGTTGCGCGCGAGGACCGGCGATCGGCTCTGAGGCAGCCAGCCCTCGGCACGATCACCCCGGACGGCATCGTTTGCATTTGCGAGAAGCGCAACCAGGCAGAGAAGAGCAACCAGACGCATACGGCGAAGATTCGCCTCAAAGGGCCAACCCCTTCGCCCGCGGCGCCATCGTCTATCGGTTAGGACATCGCCCTTTCAAGGCGGAAAGACGGGTTCGATTCCCGTTGGCGCTGCCACGATTTCCTTGATTTGACGCGGACTTGCGCGTACCGAGGCGACAAATGGTCAGAAATTGGTCCTCATGCGACGATGTACTACAAGAAAAAGAGCGATGCTCAGGTCCAAAGCCTGCGCGTGGCCATCCGCGATGCTGCCGCGAAGCGACCGCGCTTCGGCTGGCGACGAATGCTCGTGCTCGTCAGGCGGGAGGGCCATGCAGTCGGCGAGACCCGGTTGCTGCGCCTGTATCGTGAAGAAGGCCTATCCCTGCGGCAGAAATCGCCCAAACGCCGGCGCAGCGCGGTTGTCCGCCAGCCGAAGGCGATCGCCGCAGCGCCAAACGAGATCTGGAGCATGGATTTCATGCACGACCGCCTCAGCAGCGGTCGAAAGTTTCGCCTGTTAACCGTCGTCGACGCGTTCAGCCGAGAATGCGTTGCCCTCGAGGTGGCCCATGGCTTCAAGTCGATGGACGTCATTGCAGCGCTGAGGCGTGCGATCGCAAAGCGAGGAAAACCGCGAACGCTGCGCTGTGACAATGGCAGCGAGTTCACGTCAACCGAGTTCGACCAATGGGCTTACTGGAACGGCAT
>JASHOG010000113.1 GCA_030041225.1 Vulcanimicrobiota bacterium | reverse complement strand
TAGGGCGGTAGCTCAATTGGTAGAGCGGTCGCCTCCAAAGCGACGGGTTGCGGGTTCAAGTCCTGCCCGCCCTGCCAGACGATAGAGAAGTTTTTGAGAAACATCAGATGAGCGAACAAAAGAAGAGTGCGATGGGGCGCAGCCTTGCGACCGCCAATCGCCGAGCCGCAGCGCTTGGCGGCGCCGACTTCTTTCGCGGTGTCATTGCCGAGCTACGGCGAGTGACGTGGCCGACCCGCGAGGAATGGATCTCCGCGACGCTGCTCACGATCGCACTCGTGGTCGGCATCGGCCTCTTCACCTGGGCGCTCGATCAAGCATTCGGGCTCGTCTTCTTGTGGATTCATCCGGCTCTGGGAGGACAGTAGCGGTGGAGCACATCATGCCGGACGAGACGCCCTTCGGCGACACGTTCGTCGAGGTACAAGAGCCCGAACTCGTCGAGCCCGAGCATCCGGAGGAAGAGAGCGCCGCCGAAGCCCCCGCGAAGGACGGTCGCAATTGGTTCGTCGTGCACACGTACTCGGGTTACGAAAACAAAGTGAAGGCGAATCTGGAGCGGCGCATCCATTCGATGGGCATGCAGGACAAGATCTTCCGCGTCCTCGTGCCGATGGAAGACGAAGTCGAGTTTAAAGACGGCAAGCGTAAGATCACACCGAAGAAAGTGTTCCCGGGCTACGTCCTCGTCGAGATGATCATGGACGACCAGTCTTGGTTTGTCGTGCGCAACACGCAGGGGGTCACCGGATTCGTCGGTAGCCCCGGCCCCGGCGAGAAGCCGGTCGCGCTGCAAGAGAAAGAAGTGAAGACGATCCTGAAACAGATGGGCATCGAGGCGCCAAAGCTCAAGATCGACTTCAAGAAAGGCGATCGCGTGAAGGTGACGTCCGGCCCGTTCTTCGACTTCACCGGTATCGTCGATGACATTCAGCCGGAGAAGGAACGCCTGCGCGCGCTCATCTCGATCTTCGGCCGCGAGACCCCGGTCGAGCTAGAGTTCTTCCAAGTAGAAAAGGTGTAGCGGATGCCAAAGAAGGTTGTCGGAAAAATTGGTCTGCAGATTCCGGCCGGGAAGGCGACGCCCGCGCCGCCGATCGGCCCTGCGCTCGGGCCCTACAGCTTGAACATCATGGATTTCTGCAAGCAGTATAACGAGCGCACCGCCTCACAAGCGGGGATGATCATTCCGGTCGAGATCACGGTGTACGACGATCGCACCTTCACGTTCATCACGAAGACGCCGCCGGCGTCGTTTCTCATCAAGCAGGCCTTGAAGATCGAATCGGGGAGCAGCGAGCCCAATCGCAACAAGGTCGGCAAGCTGACGCAGAAGCAGCTCGAAGAGATTGCGAAAGTGAAGATGCCGGATCTCAACGCGAACGACGTTGAAGCGGCGAAGAAAGTCATCGCGGGTACGGCGCGCTCGATGGGCGTCGAGGTGGAGGCGTAGGTGCAGCACCACGGAAAGCGCATCCGCACGCTGCTGAAAGAGTTCGACGGCAAGCAGCAGTTTGCACCGAGCGAGGCGGTCGCGCTCGTGAAAAAGCACGCGAATGCGAAGTTCAACGAGACCGTCGAGGCGCACATCCGCCTCGGTATCGACCCGAAGAAGAGCGAGCAGAACGTGCGCGGTACGGTGCTCTTGCCGCACGGCACGGGCCGCATCGTCCGCGTCATTGCATTCGCGAAGGGCGACAAGGCGAAGGAGGCCAAAGAGGCGGGCGCCGATCTCGTCGGCGATCAAGACTTGATCGACAAAGTGAAAGGCGGCTTCGCCGATTTCGACGTTGCCGTTGCGACACCGGATATGATGGCGCAGCTCGGCAAAGAGCTCGGACGTATCCTTGCGACGAAGATGCCGAACCCGAAGGCGGGAACGGTCTCACCGAACATCGGTCCCGCGATTCGCGACATCAAAGCCGGCAAGGTGGAGTTCCGCATCGACAAGGCGGGCATCATCCACACGATCGTCGGTAAGGCGAGCTTCGAGCAGGAGCAACTCGTCGAGAATCTGACGACGCTGCTCGACGCGATCGTTCGCGCAAAGCCGGCGGCGGCGAAAGGCACCTACCTGCGAAGCGTCACGCTGACCTCGACGATGGGTCCCGGTGTGAAGCTCGACCCGAATCGGGTGAAAGCAACCGCGTAGCGGCGGCAGCGGCGTACGCAGCCGCCACGAAGCCTTAGGGCGCGAAAATTTCCTGGAGCACGGCTAGCGCGCTAGCGAGCGTAGGCCTCGGCAAGTTCCCGAGGTGCCGCACGAGGCGAGCTTTATCGATCGCGCGGAGTTGGTCGAGCAGAACGAATCCCGACTTTCCCTTGAATCTCGCCGCGACGCGAAAGGGTGCGCCTCTGCTTGCGGTCGTCATTGGTGCGACGATGACCGTACGCAGATAGTCATGCATCTCGGGGGGAGAGAGGATCACGCACGGCCGGGTTTTACGAATCTCGCTGCCACGCGTTGGGTCGAGCGCGACGAGCCAGACGCCGCCGCGGCTCACCATACGAGCTCCTCGTCGCCTTGGTTGTGGAACTCCGGCCAGACGAGGGCATCGTCGCCGGAGTTCGCAAGATCGCGGCCGGCCGCGGTCCAGCCGTCGCGCGCTTTCTTTCGAGGCTTGCGCAGAACGATGTTACCGTCTTCGACGGAGATGTCTGTTTCGTCCCCAAGCCCGACCTGTGCCAACATCGGCTTGGGGATGATGATCCCGCGCGAGTTGCCGATCTTTCGAATGAGCGCTCTCATAAAAACGGTCACGCCTGTCCTTCCCGCATCGTAGAGGATAGGGCGAGGGTCTGTCAATACAATGTTATAACCAGGGAGCCGTGGCCGCCTGATCCGGCGGCTTGACAGCACGAGCGCGACACCTTACTGTAGGCAAGGCTCCGAAGACCGCAGGCGGCCGATAGCCGTAACTCCACCAGGAGGCCTGCCGAGGACGCGCACAAGACTTGGCGCCGCATACGGCGTCGTCGCAAGCGGCGCTCCTCGATGGATCGGAGGGGCGTTTTTATTATCGGGAGCGACGAAGGCATGGCGACAGCGAAAAAAGAGAGCACGGTGAGCGAGCTGCGCGAGCGTCTCGCCGGGGCAAGAAATCTCATCTTGACCGATTACACCGGACTCACGGTAGCGGAGATCAAGCGCCTGCGCGGCGAGTTGCGCAAGGACGGCAACAGCTACGCCGTCGTCAAAAACACACTCTTCCGCATCGCGGCGGGCCATGAGCTCGCGGCCGCGCTCGAGAGTTTCCTCGCCGGCCCGACCGGTGTCGTCTTCGCAGGCGAAGATCCCGTAGCACCGGCAAAGGCGCTGAAGACGTTCAGCGATGCGGTCAGAGCGGTCCAGGTTAAGGCGGCGTTCATCGACGGCAAGGTGGTCGATGCAAAGCAAATTGCCGTGCTCGCCTCGCTTCCCTCGAAGCAGGAGCTACTCGGAAAACTCGTCGGTTCGCTCTCGAGCCCGCTGCGGGGGCTCGTCACCGTGCTCTCCGGCAACCAAAGCGGCCTCGTTCGCGTGCTCAATGCCGTGCGCGAGAAGAAGCTCGCGGCAACATCGTAACTCTCGTCACCATTCGTTAGAGAAGGAATCATGGCACTCACCGACATCATCGAACAGATCGACAAGCTCACCGTGCTCGAGCTCGCCGACCTCGTGAAACAACTCGAAGAGAAGTACGGCGTCTCGGCTGCGGCTCCGGTCGCAATGGTCGCGGCGGGCGCTGCTGCAGGCGCCGCGGCACCGGCGGAGGAGAAGACCGAGTTCGACGTCATCCTCGCCGAGGCGGGTCCGGAGAAGATCAAGGTCATCAAGGCAGTGCGCGAGATCACGAATCTCGGCCTCACCGAAGCGAAGGCGTTCGTCGAGAGCGCACCCAAGCCGGTGAAGGAAGGCGTCGCCAAAGACGAAGCGGAGTCGATCAAGAAGAAGCTCGAAGAGGCCGGCGCCAAAGTCGAGATCAATTAACTCGGCTCGTGGCTCCGCACGCCAACCCGCAAGTGCTGAACACCCTTGCGATCTATGCTCTCCTGGCGGTCTTCCTCATTTGGCGATACTCGCGTCCGATGCGGTTGACCGTAACGCGGATGTTTGTGATGCCCGGCATCCTTCTCGCTCTGACCGCACTCGCGATCTGGGGCGACCGCTACGAGCATCTGCACCATGCGCAGCCGCCAACCGCGCTTGCCCTTTCGCTTGCCGTCGGCGCAGTCGCCGGCATACCGTTCGGCATCCTGCGCGGGATGCACACGACCGTGAAAGCTACGGATCGTCCCGGCGTGATGTACCTCGGCCCGTCTTGGGTCGTACCGGCGATTCTCGTCGGAGCCTATGCACTGCGAATCGGTCTGCGCATAGCGTTCTCGCAGACGCCGTTTGCCGCGTTGGTTGGTAACGGCGTGCTCGCTCTGGCGGTAGCAACCCTGATCACGTCGTACTACGTCATCTATAAGAAATATCGCGCGCTCGAACACCAGGCCGGACAAATCTAGCGCAAGCTCACGGCATGCTCACCGAGCGGTTCGCCCTGGGGTCGGCAGGCGCCGACGGAAGGCCGAACGTCACCGTCGTCGTCACGACGCCATGCGCCGGAACGAGGAGTGAGCCGAGAGCGCCGAGATCCTGCGAGGGAGAGACGGTCGGCACCGCGTGCATCAGGCCGCTCAAGCGAACGTCGCCGCCATGGAGCACACGGATTGAAAGAACGAACGTACCGGCCGTTATCGTTACGCTGCTGCTGCCGCCGTGGATAACGAGCGTGTCGTGGACGAAGAGCTGACCGTTCGCGGTGTCGTTCCAAGCATTCGAGACGGAGAAGCTCAGGCCATAGCCGAGCGGAAGAAGGGCCGCCTCCCATCGACGTCCGAGCGACCATACCGCATGCCCGCTAAAGGATGCCGAGATGATTTGGCAGGTGTAACGAGCGATCGAACGACGGGAGCCCGATGCGCTAAAGGCGGCGGTCGGTACGGCTTGATAATAAGCGCCCGACGTGCGGCTGGAAAGATCGGGGCGCAAGTCGTATTCGATGTTGGCTTGCCCGGTCTCGTGCCCATTCGAAGTGTACGCCCGCCATCGTACGGTGAAGGATCGTAGCGGATAGTTCGTCCGGTTGAAGACCGTTACGAAGCGCCACGCGTTCTCCGTATGGCAGCCGGTGACCGCGACGGGAGACGGAGAAGGCGGCGCGCTCGCGAGCAGCGCTGCTACGACGAAGGAACTATGAAGCGCGGCTGGCTTGGCGGCCCGCACCAAGGAGCTGCAAAAACTCAGGCTTCGGCATCGGACGCCCGTAGAGGTAGCCTTGGAGCAACTCGCAACTGAGGCTCCTGAGGAACTCTTGCTGACCCTCGGTCTCGACGCCCTCGGCGACGACATGGAGGCCAAGTTCCGATGCGAGCGCGAGAATTCCTGAACAGACGGAGCGGCTGTAGGGGTAACGCTCGAGGTCGGAGATGAACGAGCGATCGATCTTGATGGTCTCGATCGGGTACATGCGCAGGTAGCTCAAGGTGTTATAACCCGTGCCGAAGTCGTCGAGCGCGACCCTTACGCCGGCGTCGCGCAACGCGGAGAGAGAGGCGAAGGCGTGGGCATGGTCGGCGAGCAGCGCCTGCTCGGTGATCTCGGCGATGAGTACGTCGCGAGGCGCACCGCTCTCGCGCAACACGTCTCCGATCACGGCCGTGAACTTCGGAGAGAGCAGCGAGTGCGCTGTAAGATTGAAAGCGAGGCGGAAACCTGGACGCTGCGCGTAGAGCGCGGGGGCCTCGCTGCAGACGCGGCGCAGCACCCATTCGTCGATGTCTTGCAAGAGGAGCGCATCTTCGGCAGCGGGGAGGAACGCGCCCGGCGGTATGACGCCGAGCGATGGATGGTTCCAGCGAATCAGCGCCTCGGCGCCGTAGATTCTCAGTGTCTTGGCATCGACGATTGGCTGATAGTAGAGCTCGAACTCGTCGCGGTCGAGCGCGCCGTGGAGGCTCATCTGAAGATGACGGCGCTCGGCGTGCATGCGCTCCATCTCCGGCTGATAGCGTTGCGTGCCGCGTGCCCCGCGGCTCTTCAGCTGCGACATCGCGAGCGAGGCCTTGACGACCAGGGACTCGTCGGTTGCGTCGAACGGGAAGAGGCTGATTCCGAACGTGGCCTCGGGGCGAATCGGCATTCCCTCGAGCTTGATCGGGACACCGATCGCGCTCTGCACGCGCGCGACCGCGGCGTCCGCGTCGGTTCCCTCCGAGCGAAGAAGTGCTGCGAACTCGTCGCCACCGATACGGGAAAAGCATTCGCCTTCACCTTCGATCGCCGTCAGCCGCTCCGCGACGGCGCGGAGCAGCGTGTCACCGGCGGTCATGCCGAAACGCTCGTTGATCTCGCCGAAGCCGACGAGGTCGAAGACGAGAGCGACGAAGCGCTGCTCGCGTCCCCATTGCGCCGCCGTACGGACACGCTCGATGAAGTGGTCGCGATCGAGTAGGCCGGTGAGTTTGTCGTGCCCCTCGAGGTGCTCGATTCTGCTTTGAGCCCGCATCTGATCGGTGACGTCCACGACCGCACCGATATTATGCGTCGGGTTACCGTCTAAGTCGTAGAAAAACTGTGCGTCGACGCGGACGCGGCGAATCTGACCATCGAAGCGCGTGATGCTGTACTCGATGTGATACGCTTGGCGAGTTTTGACGGCCTCCGTGCGCGTCTGCAACACGTACTGTCGCTCGGCGGGGTCGACTCGCGAGAGAATATCTGCGAAGTGGATCTCGGCAATCTCGGGAGGAATGGCCCAAAGCGCGCGCAGCGACGGCGTCACACGTGCGACCTCTGAGCCATAATCGAAGCTGAACGTCGCGATCGGCGCAACCGATTGTGCGAGGGCGAGAGCGCTGCGGGCTTCGAGCAGCTCTCGTGCCAGAGAGACTGAGTCTTCCACCGTCGTCAACTATCCTAGTGGAAGCCGTTCCCAGAAAGCGCCAAGCAACCGAAGCCGAGAAGGGAATCTTTACGCCTTCTTGACATTCTCTCAGCCATATGCAACAGCGCCGCTCTTCCTACGCGCTCTGGATCGTTCTGGGCGTCATCGTCATACTCGTTCTGTGGGTGTTCGGAACGTATAACTCGCTCGTTTCACTCGATCAGGCCGTGCAGGCGCAGTGGGGTCAGGTGCAAACCGCCTACCAGCGACGCGCCGATCTCATCCCGAATCTCGTCGCTACGGTAAAGGGCGCAGCGAGCTTCGAGAAGTCAACCTACATCGCGGTCGCACAAGCCCGTGCGCAGGTCGGGCAGATTTCGCCGCAGGTCGTGCAGAACGCGCTACGCAACCCGCAGGCGTTCGCTCAGTATCAGCGCGCACAGGATACGCTCGGGACGGCGCTCACGCACCTCCTCGCGGTCAGCGAAAACTACCCGCAACTCCAGGCGAACGAGGACTTTCTCACTCTCCAGGCACAGCTCGAAGGGACGGAGAACCGCATCGCGGTCGAGCGGCGCCGCTACAACGAGATGGCGCAAACCTTCAACACACGGCGCAGCACGGCACCCACCGTCTTCATCGCCGGCCTCTTCGGCTCGCGTTTTGCGGACAAGCCATACTTCCAAGCCTCGCAACCGGCGCAGAACGCACCGCAAGTCAACTTCTCGCCATGACGCGTCTCGCGCACGCCCGCATCGAGCGTGCGATCCGGGCGGCCGAGGCCGGGACGACGGGCCACATTGTCGTGCGCATCGTACCCGAGAAGAACGTTGACGCTCTCGAGCGCGCGAAGGACGAGTTCGAGCGCGCCGGACTTCACAGGAAGAAGGAACGCAACGTCGCGATGATCCTCGTCGCGCCGAACGCGCGAGCCTACGCGGTGCTCGGCGATCGTGAGCTGCACACGCGTGTCGGTGACGCGTTCTGGCAGGCAATCGTCGATGAGATGCGGCCCACGTTTGCGCGGGGAAAGAGCGCGGAGGCGGTCGTCTTGGCAATCGATCGCATCGGGGCGGCTCTGCGCAAGGAGTTTCCCGCACAGCGA
>JASHOG010000112.1 GCA_030041225.1 Vulcanimicrobiota bacterium | reverse complement strand
TCGCGCACATAGGCGATCTCGCGTGCAATCTCATCGCGCAGATTCCACGGAAGAATCCAGACGATATCGGGGCGGTCGTCACGCAGATGCTCCGGGGCCTCGATCGGAATGTGGCTGCCGGGAAGCACGTGCCGTTGCTTGTACGGGCTCTTGTCGACGGTGTAGGGAATGTCGCGCGCACCGATGCCGCAAAAGTTAAGCAGCGTGTTGCCCTTCGCGGGCGCACCGTAGCAGGCGACGCGCATGCCTTGCGCGTGCAGGCGTGCGAGCCAATCGCGCACCTCGTCGCGCTTGCGCTCGGCGATGCCTTGAAAAGCGTCGTACCGACGTGTCTCGAGCAGCCCTGCGTCGACTTCGAGCTTGCGAAACGCCTCGACGCGCGGCGAGATTTCCGGCGCCGACTCGGCGTGCCGGACGAAGAGGCGTAGGGAGCCGCCGTGAGTCTCCAGCTCTTCGAGGTCGACGACGATGAGCTCGTGCATCGAGAGCGCGCGCTCGAGCGTGTGCAGCGAGAAGTAGGAGAAATGCTCGTGGTAGATCGTGTCGAAAAGCCCTCCCTCGATCAGGCGGAGCAGGTGCGGAAACTCGATCGTCGCGGTGCCGTCGTCGGCGAGCATGGCGCGCATCCCGCCGATGAAATCATGAAGGTCGGGGACGTGCGCGATCACGTTGTTTGCAACGAGCAGATCCGCAGGGCCGTACCGCTCGCGTAGCTCCCTTGCCGTCTTCGTCCCGAAGAAGCGCGTCTCCGTACGAACGCCTTTCTCAGCGGCAGCCGCGGCAACATTCGCCGCGGGCTCGACGCCGAGCACAGGAATGCTTCGCTCCACAAAATACTGCAGCAGGTACCCGTCGTTGCTCGCGACTTCAACGACGAGCGACCTCGCGCCGAGACGAAGACGCGCAATCATCCCTGCGACGTAACGCCGCGCGTGGTCGAGCCACGAGCTCGAGAACGACGAGAAGTAGGCGTACTCTCCGAAAATCTCCTCGGGCGGCGCAAAAGCGCCGACCTGCACGAGCAGGCAGCGATCGCAGACGAACGCGTGCAGAGGGAAGCGCCGCTCCTCTCGCATTGCCGCGGCAGTTGCCGGCAGATAGGAGTTCGCGAGCGGACTCTCGCCCAAATCGCAAAAGTTGCGGCTGACCGGCGCCGAGCAGATGCGGCAGGGCAACGTCGCCGACTCCACGCGATCTTTTAGCGGCGATCCGCGTCCGTGCGAAGGCGAGCTTCGAGCTTACCGCGCTCGGCAAGCAAGAGCGAGAGATCGGACGTATAGTTCTCGGCGCTACCGATATCGGAGAGCGCGGCTGAGAGGTCGCCGCGCGCCGCGTACGTCAGCGCGCGTTCGTAATAGGCGCGGTCGTTTTGGGGTTGCAGGATCAGAGCGCGATCGAAATCCGCAATTGCAAGAGCGTACTCGTGCTCGGCAGACCGCGCAACCGCCCGAAAATAGTACACGTGCGGATCGGCGTTCCCGATCATCCCCAACAGTTGCGTGCACGCGGCGTCGCGCCGTTGCGGGTTGCCCGTCTCCGTTTCACATTGCGGGAGCAAGCGTACGACGCGGCCCGCCTCCGGCGGCGCGGGGCGCCCGGTGAGCCGATAGATGCGATAATACCCGTTCGAGAAGACCTCCTTGAAGGCTGGGCTCCTCTCGAACCACGCGAAGTTGGTCGCTAACTCCTGGCTGCCGTAGCACTGAACGTAGCCGCACGTCGGCTTAGCAAAGAGCATCACGTACCGCACGTGGTACGTTGAGATGAGCGCCGGATCCGCGCTACGAGCGAACTCCGCAAAGCTCCACATGCGAGCGGCATCGGCGCGTAGCACCGAAAAAAGCTGGTAGATCGCCGATCCTTCCGTTAGGGAGTAGCGTCCGTCGCTTAGATAGGAAAACGTGTCGTCTGCGCTGATGACGTTCGTGGAAATCCATTCGCCGGGCCGCGTATGGCGGCGGATGAACTCCATCGCGTCGAGCATCGGTGCCTGCGCTTGCGATACCGGAGTCGACGGTTTCAACGGATCGATCATCGCGAAGAGACCGTCGGGCACGTGCTCCAGCATCGCGCCGATGCTCGTGCGGCCGGCCCATGCGTTCTGCGAGTAGAAAAACCAACCGAACACGAAGCAGGCGACGAGTACCTGCGGCGCCCTCGCTGCGAGCGCTCGAGCAGCGCGCGGCCACGGTATGCGAACGAGTTGCGTCACCGGCCATGACAAGAAATCGAACACCGCTACCCCGATCGCGAGCCAAAAGAAGAACTCTGCATACGGGAAGGAGCGCCGCACCGCGGCAACCGGGTACAGGGCAACCGACCTGAAATCACTCCACAACGCAACGGCGATGATGCTGACGTAGAGGAGCACCGATATGAAGAAGAGATCCCGGCAGCCCCGCTGAGAGTGCCGCGCTATCGGAGTGAGATACAACAGGCAGCAGACGAGCAGGAGCGCTGGAAAGGCAACCTTCAACGCGTTTGGAAGCGCTCGCAACTCGTCGATTCCCAGGTCCGGAAAATCCGGTAGCGTCAAGTCGTCGTATCCGCGCTGAAACAGCGTCATCGGCGGCAGGAACGCTGCAATGCCCGTCATCGTCGCCGGGAGAACGTACGGCGGATGAGCGATGACGTATCGCGGAGCGATCCAGGGCGGCGTGTCGTACCATGCATTGTCGAACTCGGTCGCCGCATCAAGCGCACCTGCAGAGGCGCGAACGGGCCGCTCGAACGTTCGCGTGTGCGCATAGCTCAGGGTGAAGGCGCCGAGCAGCACGACAACGATCCCTGCGCACAGGATCCCGAAGCGAACGATGGACTCGATATCGACGCGCTTGTGATGGATGACGAGGTAGGCTCCAACGTATGCAACGGCGATGAGAGCGACCATGACGGCAATCCCGTGCGTGAGAATCAGGCCGAAGAAGAGCAGCGCAATCATGGGGGAGAGCCGCAAGGCACGGCGCGACGAGACCACGTCGATGAGCGCTATGAGAAACGCAAACGACATGATCCAGCCGATCGATTCACCGCGTAGGGACCACACTTTCGTTCCAAGGGTCATCGTGCAGAAGGCCGCCGCGACTACGAGCGCCGGCACGAGCGACAAGAAGCGTTTGAAGAAAAGGTACGCGCCGATCGGTATGACCGGAGCGATCAAGGCGTTTACCCAGTAACTGCCGGCGAGGTAGTATGCGCGATGGTCTTGATGCCCCAGCAATCCGAAAACGGCCGAAACAAGATGCCCGGTGTAGAAGAGCGGCGCAATCAACGAAACGCCGAAGTTCGGGAAGAATCCGGGTGGCGTTCCTTGGTAGAGCTGCCAGCCTTGCTGGACGTAGAGTCCCGTCGCCGTTCGCAACCCGTACGAGTTCACGTCGAGCGAGAGCAGAAAGCCGAAAACACCCGCCACGTACGCAACGAAGATCGCGTCGAACTCATTCCACGGGCGCGCGACGAACGCACGAAAACGCGGATTGAATGCGGCCGTTACGACGACGAAGAGGATCAGGAGCGCCACGATCGCCGGGTAGCTGAAGAGGTGCACGACGTTCAGCAGCCACGTGAAGAGCAAGACGATCGTTGCGCCGATACCCAAGGCCACGTAGTTGACATCACGCAAGACCGGCGGTGCATCCGCCGAGTCGCCCGCGTAGCGCACGCACAGCTCCACGCCGGCGCGTCCGGTAAGAAAGATGAGAACGCAGAGTG
>JASHOG010000111.1 GCA_030041225.1 Vulcanimicrobiota bacterium | reverse complement strand
CGGCGGCGGTAACGGCGGCGGCGGCGGCGGTAACGGCGGCGGCGGCGGTAACGGCGGCGGCGGCGGTAACGGCGGCGGCGGCTACGGCGGCGGTGGTGGTAACGGCGGCGGTAGTGGCGGCAGCGGCGGCAGCGGCGAGTCGTGCTCGACGCTCTACGGTACCCTTCGTCAAGCATATCTCGATTCGCTGACGCGCTACACGAACGACGTGGAACTCGTCGGGCAGATTTCGTGGCCGACCTGGAGCGAGCAGGTCAGTCAGATTCAAAGTGCGCTCGCGCAGTACCAAGCGGATTGCGGCACCACCAGCGGTGGTGACTGCGATTTTACGTACACGCTCGTCGCAACGACGCCGCGTCCGACGACGTATCTCGAGGACGTGTATGCGGATTGCTGTTACGTGGAGGTCGGCGGCGGTACGAGCAGCAGCCCGAAGCAAGATCTGACGCCAATGGAGATCGAGATCGTCGCGTGCGCGGACGTTCACCCATGGATTCCGAACTTCTGGCATTGGAACGCGGCGTCGTATCAGGCTGTAGGACGCGCAGCAGCAACCTCGATCATGGACACACAAGAGTTTATGTGGGTTGGCTCACTCATCAACCCCGCGTCCTCGTCCGACGCAGTCTTCCAGCCGCCGGAGTATCCCGAAAGCTCGGACGACGAGTCACTGGGGTACTCCGACGACGACGAGTACTACGCGGTCAACTTCGGCTACCAGCCGAGCGGCGGCAACTATTACGACGCCTCGACGTCGAACGGTACCAATGGTTTTACGACGGAGAACTTCACGTATCCGGGCCTCTTGACGTACGACGGCTGGTGGACGGGAATGCGTATCCCGCCATTCGCCGGACAGCTGACCTCGGGAACGAGCTACACATGCGACAGCAACGGTTGAGCGCGCGTCATAGCGAGCGCGGTCAAGCGCTCGTCGAAACAGCGCTCTTCCTCCCGATCTTCCTGCTCGTGCTCTTTGGCGTGATCTGGGCAGTGCAATCGTCCGTCGTCGACGAGCGCGCGCAGATGGCAGTACGTTTCTCGGGGCTCGTCTCCGACGAGGTGAATCCGTACAACCAGTACAGCCTCACGGCACTGTACAACGGGCTTCCTACCGTCGCATCGCCGGAAGTCTATGATTGCACGGCTCCCAACGATGAGGCTTTCAGCAACAGCGGCTCGTTCCCGGGCCCGACAACGGCGCCGCTTTTCCAACCGACTGCCGAACCGACCGGCGCGTGCACGCAGGGGCCCGTCGAGCTCTCCGGCGGCACGATGACCTCGCCGATGCTCTTCGTCGGAACGCAATCATCGGTGACCGCTCAAGTCAGCGTGCCCGCGTATCTCCAGAAGCTGCTTGGGACGACGCAGAGCGTGAGCGCATCGCAGAACTTCTTCGACGGCCCGGACGTCCAAACGTTTCTGACCTGCTACTCGACGCTGGGGTCGGCGGTTATGGAGTCGCTCACATACTACACGCTCGATGCGAGCACGGCACCGACGCCGTTGCCGCAGTCACCGAACGAAACCCCGCTGGCCCTCTCGACTCCCTGCTAGCCAACCCGCACGCTCAGCGCGCGTAGATCGTGAGCGGATCGAGGATGACTTGATCTTCCGTTCCGCGCGTGAATCGCGCGACGATCAGGAAACGCTCGTCGCGCGCGATGAACGGTGCACGCAGGCGCAGTGAGGTTGCACCCTGTGAGACGCTCTCGGTCGCGACCGCCGTTCCGCGAGCGTCCTGAAGCGTTATCCAGAAATTCTGCGGGTGAGCGAGCAACAGGAGCGTGAAGCCGTGCGCGGAGACGACGCGTCGCGGAACGATGCGCAGCAGCTGCGCGGCGCTCAACATTCCCGGCGGAACGCTCGGTGCCGACGGCGGTGTCGCGAGCGCCTTCGGAACGACGACGAGCCCGACGGTCGCGCGCGCGTGCGAGTCTGCGCGTATGACGTCGAGCTGGACTTGATACTGCGTCGGCGTGTCCACCGCCGGTGCCGTCAACTGCGAGACGCCCGAAGGCGAGTAGGGAGCCTGCTGTAGCGCGATGCCCGCGACACCGGCGAGCGTAACGCTCCCGCTATCGGCCTTTGCCGCGTAGCGGACTCGCACCGGCGCGCCGGCTGCAGCAACCGCGGGATCGATAGCGAGCCCGGAAATCGAGGCGACACCCGGTACGATTCGCACGAGTGCATCGACGGTGGCCGATCGCCGCGCACTGCCGAGCGCGCCGGCCATGCGCAGCGTAACGTGATAGACTCCGGGATGCGGCGACGTGAGGAAGCTAAAGGAGCCATTGCCCGCCGGGACCGTGCCGCTTGTGATCGTGGAGGCGCCGAATCGCACCTCGTAGGTTGCCCGGCCGGTGCCGCCGACCGCATAGCTCGCGGTGACTTGCGAGCCCGCAGTGATACGCGTCGGAACCGCGAGCGCGCCCACTCGCGGCCGGGCGAGGAGAAACGCGACGGTAAACGCTCCGAGAAGCACCGCAATTGCGGCTGCGATCCCGGCGATGCGCACCGCCGGCGGCACGGGAACGTCCGCTTGCGCCGACGCGCGCACCTGCGCGCTCTCCATCTGGAGCTGCAACGTGCGCAAACGCCACGGGAAATGCAACGGCGCAGCAACGGCGACGGCTGCGGCAGACTGCGGATGGATGATGAAGGAGCCGGACGCGACCGGCACGACACCGCGACGAGTCCGGCCGCTTACGGTGCAGATCAGCGGCTCTTGCGTCCGGTTCACGACCCTCGCGAGAAAGTCTGACGAGAGAGGGCGCTGCTGCACGCATTCGAGCGTGCCCATTACAACGCGTTGCTCGTCCAACACGGCGGCAAAACCGCGAGCTTCGAGACCCGCGTGCGCTATGGCGGCGGCGTGCGGCAGGGGGTCGACCGGAGCGAGGGGCTGCTCCGGTTCGAGCACCTCGCCCACAACAGGCTCCGGCCGTTGCTCGCGCCTCGGCTCGGAACTCTCGCGAGCAGGGCGCCGCTTTCGACGCTCGTAGAGCACGACTCCACCGATGACCGCTACGAGCACCACGGCAATCCCAAGCGATATCGCGGCCGCCTGAAGCCTTTCGTCCTCGATCGGCAGTTCGAAGCCGCACGCGAAGGTCGTTCCGCCAACTCTGACGTACGCGGCACGGCCGCCGCCTCCGAAACGTGGGGCGTCGAAGAGAAATCCGATCTCGGCGTGCGGCTCGCAGAGGAGCTCGCGATCCGTTTGCAAGAGCGCGCTCGAATTGCGTCTCGTCCCCGGAGAACACCGCACCGTCTCTTCGGTGTCGTTTACGACGTGCGCGTGAAAGGAGAGACGGCCCAGCTCGCGTCGGCGCAGCGAGATCGTGCAGCGAACCGCAGAAGAGGGCGACGTATCGACGCACTCGCCCGAAGCGGCGGTACGGAGAGAAGAGACGTCCACCGCCCGTAGTGCCGCCGTTAGCGCTTCCTCCTGGCGCCCTTGATGGGCCCCACTGTGGCTTTCGTTACGAGCAGGGCCGGTGGGGTCCCTGCGCGCTCGACACGGAATGAACGCACATGCCGCTCATCCTCGTGCCGACGCCGCTCGGGAATCTTCGCGACATCACGCTGCGCGCACTCGACGTCTTACGCGAGTGCGACCTCGTCGTCGCGGAGGACACGAGGGTCGCGCGCAAGCTGCTTTCGGCGCTCGGCCTCCCCGGCAAAGAGATACGTGCCTACAACGAGCACAACGCCGCGACGACGACTCCGCGCATCCTCGAGCGCGCTCGCACGGATCGTGTCGCGTTGACAACCGATGCCGGTATGCCCGGCATCTCCGATCCGGGAAGCGAGCTCGTGGCCCGCGCGAGGGAGGCCGGTATCACCGTCGAGGTGCTTCCGGGTCCAAGCGCGGCGATCGGTGCCGCGGTTCTCTCCGGCTTCCCGCTCCGGCGTATCCTCTTTCAAGGCTTCCCGCCGCGCGCGAGCGGGGCGCGCCGGGACGAGTTCGCTCGCGCAAGCACGTCGGGTGTGACGACGATCTGGTACGAGTCGCCGCGACGCATTCGTGCCGCGCTCGCCGATTTCGAGCGGGTCGCGCCCGAGGCTCAGCTCTTCCTCTTACGTGAGTACACGAAACTGCACGAGCAGCACCTGCTCGGTACGCCCGGACAGATTGCGACCGCGTTGGCGGATCCCGTGCGCGGCGAGCTCGTTCTCGTGCTGAAGGCAAGCGAGTCACCGAAAACCTCAGCACCTGCTAACGGCATGATCGATGAGACCATCGACGCTATGCTCGCAGGCGGCGCCTCCGTCTCCGCGATCGCAAAGTCGCTCGCCGAGCGCGGCCAGGGAACGCGGCGCGATCTCTACGCACGCGCGAGCGAGCGGAAGCGCTTGAGAGGTACATCTCCCAAAAAACGGTAACGAGAGACCGGTGCAGCGCGCCTACTACGTCACGACGCCGATCTACTACATTAGCGGAAACCCGCACATCGGGCATGTCTACACGACGGTCGTCGCTGACGTCCTCGCGCGCACCGCGCGCACGGTCGGCCCGGCATTCTTCCTCACGGGCACCGACGAGCACGGGCAAAAGGTCGCGAACGCTGCGGCGGCAGCCGGCATGTCGCCACAAGAGTGGTGCGACGCGCTCGTGCCGCGTTGGAAGCTCCTCTTTGATGCCTATCACGTCACGTACGATGATTTCATTCGAACGACGCAGCCGCGTCACGAACACGTCGTGCAGCGCGTCTTCGAGCGTTTGCGCGAGCGCGGTGACGTCTATCTCGGGAAGTACCAGGGCTGGTACTGCGTCTACGACGAGACCTTCTGGCTCGAATCGAAGCTGGTCGAGGGACGTTGCCCGACCTGCGGACGCGATGTGCAATGGCTCTCGGAGGACGACTGGTTCTTCCGGCTCTCGATGTACGCGCCTCGCCTGCTCGAGCACTTTCGCGCTCATCCCGATTGGGTGCGGCCGAAGAGCGTCTACAACGAGATGGTTGCCCTCTTAGAGGAGGGGCTCGAAGATTTCAGCATCTCGCGAACCAACTTCGATTGGGGCGTTCCGCTTCCGGGCGGAGGCGGCGTCGTCTATGTGTGGTTCGACGCCCTGCTCAACTACATCTCGGCTATCGGGTGGTCCGTGGACGACGAGCGGTTTCATCGCTACTGGCCGGCGTCGGTGCAGCTCGTCGGCAAAGAGATCGCGCGCTTCCACACGATCATATGGCCCGCCGTGCTGTGGGCGCTCGGAGAAGCGGCACCTGAGCTCGTCTTCGCGCACGGCTGGATCACGGTTGAAGGACAGAAGATCGGCAAGAGTCTCGGCAACGCCGTCGATCCGTTCGCCCTTGCGCATCAATTCGGTGCGGACTCTCTGCGGTACTTTCTCCTTCGCGAGGCACCGCTCGGAAGCGACTTCTCCTATTCGGAGGAGAAGATTGCGCAGCGTCACAACAGCGACCTCGGGAACGATCTCGGCAACCTCGTGCACCGCACGCTCTCGATGCTGCAGCGCTATCGCGACGGCATCGTTCCCCCGGCGTGCGCAACGCCGTTGCTCGATCGATTCTCGGATGTGCCGGCGCGCGTTCGCAGCGCACTGCTCGATTTGCTTTTTCGCGATGCGCTCGAAGCGACGTGGGAGCTCGTGACGGCGCTCAACCGAGCAATCGAGGAGCACAAGCCGTGGGCCCTTTACAAGGAAGGGCGCGCCTCTGAGCTCGACGCGCTCCTCTACGAGCTTTGCGAGGGTTTGCGCCGCCTGGCGATGCTCCTCCATCCCGTGATGCCGGAACGCATGGCGCAACTCTGGCGCCGTCTCGGGCTCGAGGAGCGTCACCTCGGTGGTGATTGGGACGTGCTCGTTGACGAGCGCATTGCCGCAGGCACGCGCACGACGCTTGGAGAGCCGCTCTTCCCCCGCATCGAGCTCGAACCGACCTAGGGACCTAGGTGATCGACAGCCACGCCCACCTCCACGATGCAGCGTTCGACGCAGATCGCGACACGGTGGTCCACCGAGCGCGTCAAGCGGGTGTCGAAACGATGGTCAGCGTTGGCTGCGACCTCGAGGACAGCCGCCGTGCGATTGCGACAGCCCAGCGCTATCGCATCTATGCCTCCGTCGGCATTCATCCACACGAAGCAAAGGCCGCGCCAAACGACATCGCGACGGCCTTCGGACCGCTCCTCGAGGAACAGGGCGTCGTTGCGATCGGTGAGACGGGCCTCGATTTCTATTACGATCACAGCCCACGTGGAGCACAGGAGCGTGCGCTACGCGCGCAGATCGCCGTCGCGCGGCAACGTAAGCTTCCTCTGATCTTCCACGTGCGCGACGCCCACGAGCGCATGCGCGAGGTCTTGCGAGAGGAGCTCACCGACGGCATGCGCGGCGTGATCCATTGCTTCACCGGAAACACCATAGATGCGCTCGCCTACGTTGAAGGGTTCGGAGTATATCTGGGCATCGGCGGCGTGCTGACGTTCAAGAATGCCGGCGACCTGCGCGATGCGGTGAAGGCGGTCGGCATCGAGCACGTGCTGCTGGAGACCGATTGCCCGTACCTTGCTCCGATCCCGATGCGCGGCAAGCGCAACGAACCCGCCTACATGAAATACACGGCAGAGGTACTCGCGCAGACGCTCGGTATCCCGCCGTCAGCCGTGCTCGACCAGACCACGCGTAACGCGGTAGAACTCTTCCAACTGCGCGGCGCCGAACGGCCCGACAGTTGACAAACAAGCTGCGTGCTGCGTCGTCGTCCGTCATGCGCTAAGCGCATGCGATTTCTGCCAGCGGGATTCGAAGCGAGAGCGAAGATCGCTGACGATCGTCGCGCTGCCGGTGCGCGCGCCCCAATCGAGCTGATCTGCGTCGTAGTATGACGACGTCGCATTCGCGGAGCCGACCCATGCGCGATTGCCGGTGAGCGCAAACTTCTCGTTTGACCCACAGACCCGAACCTGCACGCCGGCATTCGCAAGATGGGCAAGCGCGCGACGTTCTTTGTCCGAGAGGGCTTGGCGCGAGACGAGCAGGCGCGGAGCGCGACCGGCACGGCCGAGGCGCTCGAGCTTCGAGTAGATCGTGCTGCCGCCCCCGATGGACTCGCTCTCGACGATGACGTCGTCTTTCGCGCGAGCCTTCACGAGCAACGCTGCCTCGAGCGTCAGTGCGTCGCCCTTGCGAAGCGCGAACGTCTTGCTCGGCGGATCGGAACGGCGCTCGATCGCATCGCAGAGCATCTTCGCGTCGCTATCCGTGGAATCGCGAAGGATCGTGCCGCTCGTGCCGTGTGAGAAGTTGACGTCGTCGAGGTAGAGCGTACCGTCAATGACGGCGGCTTTTGCATGAAATGACGGGCCCGTGCCGTTTTCGTCAACGAGCCTCGCATCGGCACCGTCGCGAGCCAGCTCCGCGACCGCCGTCGCATTGAGCTGGTGCACGCCGCCGCGAGCATCGTAGTACGGCTTACCCTCCAATCGCACGCTGACCCGCGCACCGCGACGTGCGGCCGCCGCGAGCGCTTCGAAGACCGCGCCCCGCGGTAAGAGGTAGGCGACGAGAGTGACCCCTTTCGCGCGGTCGAGGGCGTGGAGCAGTTGCGCCTGTGAGCTGAGCGTGAGCATCGATGCTCCATCCCGACGAAGGGCGCCTTCGGCAAGGGTTGGAAGCAGAAGACCTCATGCAGTCGGCCCCTGCGCGATCGAGCGGGAGATCGGTCTACGTACGCGAGATGTTCGCGCGCATCGCCCCGCGGTATGACGCGGCGAATCGCGTTCTCACCGCCGGGCTCGACGAAGCGTGGAGACGGCGGGCGATCCGCCTGCTCGCCCCTCCGCCGGGCGGCAGCGTTCTCGACCTTTGCTGCGGAACCGGCGACGTCGTCTTTCATCTATTGCGCACCGATCCGGCGATGCGGGTCACCGGAATCGACTTCTGCCCGCCGATGCTGGAGCTCGCCCGACAGCGTGCAGCCGGTGAGGCACGCGGTAGTGCGGAGTTCGTCGAAGGCGACGTCGCCGAGCTGCCGTTCGCGCAGAACGCCTTCGACGGCGCGACAATGGCCTTCAGCCTACGCAACGTCGTTGATATCGACGCCGTCTTGACGGAGACGCTCCGCGTGCTTCGCCCCGGCGCGCGTTTTGTCAACCTCGACGTCGGGAAGCCTCCGAATCCTCTATGGAGGCGCCTCTTCAACCTGTACTTCTACGGGGTCGTGCCGCTGCTCGGTGGACTCGTCGGCGGATCGCGTCAAGCGTACTCCTATCTCCCCAGCTCGCTCACGCACCATCCCGATGCCGCACACTTGCGCGAGCGCTTCGAGCGCGCCGGGTTTACGCACGCCGAGTACGTTCCCCTCATGGGCGGCGCCATCGCGATTCACGTCGGGACGAAGCCCACGTGATCCACGAGCCGGTCGAGGAATCGGCGCTGCGCGATCTCGTCGAACGTTACTTTCGCACGAGCTTCACGACCGAGAACCCGATCATTACCGAAGCCGTCAAGAAGATGCTCGCTGCCGGCGGGAAGCGCTTGCGACCGCGCCTCACGCTCCTCGCCATAGAGGCATGCGGCGGTAACGCGCTCGACAACCTGCACCTCGCAGCCTACATGGAGCTGATTCACGTTGCAACGCTGATCCACGACGACGTCGTCGACCGCGCGCAAACGCGGCGCGGCGTGAATGCGACCGCGATCGATTTCGGGAACCGGACGAGCGTGCTCGCCGGTGACTACCTGTTCGCGTGGATCTTTAAGAACGTGACCGCGAAATATCCGTCGCCGATTCCCGAGGTGCTCTCAACGACGCTCGCCGAGATCTGCGATGGTGAGGTGCTGCAGCTGCGCGCGCTCGGTGATCTCACGACGACGAAAGACACGTATATCACAATCGCCAAGAAGAAGACGGCGTCGCTCTTTGCCGCCGGAGCGGAGTGCGGCGCGACCGTCGCTCGAGGCGATGCAGCCACGATCGCCGCGCTGCGGCGTTTCGGTGAGCGCTACGGCATTGCGTTCCAGATGCTCGACGATCTGCTCGATCTCATCTCCGACAGCACGGCCCTCGGGAAGCCGGTCGGCAACGATCTCGCCGAACGCAAGATGACGATCCCGCTGATTGCGGCGCTCTCACGCGGTGATGCAGCGTTTCGCGCCATGGTCGAACGCTATTTCAACGACACGAGCCTGCCTTCCGAGGCGCTCATCGAAGGGATCGAGCGGCAGGGAGGCCTCGACGCAACGCGAGCCCAGATGCGCGTGGAGGTCGAAGCTGCGAAGCGCGCATTGCAGCCATTGGCCGCGACCCCGGCGAAGGAACAACTCTGCGACCTCGCAGAGGCGCTGCTCGAAACCTAGAAGGGATGCCCATGATTTTCCACGTTGTACTCGGCCTCGGCTCACCTGAAATCATCATCATACTCCTCGCCGCCGGCGCCTTGCTCTTCGGTGCCGACAAGCTTCCAAAGCTTGCCCGTAGCGCCGGCCAAGCAAAAAAGGAGTTCCTCGTGGGACAAGCGGAGGCGGACGAGGCTGCCGTCAAGGCGCGCGAAGAGGCACGTCGCCGCGCCGAGAGCGAGCAGCGCGACGTTATGCAAGGTGTCGAAGCGGGTGCGGTCAGCGGCGAGCCTGTACCGCCGCCTAGTGATAAAGGAACACTTAGTTCCTAGCATTGCTCAACTCGAAACCCGAACTCCAGTGGGATCAGAAGGAGATGCCCTTTACGGAGCACCTGCGGGAGCTTCGTACGCGACTCTTGTTCGCGCTTGCAACGGTCGGGGGCATCGCCGTTCTCCTCTTCATTCCCTCGAAGGACGTCATCGACTGGATGGTGCGCGCGTACTTCCCCGGCGTTCAGCTTCATGCGTTCGGCCCAGCTGACGTCATCCTGACCGAGTTCAGGTTTTCCGTCATCGGGGGCGTCGTCGTCGGGCTACCGATGCTCCTCTACCAGCTCTGGATGTTCGTCGTGCCCGCAATCCATCCGCGGACTCGCCGGATGGTCTACGGATACATCGCTCCGTCACTACTGCTTGCATTCGCCGGCCTCGCGTTCGCGCATTTCCTCGTGTTGCCGCACGTCATTCGCGCCTTGCTGACGATTACGAGTCAGGTCGCGACGCCGACCTTCGGCATCGCGCCGACGCTGAACTTCGTCCTGATCCTGCTCGGCATCTTTGCGATCGTCTTCCAGATGCCGATCGTGCTCATCGGTCTCGCGCGCCTCGGCGTCGTGAGCAGCGCGTGGCTACGTCGCTACCGCCGTCACGCGTTCTTCGCGTTCTTCGTCGCGGGCGGCATCGCGGCTCCCGACGGAAATCCTCTGACGATGGCGCTCATCGCGTTTCCGATGTACGCGCTCTACGAGATCTCGATCTGGATAATTCTCTTGTTCGAACATTCGTGGCATCCGCACAGCCTCTCAACAACCTAAAGGAAAACACACTCCGCTTCCTGGGGAACGTCACCGTCGGCGTGGCCCTCCTCGCGCTGTGGGGCGTGCTGACGCTCATCGGCGTCGTCATAGAGCAAGGGAAGGACCCCGCGAGCTATTTCTCGTGGTATCCGGCACCGATCGCACGAGCGATTCTGCGCCTCGATTTCAACGACATCTATCACAGCGTTTGGTACCTTCTTTCGATCGGACTCGTCCTCGCCTCGATGACGACGGCGACGTTTACGAAGGTCATTCCTCGGCGCTTGCCGCCGCACCAAGCGGTGAAGATCGATGCGATTCCATTGCACGACCGCGTGACGATCGTCGGAAGCGTTGAGGAGGTACGCGCGGGCATCGAGGAGTTCTTCACTGCTCGCGGCTGGAGCGTCATGAAGCGCGAGATCGACGGCACGCTTTGGTCGTTCGCCGACCGCTTCAACTGGGCGCGTGTCGGCGTGCTCGTGAATCACACCGCGATTCTCATTATCGCGGCGGGAACAATTATGTACTGGGCATGGGGCTTCTCCGGTGAGACGGCGATCCTCACCGGGCAGGCCGCGCAGATTCCGCAAACCCACGATCTCATCCGGCTCGATCGTTTCTCATACACGATCGAGCCGATCATGACGAAGAGCGGAATCGTGTATCAACCGATCGACTACGTCTCGCACGTGACGGTCGTCGGGCGCAACGGAACTCCGGCATCGATGATTGTGCGCGTCAACCACCCGATCGATCTCGACGGAACGCTCATCTACCAAGCGAGCTATGGCTTCGCTATGCGCTTCCTGGTCTTTCACGGAAAGGCCCTCGTGCGCGAGCTTTCCGGCCGGCCACTCCTCGAAGGCGATGCGATCGCGATACCGGGAACCGGACGCAGCGTCGTCTATGTGAGTTTCGTCCCGACAATCGATCCGCGAACGCACCTCCCCTCGCCTGATCCTCGCATCAGCGATCCGGGCGCGGTGCTCGGCGTGATCGAGAGCGGCGTACCGCTCGGCGAGATGCTGCTACCGTTGCGTTCGCCGCTCGATCTCGGTGACGGCTGGCGCGTCGTTCCTGCGCATGAAGTCGTGTACAGTGGCTTCCAGTATCGCTACGACCCGGGAGTACCGCTCGTAGCCGCGGGCGCGGGCTTGCTGCTCATCGGCCTGATCATCTCCTTCTACTTCCTTCCCGCTCGGCTTCACGTCCGCGTGGACGATGCGGGCGAAGGCAGATGCACCGTGGGAGTCGCCGCAACGACGGTCAAAGGATACGACATCTTCGAAGAGGCATTCCACGATCTCATCGCTCAGCTGAAACACGTCGACCAGAGGTAATCTCGTGCACCCGATGGCGCTCGACGCCGTGCTCATGATTCTCGCGCTCGCAGCGTATGCGGTCGGTGCGGTCGTGCTCGTCGTCTACTTCTTCTCGCGCGAGGGGTGGATGCGCAACCTCGGAGCGACGCTTGCGATCGCGGGCTGTGCCTCGCAGTTTGCACAACTCGCCGCGCGGTACGCCGAGACACACATCTGGCCGCTCCTGAATCTCTATGGCTCGCTCTCACTCTTCTCGGCGATGGCGGTCGCGATCTTCATCGCACTGGCCTTCCGTTATCGCCTCTGGTTCGCAGGCGGCTTCCTCCTCGCGATCGCAGCGCTCTTTCTCGCCTACGGCACGACGTGGAACGAAGGCGTCATGCCCGCGGTTCCGTCGCTCCAGTCGTACTGGGCAAAGATTCACGTCCCGCTCGTCGTTTCGTCGTACGGCGCCTTTCTCGTCTCATTCGTCTTCTCGGGGCTCTATCTCGCGCGGTACTACGCGGAGCGGCGATTGGCACCGGCATTCCCCGCGGGATCGACGAGCGCCGTGTTCGACGGATGGCTCGGCACGCTGCCCTCCCTTACACAGCTCGACATCCTCGTCTACCGCGCCGTCTCAATCGGCCTTCCGCTGTTGACGCTCGGCATCATTACCGGGGCGGCGTGGGCGCACGAAGCCTGGGGTGCCTATTGGCAATGGGATCCGAAGGAGACGGCAGCACTCGCCTCGTGGATTCTCTACGCCTCCTACATGCATCTCCACACGCGCACGAGCTGGCGCGGACTGCGCTGCAACTGGTGGAGCGTCATCGCCTTCGCCTCAATTATCTTTTGCTATCTCGGTGTGAACATTTGGATCAGCGGCCTCCATAGCTATAAGGTATGAAGGCAAAAGTGCGGGAAAAGTCGCTCAGGCAGCCGAGAGGGCGGGCGTAGAATTGTTGGGAAAGGCGGGGTATGGCGAGTCACAGCGCGGCAAGCGGACAAGAGTCCTCCGAGACACCCGACGAGGTATCCAGGCGCACCTTTATGGCCGGCGCCGTCGTCACGATGAGCGGCGTCATCGGCCTCGGCCTTGCGATTCCTATCATCGGCGGACTCATTCCGGAGCAGAGCTCGACGAGCGGCTCGTGGTCGCCGCTCACGAAGGCGGAGCTCGGCGATCTCGAGACGGCAACGCAGAAGCCGGTCAAGCTTAGCTTCTCGATGACCACGAAAGACGCATACCTTCCCGAGCAGACGATGGAGGATTACGTCTGGGGCATCAAAGTCGATCCCACGCGCTTTCGCACGGCGCGGCCTGACATCTTCGACGCCCCCGGCGGCAAGGCCGACGTTCCATACGACGTCGTGAACATGGGCTTCGTGATCTTCAGCCCACTCTGTCCGCACCTCGGTTGCCGGTACCAATGGGATTCGAGCGCCGGACAGTTCCACTGCCCCTGCCACGGCTCGGTCTACAACTTCGACGGCGCACATCTCTCGGGTCCGGCGCCACGCGGGCTCGACCCGCTCCCGTTGCGCGAACAGAGCGGCATAGCGCAGATCATGTGGATTCGCTATAAGTCGACGACGCCCGATCGCATCGTCATCTCATATCAGGCATAGGAGCCTCGATGCTGAACTGGATCGAACGGCGTACCGGCTTCGTCTCGATGACGAAAGACCTCCTCACCGAGGACGTTCCCGGCGGCGCGAGCTATTGGTACGTCTTCGGAAGCGCGACGCTCTTCGCGATGATCGTCCAGATCACGACGGGCATCTTCCTGACGTTCTGGTATGCACCGTCGGCGGCGACGGCGTGGGAGTCGACGCGCGCAATCTATCTCAACCCCTTCGAGCACTGGGTGCTCTCGATACACTACTGGGGCGCGACGGCGATGATCGCGCTCGTCTTTCTGCACTTGCTGCAAGTTGCGATCTTCGGGGCGTACAAGGCGCCGCGCGAGCTGCAATGGGTCGTCGGCGTTCTGCTCCTGCTCATCACGCTCGTGCTCGGACTCACGGGCTACCTCTTACCGTGGGATATGAACGCCTACTTCGCCTCGCAGGTCTCGCTGAACATCACGGGCACGGCGCCGGTCGCGGGACCGTTCATCCAGGATCTCGCTCAAGGCGGCGGCGTCATGGGGACGGCGACGATCAACCGTTTCTTCGGCCTGCACGTGTGGCTCATGCCGGCGCTGCTCGTGCTGCTGGTCGGCGCGCATCTCACGATCTTCCGGCACAACGGTCCCGCCGGTCCGCCGACCGAAGACCGGCGCGGCTTGAAAGTCGGCCGCTTCTGGCCGGACCAGTTGTTCATGGACACGGTCGTTTCGTTCTTCGTCTTCCTTTTGATATTGCTTCTCTCGTTCGCGGCTCCGCCGTTTCTCGATCAAAAGGCCGATCCCACGAACGGCGCGTTCCAGCCGTATCCCGCGTGGTACTTTCTCTCGCTCTTCGGCTTACTGAATCTCTTCCCGCCGCAGCTCGACACCGTCGCGACGATCTACATCCCGACGCTCTTCTTGCTCCTCGTGCTGATCGTTCCGTGGATCGATCGCAGCCTCTCGCGCTCGCTCGGATCGAGGAGAGGGATCCTGTGGGGAGTCTTCATCGTCGTCGCGCTGATCGCCGGCCTCTCCGTGCAGAGCCAGCTCCACATCATGGCGTTGCAGGCAGCCGGCCCGCCGTCGCTCAGCGAGTCGCAGATCCTCGCAGCGCAACCCGCAACGAGCAGCGCGCCGGCTGCACCCGTTACCGGAGTCTCGTCGTCGGCTTCAGCAGCGGCACCCGGCGCCAACGGTGCGACGGTCTTCTCGCAGAACTGCTCAACGTGCCACGGCGCACAAGGCCAGGGTATGCCTGGTGCGTTTCCGCCGCTCGCGAACAATCCGTTCGTCACCGGGAATCCGTCGCAGGTGATCACGACCGTCTTGAACGGCAGGTCGGGGCCGCTGACCGTCAACGGTCAAAAGTACGACGGCACGATGCCCGCGTGGAAGAGCCAACTCTCCGCGCCGGACATCGCGGCGGTCATCACGTACATTCGCTCGTCGCTCGGCAGCAACAAGGCTTCGCCGGTTACGACCGCACAGGTGAGCGCGAGCAAGTAGGGCCCGAGTACAAGAAGAGCGCCGCTTTCGCAGCCGTCGCAACTTCGCGGCGGCTGCGTCCGTATGAAGGGTCCACCGCAGGGCGCGCACGCGGTGCCACCAGCCACAGACGCGGTGTCGCGCAGATGACGTGCCGTGGGTCGTTCACCTCAATGACTCCAGGCTGCGTGTAGAAAACGAGCGCGTTCGATCCCGAAACGCCTTGGATCGCGACGGCGTCTCCCGCCCTTCGCTCACGATCGATGACGGCTGCGAGCGCCGGTATCGGCTTGAACGCTTCCGCGTGCGGTAGCACGGCGACGGCAAGGACGTCGACCGCGGCGAGCATCGCTGCGGCGAGCGCGTACGGAGCAAAGGAGAGCGTCGTCTTTCGCGCGACGAGCAACGCAGTGATCAGCGAGCCGAGAAAGATCGCGATGGCCGCAGCGAACAACGGTGGAACTGCGACTGCGACCGCTGCCGTCAACCTATTGTTCAGAGAGAAGATTCGAATCGCGATGGCAAGCATGCCGATCGTTACCGGAACGACCGCCGCCGCGACGATCGCCGAGCGGCTCGCTCCCTTTTGCACGATCGCCTCGAAGTAGAGCCCGGTGATGAGCGCAAGCCCGGGCAGCGAGAGCGCGATGTAGTTCGGCAACTTCGTCTGCGCAAAACTGAAGAACAGCAGCGGCGCGATCACCCAAACGAAGCCGAGACGCCAGAGAGGCTCGCTGCGCACCCGTTCGATTCCGTAGGCAATGGCAGGCGGAACGAAAGCGATCCACGGAAAGAAGCCGAGAATCAGGACTGGGATGTAGTACCAAACCGGACCCGACTGGTTTTCGATGACGCCCGTGTAGCGCCCGAACGTGTAGTGCCCGATCAGCTCGACGACGCTGCCGATGCCGGCGCGTGAGCCTAGTGCAACGAGCCAGGGCACGATGATTGCGAGGAAGACCACGATGGAAGCGATCCACGCGCGCCGGCTCGGCGCACGCACGCCATCGCGGCTCCAATAGGCGTACGGAAGGATGACGAGCAGCGCGACTGCGGGGGCGACCGGGCCCTTCGCAAGAAATCCGAAGGCGGCCGCAATCGCGCCATAGACAAAGTAGCGGTCGCGTCCGTTTTCGAGCGCACGGAACCACGCAAAAATCGCGAACATGACGGTGAGATTGAGGAGCGCGTCCATGATCGCAAGCCGCCCGATGACGGCCTGCATGAGCGACGTCGAGAGTGTGATCGAGGCGAAGATTCCCGCCCTTTCGCTCACTCGCAGCGCGAGCGCGTACGCGATTGCGGCGCCCATGACGATGGTCGCGAGCGCCGACGGAAGCCGTAAGACAAACGTCGTAACGCCGAGCAGATGCGCAAGAATCGCCGCGATCCAAAAATAGAGCGGGGGCTGGACGAACCACGGGTGCGCGTTCAAGTGCATGACGACCCAGTCCCCGCCGAGGATGATCTCGCGTGCAACCTCGCCGTAGATGGTCTCGCTATTATCCCAGAGCGTGCCCGAGCCGAGGCCTGGAAGCGTCGCGAGCGCACCGACAACCGCACCGACGACCGCCGCGCGCACGGGCTTCTCCATAGGTGCGAACGGTGTTTGCCGGGTCTGCGGTGAAGCCTCCCGGGCCGTGTCCCGGTCTCTCCTTCCCATCGCGTTGCGCGCGGGTAAGCGCCATGCGCTCATCGTCGGCGGCGGCAGCGTGGCGCTCCGCAAAGCGCGCGCTCTTCTCGCTGGAGGTTTCGACGTGCTCGTCGTCGCGGCCGACATCGGCGCAGCGCTGCGCGCGCTCGCCGCAAGCGCCCCTGTGACGCTGCGCGAGCGACCCTACGAGCCGGCCGACGTGAACGGCGCAGCGCTCGTCGTTGCAGCCACCGGAGATGAATCCGTCGACGGACGCGTCGTTGCCGATGCTCGGGCCGCAGGCGTTCTCGTCTGTGACGCAAGCGCACCCGAGCGCGGTGACTTCGCGATGCTCGCGACGTCGCGGCTCGGGGATATGACGCTTGCGCTCGAATCCGGTGGTGCGTCACCGTCGTTCTCGCGGCGCATGCTGAGTGAGATCGAGTCGCACTTCGGCGAGCCGTACGCACGGGCGGCGCACACGCTCGCGCGCATTCGAAAGGAGATCCGCACGAGGCTTCCTCGTCACGAGCGCATCGCGCTCATGCGGCGGCTCTCCAGCCTTCCCATCGACGAGCTGGCCGCGTTCTCGCAACGCCGCAGCCTCCTTTGTGCAACGCGTTCCAGCGCGCTTGCGACGACGCAGGCGCGAACGATTGCCGCGCTCGTCGCACAGCGCGGCGTTTCGACGCAGCTTCTCGACGTGACGACTGCCGGAGACCGAGACCAACGCCGCGCCTTGCACGAGCTCGGCGAGGTGAACGTCTTCGTGAAGGAGTTGGAGTTCGCGCTACGCGAGCGGCGCGCCGACTACGCCGTACACTCCTGCAAAGATCTCCCGAGCGTGCTCGCCGAGGGAATGCGCATCGCCGCGATTTCGGCTCGCGAGGACGCCCGTGATGCGTTCTGCAGCGAGCGCTACGAGAGCTTCGCGTCGCTGCCGCCCGGAGCGAAAGTCGGTACCTCGAGCCCACGCCGTCGCGTTCAACTGCACGCGCTGCGCTCCGATCTGCGCTACGAGAACCTGCGAGGAAACGTCGATACCCGGCTGCGTAAGCTGCGCGAGGGAGAGTACGACGCGATCGTTCT
>JASHOG010000110.1 GCA_030041225.1 Vulcanimicrobiota bacterium | reverse complement strand
AAGTCGTCGATCGGCCTAGGCATTCTGCTCCACGAGGGCATCGGCGACACGCTCCGCGTCTCGCTCGCTGCGGATCCGATCGAAGAGGTCCCCGTCTGCTGGAGCATTCTGAAGTCCCTCGGACTGCGCGAGAAGGGATTCGAGATCACTGCCTGCCCGTCGTGCGGGCGCGCGGAGATCTCGGTCCTGGAGCTCGGCGAACAAGTGGAGAAGATCGCAAAAGAGTACAGCGCGCCGGTGAAGGTCGCGGTTATGGGGTGCGTGGTCAATGGTCCGGGCGAATCGAAGATGGCCGACGTCGGCGTCGCGGGCGGCAAGGGAAAGGGCGCAATCTACCGGGCCGGTGAGCTCGTCGGCACGTATCCGGAAGAGCAGCTGCTGCAGATGCTGCGTCTGGAGATCGAGAAAGTCATCGCGGAGAAGTACCCAGCGTACGCACATGAAATAGGAACAGCAAATGCAGCGTCGTGAGCAGCAGACATGAGCTACAAGCCTCCCACGTTCAAGGCCCTCGCCCTCACCGCGACAATTGCGCTCCTCGTTTCAGCGGGGTTCGTTGTGTCACGTCCGATCGACGTCGTGGTCGACGGTGTGCACATGGAGAGCGACGTGCCTCCGGTCACGACGGGGCCGGAGAGCGTCTTCGTGCCGCTTCGCTCGATTGCCGAGGCACTTGGGGCGCGCACGGTCGTCGAGCCTAAGAGCAATGTCGTCGTCGTGGTTCGCGGCAGCGACGCGCTCAAGCTGCGGGCCGGCGACGTCCATGCAACCCTCGACGGCATGCCGATGACGCTGGAGCGCGCCCCTTTCAGTGTGCGTGGCCGTATTATGGTCGGACTTCGCACGATTTCGCGCGCCTTCGGCGTTCGCGTCAGCTACGATCCCGTCGCGGGGCGGGTCGACGTGATGACGCCGGGCGTCGGTGAGGCTCCGCCGACCGCGAGCCTCACGTCGGAGACGCAGTGACGCGCTCGTTCGCGGCCCTCTTCGCCGCGGCTGCCATGCTGATATGCGCGCCGGTTCTGGCGCGAACGGCGGCTCCGCCGGATATACAGTTCTCAGACGGTGCCGTCGGAAGCGCGGCGGCAGAATGCGGCACGGGTGACCTCTGCGCCAGTTTGACGCTGCCGGGCGGCGACACCATCGACGTCTATAACTCCGGTGCCGGAGAATGCCAGGCGTTCACCTTGGAGATCGTGCGGATGCACGCCGGCTCGGAGCTCTTCCATTCGCAGATGCAAACAGCGGACAGGCACGTCACCGTGGAGCATAAAGGAAAGAGCATCGACTGCTATCAGTTCGAGAACACATTTCTCACGTTCGACGGAGGCCACGCGCGCTTGGGACTCTTTCTTTCCAGTGACGGCTCGCTCTTCGGCGAGTGGAGCCCCGGCAGCACCCACTAGCTCGGCAAAGGCAGCGCGTTGAGCTGCGTGGCGCGGGCGCGCCATTGGCGAGCCTCGACGGCTCCGTAAGCATTTCCCGCGGCTGCGGCGAGACGCGCGAGCAACGCCACCTCTTCCGGATCCGGCGAGGCGCCGTCGGCGCGATTGCCGTAGAGCGTAAACCCGATGAGCTCGTGTTGCGCAACGATTGGAATCGCGAGCACCGGTCGTGCGTCGCCCTCGGGAAACGTGGCATAGTGCACCGCGACGTCGTCGAGGAAGATCGGGCGCTCGAGCGCGCGCAGCGTGCGCACGAGCAGAGCATCGCTGCTCAGGCTCGTTGCGTCGTTGTTGCTCCAGGCGGTTGAAGCGCTGCGGGTGAAGTCGCCGTCGGGACCCGCTCGTCCGAAAACGGCCGCCGAGCGCAGTTCGAGGATCTCTGCTGCGTCAACGGCAAGCGCGTTGTCGACCGCCTCCGCTGAGGACGCAAACCCGAGCGCCTCGATGCGGTACTCGATACGCCGCTCCGCGATGTGTCGCTTGCGGAAAACGACGCGGTCGATGAGTCGCTCCGTTCGCCCGTGAAGCCAATTGAGCGTGAAACCGAAACCGACGGTGACGAAGCCTTCGATGGCGAGCGCCCAGCGCTGCTCGGCGACCGTGCGGCTCACGGCCCAGTCCAAAAGGCTGACGACGCCGACGACGAGCGTCGTCATCGTCGCATAGAGCACGGTGCGATTTACCGCAAAGCCGATATCGAGCACACGGTGGCGCAGTATAGCGTAGGCAAGCGCGATCGGCAAGGCGCACTGTCCGATCTGTAGCGCTCGCAACAAGGCAAGTAACGCGGATGTCGGCGACGAAGTCAGTGCGATGAGCGCCATGACGACATTGACGCCGGCGTACGCAACCGCACTGATCACGAAGCCGGCGATGACCCAGCCAATCCGTCGGCGTTCCTCGCCGCCCGCTTCGCGGTATGCGGCGACCGCGAAGCCGAGAACAATCACAAGGGCGACGACCTGCGACCATAGGGCAAGCGCCTCCCACGTCTGAAACGGCAACGGCTCGTACGTCAACCAGAACGTGAATCCAATGGCAGCGAGGATGAAGAGTCCGTCGGCGACGTGCATGCGTGCTTGCGCGGCGCGAGTCTTCGGCGGATGCGGAAAGCGCGTCAGAAACGGGAAGAGCGCGAACATCGGCAAGCCCGCAAATGCGACATTGATGAAGACGGCCACTGCACCAAAGTACGGGTCGGGAATCCACGAGAACTCTGCGATTACCGGAAAGGTCGTGATCGCCCCAGCGCCGTAGAAGACGAGCGCTACCGTTGCGAGCGAAGGTCGCAGGAGCACGAGGAGAGCGACGATGACGAGCGTCACGGTCGCGTTCGTCAACAGAGCAAACGCGCTAGCGGGATTTCGAGCCCTGGAGGCCGCCCGCAGGCTCACGATTCTCGTGGTGCTACCGCGGCGAACGTCGAGGGTGATCGTCGTCCCGACGGGACTGTATCCCGTGACGAGCCGGTAGCGCTCGGAGAGCGAGAGCGCTTCAAGATCGATGACGTCGCCTGCGCGCAGGCGCGCCGCGGCTGCCGGGGAATGGGGCACGACCCGGGCGACGACAGCATTCTTGCCCGAGGAATCTGGCTCAAGTAACCCGGAAGCGATGCCGAACGTCGTGTGCACGAGCGGCGAGAAAGCCTCGCCCCATGCCAGCACGAGCATGATGGCTGCGAACGTGGCGCAAGACCAGCCGAGGATCGTGCGGCTCATGCGGGTAGCGGGCTCTCGAGCAGCGCGTGGTAGCGAACGTTCTCGATGCGCATGTAGGCTTGCGCCGCCGTCTCGCAGAGGCGTTCGAGCACGTCGAGCTCATCGGGATCGAGCTGCGTGGCGTCGCGATGGAGGCCGTAGAGCGCGAACGCGAAGAGATCATCGCCGCGAAAGATGGGAATTGCGACCGCAGGCAGCGCACCCGACTCGATGAACTCCGCCGTCACGTGCTTGCGCAAATCGCGGATCTCGACGCGGCTTCGCTCGGTTGCAAGGAAGCGCACGAGGTCGTGTTCTCGTTCAAAAGCGGTTGCGGAGGGGGCATCCCAGCCGGCGAATGAGGCGAGTGAGTACTGCGAGCCTCGGGAGCGGAAGAGCGCGGCCATCGTGAGGTCGAGCTTCTCGTAGGGATCGTGCGCGAGCGCGTGATCGACGGTCTCTTCCCGATCGGCGCGCAGCAGCGTGCGCGCGAGCCGCCGCAAATACGCCTCGGCCTCGTGCTTCCTGCGGAACAGGAAGAAGTCGACGGTGTGCTCGATGACGTTGTAACTGCGATGGAGCGCGATGCCGAGCGCAATCGTGACTGCCGCGTCGATCGCGAGCGCGACGCGCACTTGCGAGAGGTACGCGCTCGTCGCCCAGTCGACGAGGCCGATGACGGCGATGATAAGCGTCGTGATGACGCCGTAGACGACGCCGCGGCTGATGACGAAGCGCACGTCGATGACGTGGCGCCGTAGGATCGCGTACATGAGACAGAGCGGCATGACGACGGTGAGCATGCCGCCGGCAACGGAGATGGGGCCGTTCAAGACCTCGTTGCGAACGACGTTGCAGACGATGCCGAACATGATCGCGAAGGCCGCCCAGCCGAAGCGCGCACGTTCCGGCCGTTCCATCGTTGCGAGACGAGCAACGACGAGCAGCACGGTGAGAGCGGTGAACCCTTCGTCAATCCAGGCGGACAGCGATCCGAGATTCAGCGCGGGCGTTAGGACGACGAAAGCGTCGATGAGAACCAGGTAGGTGGCCCCTACCGTTGCAACCGCCCAAAACGTCTTGCCGCGCCAACCGGCGGGAACGCGGTCCTCCGGCACGACGAGCGTGAAGAGCGCGAGGACCGGGGCCCCGACGAACGTCACGAGGAGGCCGAGCGCCTGTACGGCCGTGAACGAAACTGCCGGCATCCACAAGAGCATTCCTTGCGCTGCCGCCCACGGCAGATTCGCGCAGCAGTAGATGAAAAGCAGCCATGTCATCAGGCTTGGTCGAGCGATGAGGAGCGCGCACCCAACGAAGAGGAAGATGATGAAGACGGCGAGGCGCAATGCGGCGATCCAAGCCGTTCCGTACATGAGGCCAGGGGGCGGCATTGCTTTCGGGATGAATGAAACGTTACGCCAGACCCCGTGACGCATCGCGCAGAGCGACAGTACATCTGGAGTGTACTCGAGGTTCGGCGCATAGCCGTCGAAGAGACGTGACTGATCGCGCACCGAGAGGCAGCCGAGTGCGTCGCCCGTGCGAAGGCCCGCGCGATAGGCGGGAGAGCCGCGATCGACGCTCACGGTGATGCGCGCACCGATCGGCCCATTCTGCTGAGTGATGCCGCTGTAGGGCCACGGTGGATTGACGAACATCGGCGGCCCCGCGAGCGCGACGAGCAGCGCGGAGAAACCGATGACGACGATCGCGCGGATCGCGCTCATAGGCTCTCCATCGCCGGTCTTACGGCGGGAGCCTGCTCGTAGCGCCGCAGCTGCACCGCCATGTACGCCTGCGCTGCGGCGCTGCAAAGGTACTCGAGAACTTCGAGCTCATCGGGGTCGAGCTGCGTGCCGTCTTGATGTAAGCCGTAGAGCGCGAAGGCAAAGAGCTCCCCGCCGCGCAGGATCGGAATGGCGACGACCGGCAAGGCGCCAGCCTCGCGAAACTCCGTGCGCACGCAGCTGCGCAGATCCGCGATCGCAAGACGCGTGCGCTCCGTTGCAAGGAAGCGAACGAGATCGTGACGCCCGGGAATCTCAAAAGCCTCCGGTGCGTTCCAGTTCATCGCCGCCTTAAGGGCATATCCCGCTCCGTGCTTGCGAAAGACGGCGCTCATCGTGAGCTCGAGCTTCTCGCACGGGTCGGCGGCGAGCACTGCGTCGATCTCGCTCAGGTCCTCCGCGCGAGGCAGTGTCCGCGCAACGCGCCTGAGATAGGATTCGGCGCTGTGCGTCCGCCGGAAGAGCAGGGCGTCGACGGCGCGTTCGACCCAGCCGTAGCTTCGGTGCAGGGCGATGCCGAGCGCGATCGTCACCGCGGCGTCGATCGCGAGCGCGACACGCACCTGCGAGAGATACGCGCTCGTCGCCCAGTCGACGAGGCCGATGATCGCGACGATCAGCGTCGTGACGATGCCGAAGACAACGCCGCGGCCGAGCACGAAGCGCACGTCGATGACATGACGCCGCAGGATTGCGTACATGAGAGTGAGCGGCATGACGACCGTCGAGTATGCGGCAACGTTAGCCCACATCGTGGTCGTAGGACTTCCGCTCAAAACGTTGCGTAGGTCGTTTGCGATGACGCCGAAGACAATTGCAAACGCCGCCCATGTGAAGCGCGCTCGCTCTTCGCGCCGCATCGTCGCAAGGCGTGCGATGACAACGAGGACCGTAATGCCTGTAAACATCTCGTCGACAGGATAGTCGATCGCGCTCGTGTTGATGACGACCCCACTGGCGAACTGTTCGAATACGACCCAGATGAGATCGCCAACAGCGAGCACTCCGAACGCGTAGAACGCCGTGCGCCTCCAACCTCGTGGCGGCGTGGCCTCAGGCACCACGAGCGCGAAGAGCAGCAAGAGCCACACGGCCATGAAGTCGCCGACCGTTGGAAGCCCTTGAACGATGAGGTACTGCCATGGTGCAAGCGCGGAAGCGTTCACCTCGGCCGCGTACCCGGGTGTATTCGCGACGCAGTACGCGTAGAGCAGCCAGGTCATGAGCGACGGCTTGGCGAGCACGAGCATGATGCCGATAAGGACGAAGACGAGCGCGACGACGATGCGAAGCGCAGAGAAGAGGTACGAAGGGTATCCGTTATAGACCGGCGGCCCGGGGCGAGCCTGGAAGTGCACGCTGATCGTGCTCCCGTCCCGTATCGCGCAGGCCGAAAGCGTCGTGCCTGGCCGGTAGGCGGCGTCTCCTCCGCCGAGTATCAGGAGCGCGTCGCGCGGCGACATACAGCCGAGAACGTCGCCCGTTCGCAGACCCGCGCGGTATGCCGGCGAGCTGCGGTCGACACGTACACGGGGCCGCGTAATGAGCGCCGGCGTCGTGACGAGATGGACGCCAGTGTACGCGCCGTGCAGTGATTCGAACATCGGGGGCGCGGCGAGCAACAGCCACACGACGCCGACGCCAACGCAAACGAAGAACCGCGGGACGTTCATAGTCTCTCCAGCGCTGGACTGAGCGTTGCAGGAGGCACGGTATACCGTTTGAGCTCGAGCATGACGTACGCCTGCGCCGCCGCCTCGCAGAACCGCTCGAGCGCCTCGAGTTCGTCGGGGTCGAGGCGCGTGCCGTGCCGGTGGAAGCCGTAGAGCGCGAATGCGAAAAGATCGTCGCCGCGGAAGATCGGGATCGCCACCGCCGGCAAAGCGCCGGCCTCGACGAACTCCGCAGTAACGTGTTTTCGCAAGTCGGCGATCGCCACGCACGTGCGCTCGGCTTCGAGGAAGCGAGCGATTTCGCACCCGGGTGGAAACGCGAGCTCGGCTGCGCCCTCCCACCCCATGGTTGATGCCGCCGTGAACCCACTGCCGTCGCCGCGGAAGAGCGCCGCCATCGTGAGGTCGAGCTTCTCGACGGGATCGTTCACGAGCGCGAGGTCGACCGTGCGCTCGTCGCGGGCGCGTAAGAGTGCTCGAGCGGCGCGCCGCAGGTACGTCTGCGCTTCATGCTTTTCGCGAAAGAGAATCGCGTCCACGGCATGCTCGATCCACCGATAGGTTCGATGCAACGCGAAGCCGAGCGCGATCGTGACGGCTGCGTCGATGGCGAGCGCAGCGCGTGTCGCGGAGAGGTACGCACTCGTCGCCCAGTCGACGAGACCGATGATCCCGACGACGAGCGTCGTGATGACGCCGTAGACGACCGTGCGGCTCAGCACGAAGCGCACGTCGATCACGTGACGCCGCAGGATCGCATACATGAGCGCCAACGGCATGACGACCGTCAAGAGCGACGATACGAAGCCAAGAAGCGTGCCCGAAAGGATGCGCCCTTCATTGCAGATGATGCCGAAGATGATGGCAAATGCCGCCCAACCGAACCGAGCGCGCTCCTCGCGTTCCATCGTCGCAAGGCGTGCGATGACGAGGAGCACGGTCGCGACGGTGAAAGCGCCGTCTACGGGAAGAAGGGTCGTTCCCAAAAGAGAGCTGCCTCGAAAGTTGAGGTCCGGCAGCATCACGAACGCTACCGACATCGCTACCGGTACGATTGCCGCGACGGCGATCACGTAGCATGCGGTGCGCCGCCACCCGCGCAGCATGCGATCCGTAGAGACAACGAGCGTGAAGAGCGCGAGAAGCGGCGGCCCGACAGCCGTCAAAAAGAACGGAATGAAGAAGGCGACCGCGTATGCGGCCGGCGGAAGCCAGAGCAGCATCGAGTGCGGGAAAAGTCCCGGCACGTTCCCCGCGCAGTAGCCGAACAGGAGCCACGTCGCCGGGCTTGGCCGCGCGATGACGAGCAGGCACCCCACGAAGAGGAAGAGCGTGAGGACCGCAAGGCGCAATGCTTCGCCGGCGAGGCTTCCATAGATGTAACCCGCGGGGGGCATACGCTCTGGAGCGAAGCTAACCGCGTGCCATGCGCCGTTGTGATAGGCACAGAGCGAAATCGGGTTTCCGGTGTAGAGCAGATGGCGTGGGCCGGCGGAGTCGGCCATCGGGAAGAGGATGGACTGATCGCGGACGGAGAGGCACGCGATGCGATCACCCGTTCGCAGGCCCGCGCGATATGCCGGGGAGCCCGGGGCAACGCGAGCGGTATAGCTCGAAGAGAAGCCAGGCGTGCGCGCAGCGGTGACTCCGGTGTACGGCCACGGCGGGTTCTGCAGTATCGCCGGTCCGACGAGAAGCAGCAAGAACAGCGAGAAGCCGACGACGACGACCGCCCGGATCGCGTTCACGGCGTTCCCATCACCGGCAGAGCGGAGAGCGCGTTCCCACGGTAGCGCCGGAGCTCGACGACGGTATACGCCTGCGCGGCCATCTCGCAGAGGCGCTCGAGCGACGCCAGCTCGTCTGGATCGAGCTGCGTGCCGTCGCGGTGGAGGCCGTAGATCGCAAAACCGAAGAGGGCGTCATCGCAAAGAATGGGAATTGCGACGGCGGGCGCGGCGCCCGCTTCGATGAATTCCGCATGGATGTGCTTACGTAAGTCCGTCAGCGCAATTCGCGTACGCTCGCTCGCAAGGAAGCGCACGAGGTCGTGCCCCGGCGCAAAAGCGAAGCCGTCGGCGGCCTCCCAGCTCATTGAAGCCACGCAGGCATAGGAACTGCCTTGAATGCGGAAGAGGGCGGCCATCGTCAGATCGAGTGTCTCGCACGGGTCCTCGACGAGCACGGTGTCGATCGTGTGCTCGCCGTCGGCGCGAAGCAACGATCGTGCTGCCCGTTCGAGGTACGCTTCGGCCGTATGCTTCTTGCGAAAGAGCACGGCGTCGATCGCAGTTTCGATCCAGCGATAGCTGCGATGCAACGCGATACCCACTGCGATCGTGACTGCGGCGTCGATCGCGAGCGCTGCGCGCGCCTCAGAGAGATACGCGCTCGTCGCCCAGTCGACGAGGCCAATGACGCCGACAACGAGGGTCGTTATGACGCCGAAGACGACGCCGCGGCTCAGAACGAAGCGCACGTCGATGACGTGCCGCCGCAAGATTGCGTACATGAGCGCCAGCGGCATGACGATTGTGAGATAACCGGCCGCGGTGCTCATCACCCCGTTGGGGAGGACGTTACGAGCGTCGTTTACCACGACGCCGAAGATGATCGCGAAGGCGGCCCACCCGAACCTCGCGCGCTCCTGCCGGTCCATCGTTAGCAAGCGCGCGATGACGATCGCGATCGTTATCACGGTAAACGCCTCGTCGCCGTTCGTTTGGAGGATGCCCATCAAGCTCGTCGCGGGCGACGCAACGACCGATGCTGCGATGAGTGCAGCCACAACGGCGATGATGCGAAAAAGTACGCGCCTCCAGCCGGGAGGCGGCACGTCGGCCGGAACCGTGAGTGCGAAGAGCGCCAAGATCGGAGCGCCGAGCATGATCCACCCAGCCGTTACCGCGGTGACGAGCGTGTAGACCGGGAGCGGAAGGGTGACCCACATTCCCTGCGAGGTTGCATCGGGCATGCTTGCGAGGCAGTAACTAAAAAACAGCCACGTCATGACACTCGGGCGAGCCAAGACGAGCGCGCATCCCACGAGCAAGAACGCAGCGTAAACGACGATGCGTAGCGCGGCAAGCAGTGGCGTGTTGTAGAAGAGTCCGGGCGGCGGTATGCGTTTGGGGGTGAGGGTAATGTTATGCCATGCGCCGCTTCCGTGACGGAAGCACGCGTTCACGGGGCTCCCGGTATACGGCAGGATCGTCGGAAAGAATGGGAAGAGGACTTGGAAGTCTGCCAGCGAGAGGCACCCGACGACGTCGCCGCTGCGCAATCCGGCGCGATAGGCCGGCGACCCAGGGTCGACGCGAACCGTAACGTTCTTCTGAAGAAGCGTCGCGCTTTCGTAGTGCACGCCGGTGTACGGCCAAGGCGGGTTTTCGAACATCGGCGGACCCGCGACGAGGAGGAAGAACGCCGAGGCGCCGATGACGATGATGGCGCGCAGCGCGGTCATAGCGGCTCCATTGCGGCGACGGCCGCCGCTCCGGTCGCTTCGTAGCGCATGAGCTCGATCGAGACATAGGCTTGCGCAGCGGCCTCGCAGAGCCGCTCGAGCAACGCTATTTCATCGGGGTCGAGCTGCGTGCCGTCGCGGTGCATGCCGTATAGCGCGAACGCGATGAGCCGACTGCGCGCGAAGATGGGTACGGCGAGCGCGGGCGCACCGCCCAGCTCGCGAAACGGCTGCGCGACGTACGCGCGCAGGTCCCCGACGAATAGGTGCGTCCGCTCTGCGAGAAGGAAGCGCACGATATCGTCGTCCCGCTCGAAGGCCGGAACAGCATGCGTGGGCCATCCCTCAGCGAGGCTCGCAACGTAGCGCGACCCCTGCGGGCGAAAGAGTGCCGCGGCCGTGAGGTCGAGCTTCTCGTACGGATCGTGGACGAGCGCACGATCGACCGCCTTCGCGTGTTCGGCGAAAGGTAACGTCCTCGCAAGACGCTGGAGGTACGCCCCCGCTTCATGTTTATGGCGAAAGAGGAGAAAGTCGACCGCGGACTCCACCCAGCCGTACGTGCGGTGAAGCAGAAAACCGAGCGCGATGGTCACAGCTGCGTCGAGGGCCAGTGCCGCGCGCGCCTCGTGGAGGTAGGTGCTCGTCGCCCAATCGACGACGCCGATGAGGCCTATCACGAGTGTCGTAACGGCTGCATACACGACGCCTCTGCTGATGACGAAGCGCACGTCGATGACATGCCGCCGCAAGATCGCGTACATGAGCGCAAGCGGCATGACGACTGTTAAGAGCCCGGCAATCGTCGAGATCTCCGAGCTCGGAACGACATTGCGCACGTCGTTGACGACGACGCCGTACACGATCGCGAAGGCCGCCCAACCGAAGCGCGCGCGCTCCTCCCGCTCCATCGTTGCGAGACGAGCGGCGACGATCGCTACGGTAACAACCGCAAAGGCTTCATCGAGCCACTCGCCGATGCTTCCCAGCTCGACGCTCGTGAGCAGCGCCTCGCAAACGGCGTATCCCACGATCGCTAGCGCGCACGCCGCGATGATGCGAAAGGCAATGCGCCTCCAACCTGGGGGCGCACTATTCTGAGGAACCACAAGCGCAAAGAGGGCGAGCACGGCGCTCGAGGCGTCCGACTCGATCGAGAGGACGACGCGGAGCAGGGCGTAGGACGCCGGTGGAGCGACGACGAGTACCGCGTTGGCGGCTGCACTCGGCGCATTGAGGGCGCAGAACACCCAGAGCAGCCACGTCATCGGGCTTGGGCGAACCATGACGAGGGCGCATCCGACGAAGAGAAAGACGACGTAGACGAAGAGTCGCAGTGCGGCCATCGCGGGGCTGCCGTAGAGCGATGCCATTCGGTGCGCCCGCTCCATTCGCTGTGGAACGAACGAGAGGCTTCGCCAAGCCCCGTTGTGCTCGGCGCAGAGCCGTACCGGCTGCCCCGCGTAGGCAACGAGGTGTGCGTATTGCGGGGAGAGCACCTCGGCATCGGCGACCGAGAGGCATGCGATGACGTCGCCCGTGCGCAAACCTGCGCGATAAGCCGGCGATCGGGCGTCGACGGTCACGACGATATTACCGGCGACGCGAGTGCTTCCCCTACCCGTGCCGGGATAGTGAACGCCGGTGTACGCCCAGCCTATGGCTGTGAACATGGGAGGCCCGTAGACGAGCAGGCACAGCGACGAAATCCCGATGACGACGATCGCTCGTACTGCGCTCATCGCGAGTCCATTGCCGGTATGGCAACGTTCGCGCCGCGGTAGCGGGCGAGCTCGACCGCGGTGTACGCTTGTGCTCCCGTCTCGCAGAGGCGCTCGAGGACGCGCTCTTCATCCGGATCGAGGCGCGTGCCGTCGTGGTGCAGGCCGTAGAGCGCAAAGCCGGTCAGCTCGTTGCTTTGGAAAATCGGGATCGCAATCGCCGGTGGGTTGCTCTGAGCGAAACGCCGTCCACCGATCCGCTCGTGAAGATCGCCGATCGAAATCCGCGCGCGTTCCGACATGAAGAAGCGAAGCAAATCGTCATCGGCTGTAAGCATAGGGAGCTCGCTCGAGTTCCACCCCTTTGCGCAGACGGCGGTAAAGCCGTCTCTACGCTGACGGTATAGGGCGGCCGCTGTCAGCGAGAGTTTCTCGTAGGGCGCGAATACCAGCGCATTATCGATCGCCTCCTCCGAATGCGCGAAGGGGAGTGTTCGAGCAAGCCGCGTCAGGTACTCCTGTGCTTGGTGCTTCTCTCTGAAGAGCACCGAGTCGACGAGGCCATCCACGAAGAAGTAGGTACGGTGGAGCACGAAGCCCAGTGCAATCGTAACGGCGGCATCGATTGCCATCGCCGTGCGCACCCCGTGCAAGTACGCGCCCGTCGCCCAATCGACGACGCCGATGAGCCCGACGACGAAAGACGTAATCGCAGCATAGACGACGCCGCGGCTGATGACGAACCGCACGTCGATGACGTGACGGCGAAGGATCGCGTACATGAGTGCGAGCGGCATGATGACGGTGACGTACGCTGCGGTGAACGAGACGAC
>JASHOG010000109.1 GCA_030041225.1 Vulcanimicrobiota bacterium | reverse complement strand
GTTCCGCGCATCATGGGCAGCTCTATCGGCGTCTCGCCGATCGGCGTGATGTTTGCCGTCTTCGCGGGCGGCGAGCTCTTCGGCATCCCGGGACTCATCTTGGGAATCCCCGCGGCTGCGCTCGTGAAAATCCTCTGGCGGTACCTCAGTCCCTCGCTCTACAGCGCAAAAGACACATCCGTGGCTTCATAGCTCATGGCGTGCGTGAGCGTTGAGCCACGTGATGAGCGCGCGAAGCACCGCTGGATCGACGTAACCGGGGACGTAGAGGTATTGATGTAGCGCCGCTTGCAGCGTCGCGGGCTCGCCCGGAGCGACCTTCATGAAGAGATGGTTATCACCGGGAAAGATGTGCACGGAGACGTCGTGGTTCGTCGACCTGGCTGCGCGCACGAGTCGAGGAAGATCGCTCGGGAGCACCTGTAGGTCGCTCCCGCCTTGGAGGATGAGAATGGGAGCGTACACGCGTCTGATGTCGACGATCGGATCGACGTCCATCGAGGTGCGGTACCAGGGCATCCCTGCTCCGGTCGTCGTTCCGTTGCGAATCTTCTCCAGCGCTGCGAGTTCTTCGCTCCGGGCCGCTGCGCGTTGGCTGGGCGGAACCGAGGACAGAGCTTGCTGCAGGCTTACCTCCCAAAGTGGAAGCGAAGGCGGCGCCATCAAGATGATGCCGGCGAGACCGCGGCGTCCGGCGGCGACGGTCGGCACGAGTTCTCCGCCCTCGCTGTGCCCGAGGATGAAAATCTCGTGCGGATTGACGTTGGGCTGCGTACGCGCGAAGGCCCACGCAGCGCGCACGTCGGCGAGAAGGTCGTCACGAGTCGAATTGGCTGCGTTGCCGCCGCTCTTGCCGATCCCGCGCTTGTCATAGCGTAGGACAACGTATCCCGCGTTGGAGAGCGCGTTACTGATTTGAAGAAAGACGGGATTGGGTCCGATTCTTTCGTCGCGGTCCTCCGCTCCGCTTCCGTGCACGAGTATCACGGCAGGATAACGATGCGACGTACCATCGGGGACGGTCACGGTTCCGGCGAGCCGCGTTCCGTCTGACGAAGAGAAGCGTACGTCGTGGCTCGAGAAATGAGGAAACGGCGTCGGGAGCGGCGTTTGCTCTACCTGCGGCGATGGTGGCGCCACGACCCCCAATGTCGTCGAAACGAGGCTGATCTGCGCGTTCTCGATCGGGATCAGGACTCGATCGACCGTGTACGTTTGAGAGTTGTACCAAAAAATCTCGTCGAGCGTTCCGAAGGTGATCTTCAACGGGACATCGGTTGCGGGGAGATCCGTGGGTCGTGTCTCCATCGGATTCCACTGAACGCGTGAGGGGAGCGGAATGGCGCCGCTCAGCACGGCTAGTGTAAATGCCTGGAGCCCGCGAGCGTGCAGGATTGCCGGAAGGAGCACGAAGCTGTCGGCGAGGTTATCTCCGGTGAGCTCGAAGGGCGCTGACGGATCCGCCTTGATCGGTACGGATTGTCCCGAAGCGTGCACGGTGAGGACGCCTGGAGCAATGTCCACAATCGTGTGCTGCTTTCCGGACGAAAGCGTAAAATCGGCGGTGTATCCCGTCTGGCCGAGCGTCGCGGCGTCGAACGTCGAGGTCGCCGTAGCAGTGATGCCTCGAACTTGTATGTTAGCGCCGTCCTGAACGGTGACGGTGTCGTCTGTCGAGCTAATGACGATGCGATCGGTCGCGATGTCGACACCGCCGACCTGCGTATGGTAGACGTAGGTTCCGTCGCGTGGCCGCTCCGGCGCGTTCGGAAGCGCACCGAGAAAGAGCATCGATACGAGGGGCAGGCTGCAAAAGGGCATCTACATTGACTCCGGAGCGCTGACGCCGAGCAGTCCCAAGATCGTCGCAAGCGCCCGTTGCGAGGCGAGGCAGAGAGCAAGACGCGCGAGGCGCACCTCGCGCTCCTCCGCCAAGATGCGGCATTCGGTATAGAACTGATGAAAGTCGCTCGCAACATCGCGAGCGTAGCGCGCGAGGAGGTGCGGCGCGAGCTGCTCGGCGACGTGCTGCGCGAGCCGCGGCAGCTCGGCGAGGCGACGCGCAAGCGCGATCTCGGCTGGGTGCTGCAAAGCGGAAAGGGGCGCGTTGCGAGCCGCAGCGACGTCCGCGCTCTCCGCCTTGCGCAATACCGAGGCGATGCGTGCGTGGCCGTACTGCACGTAGTACACGGGGTTCTCGTTGCTCTGCTCGAGAGCGAGCTTGAGATCGAACGTCAGCGGCGAATCGGTCGCGAGCATCGCAAAGAAAAAGCGCGTCGCATCAAGCCCGACTTCGCCGACGACCTCGTCGAGCGTGAGAATGTGCCCCGCGCGCTTGCTCATCGAAACGCGCTCCTCGCCTCGCACGAGCGTGACTTGCTGGGAAATGAGCACCTCGAGGCGGCCGGGATAGCCGAGCGCACGCGCGAGGCCTTGCAACCGTCCGATGTACCCGTGATGATCGGGGCCTAGAATGTCGATCACTCGGTCGGCCCGCCGCAGCTTCTCGTAATGGTAGGCAACGTCGGTACAGAAGTACGTCGGACGGCCGTCTGCGCGGACGAGAACGCGGTCTTTGTCGTCGCCGAAGTCGGTCGCACGGAAGAAGAGTGCACCGTCAGCCTCGTACGTGAACCCAAGCTCCTTCAGCCGTGCGATACCTTCCGAGATGCGGCCGCGCTCGTGCAGCTCCCGTTCGCTCTGCCAGAGATCGTAGTGTACGCCGAAACGTTCCGCGCTGTGTTGCTGATCGGCGACGATCCGGTCGCGCGCGAACTGCGCCATGAAGGCGAGGCGTTCGTCTTCGGCCATCGTCGCGATACGCGCGCCTTCTCGTTCGTTCAACTCGTTCGCAATATCGATCAGGTAATCGCCCGGGTATCCGTCCTCCGGAAACGGGTACGCGGCATCCGAGAGTTGACGGTATCTCGCGTCGACGGATCGGCCGAGCGCGTCGAGCTGCCCCCCCGCGTCGTTGATGATCCACTCGGTGAAGACGTCGTAGCCGCGTAGCCGCATCGTCCGCGCGAGGGCATCCCCGACGGAGAGCGCGCGTCCTTGCACGACGAGCAAGGGTCCCGTTGGATTTGCGCTCCCGAACTCGAGCGAGATGCGTTGCCCGCGGTGCGCGGCGCGCGCAAATGCTTCACCGTCGCGCAGGATCGAGGCGACGGCCGCGTGCCAGAGCTGCGGAGCGAGCCGCACGTTGATGAAGCCGGCGATTGGATCGAGCGCCGCAAAGAGCTCGTCAACGGCGGGGTTGCGCGCCCGCGCGTCCTCGACGAGAGCTTTCGCAACATCCTGGGGGGAACGCCGCGCGACGCGAGCCAGTGCGAATGCAACGTTCGTTGCGAACTCGCCGAACTCCGGACGTCGCGGCCCTTCGAAGACGACCTCGAGCTCGCGCTGGGAGTAGAGCGAATCCGCGGAATCGCGCAACGCTTGTGCGAGAGTGCGCAACGCGTCGTCGGGCAGTAGAGCGTGCTCGGCGGGCTCCATCTTCGCCTCTTCGCCGCGACGGCGCCTCACCTTCGCGCGTAGCGTGCGGCGCCGCGTCGCTCGATGATGTCCTCGATCTCCAGCAGTGTCAGGCACGCCATCACGGACGACGCGGGAGCGTCGCATGCATCGACGATTGCGTCGAGGTCGCGCTCACCCTCGGCGAGCAGGGCGACCACGCGTTGTGCCAGCGGATCGAGCCCGGCCGTGCGGTCACGGACCAACGGCAACGGCTCGTGCGGAAGATTGAGCGCTTCGAGTACATCACGTGCGCCTCGAGCCAGGGTCGCGCCATCACGGATAAGTGCGAGGCATCCCGCCGCGTGAGGCCGGTCGACGTCGCCTGGTATTGCGAGCACAGGAACTCTGCCGGCGGCCCAGCCGGCCGTGTTCAGCGCTCCGCTGCGTGCAGGAGCCTCGACGACGACGACTGCGTCGGCGAGAGCCGCCACGACACCATTGCGCTCGAGGAACTGACCCGGCTTCGCCGGTTCATCGGGAGGCCAGGGTGAAAGCACGGCGCCTCCCCCCGCGAGCATGCGCTCTGCCAGAGCGCGATTGCGGCGCGGAAAGAAGCGACGATGGCCGCCGCCGAGCACCCCAATCGTCGGCGCCCCGGCTTCGAGTGCCCCTTCGTGGGCACACGTGTCGATTCCGAGAGCGAGCCCAGAGAGAATGGTGCAGCCGGCGCTTCCCAGATCCCGGCCAAGGTCGCGAGCCAGTCGTCGGCCGTAGCCCGTTGCAGCGCGGGTCCCGACAACCGCGACGCAGGGCCCGCTCAGGCCCGAGAGCTCCCCGGCGCACCACAACCCCTCCGCCTTTGCAGCGAAGCCGCGAGGGCTGCGGAGGGCCTCGAAGCGAGCGCGCGCTATGTAGACCGGCTCCTCCACGCCCCTCCTTCACGACGAAGAGGGTGCCCCACCAGGGGGAAAGGCTTCCGTGCCGAGGAATGGGGCGCGGCAACATCGCCTCCAAGGAGTAGAGATGGCAGCAGAAGCCTACTGCGTGAAATGCAAAACCAAGCGTCAGATCAAGGACGCCGTGCAGATCACTATGAAAAACGGCCGGCCTGCGACGGAAGGCAAGTGCCCCGTCTGCGGGACGAAGATGTTCAAGATCGGGGCCGCCGCCTAAGAGGGCCGGCCCTCCGGGTGCTCGTGTATAATGGACGGGTCGTCCACTATATATGGGGTACCTGGAGAAAGAGAACTGATCTGCCCTACCTGCCGAAAGAGCGAGACCCGCGTCGTTGATTCACGAGACGACGAGTCCGTCGTTCGCCGGCGTCGCGAATGTCTCGATCCGCGTTGCAAGCATCGCTTCACAACTTACGAGCGCCAAGAGACGCCGCGTCTGCTCATCGTGAAGAAAGACGGGCGGCGCGAGCAATACAATCGCGAGAAAATCCTCGCTGGTCTACGTAAGGCCTGCGAGAAGCGGCCGATCCCCGAGAGCCGCATGGAGGCGGTCGCCGCGGACCTCGAGCGCGACCTCTTTGCGCGTGGCGAGAGCGAGGTCCCAGCCACGCTGATCGGAGAGAAACTCATGGAGGCTTTGAAATCTCTAGATCCGGTTGCGTACATTCGGTTCGCTAGCGTCTATCGCTCGTTTCGGGACATCGAGAGCTTTCGTGAAGAGCTCGCCGCTCTGCTCGCCAAGTAACGTGACGCATACCGCCGTGGATGTGCGCGTTGCGATCGTGCGCCTTCCCGACGGCGAGGGTCTTCCTTTGCCGGCGTACATGAGCGAGCTCGCGGCAGGCGCCGATCTTTGTGCTGCGGTCGAGAAGGAGCTCGTCATCGGGCCGCGAGAGCGCGCTCTCGTGCCCACGGGGTTCTCTATCGCCCTTCCGCCCGGTTTCGAAGCGCAGGTGAGGCCGCGTAGCGGACTTGCGCGGCGCACCGGTATCACGTGCTTGAACTCGCCCGGAACGATCGATGCCGATTATCGCGGACCGCTGTGCGTGCTCCTCGTCAACACGAGCGATGCACCGGTGACGATTCGCCGCGGCGATCGCATCGCGCAGCTCATCGTTGCGCCGGTGGCGCGCGCGGCATTCGAGCTCGTCGAGAGTCTCGAGCCGACATTGCGCGGCGGAGGCGGCTTCGGCTCGACCGATCGCCGAACGTGAACGTCTATATCGTCGGTCAGGGTGCCGTGGGGACGTATCTCGGCAACCTGTTGCGTGCGATCGGCGTCGACGTCGTCTATGCGCCTAGAACGCTCGCGCAGGTGCAACCCTACGACGCCGACGTTGCCATTGTTGCGGTGAAGTCGTACGACACGCCCGCAGCAGTCGAGACGCTCCGCGCAGCGATTCCATACCCGCGCACATGTGTCTTCCTCTCGCCGCAGAACGGGATCGGAAACGAGGAAGAGCTCATCGCCGCCTTCGGTGCCGACAACGTCGTTGCTGCGGCACTGACGGTTCCCGTCGCACAGGATCGTGATGGTCATACGAATGCCGCGAAGGAGGGCGCTCTTGCTTTCGCTCCAACGGGCGATACGGCGTTCAACTGGCTCGTTGCAACGTTTGCCGGCACCGGGTTGAACGTGAAGGTGGTAGAAGATTGGCGTGCCCTCAAGTGGAGCAAGCTCGCGCTCAACGTGGTCGCGAACGCGAGTTGCGCGATCCTCAATATCCTGCCGAATCGGCTCGTGCACTTCGAGCGTATCTTCGCGCTCGAGATACGTATGTTGCGCGAGGTCCGCGCTGTGATGCACGCGATCGGTCTCACACCGGTCGACCTTCCGCGCTATCCCGTACGCGCGTTATTGGGTGTCGCGACGCTGCCGAGCCCCGTTGCGCGCGGGGTCTTGGCGACGCGCATCGCCGGCGCGAGAGGCACGAAGCCGCCCTCGCTCTTGCTCGACCTGCGCCGAGGAAAGCCCGAAACGGAGGTCAATGTCCTTAACGGCGCCGTGGCGGCCGCAGGGCTCGAGCATCACGTTCCGACGCCCGTGAACGCCGTCTACGCGCGCGTGCTCGACGCCATCGCCCACATGCCGCAACTGTGGGCGAAGTATCGCGAGCGTCCAGAGGCACTGGAGGCGGAGGTCGACGCCGAGGTGCGCCGCACTCGCGCGCTCGCGCGGGGAGCCTGAGGAGCTTTTACGTATGCGTGATCCGAACGTTCCGGAATCGCTCGAAGGCTGGTGGATTCTTCACCGGATGTTCGCCTTCAACCGGCGCGCGTGGGACGACGAAACCGCGAAGCGGCGCACGAAGTTCGCATCGGAGGCAACCGATCTCTTCACGCACCTCAAGCAGCGCAGCGACGGCGATCTCGCGCTCTCCAGTCTCGTCGGTAAAGCCGACCTCATGCTCGTACACTACGCGCGCCGCTACGACGAGCTCGCCTACGCGCAGATGCTCGTCGACAAGCTCGAGCTGCGATCGTTTCTCGCGCCGACGTGGGCGTACACCTCGGTGCTCGAGCTCGGCCTCTACGACGCGACGGCGAAGATTCACGCGCAGCTCGAGCGCCGCGAACTCGTCCGGAATACGCCGGAGTGGATCACCGCCTTCGACGAGTTGTTGCGCGAGCAGGAGGAGAGCCCGCACGTCGCGCCGAGGCTCTGGGCTCGCATGCCTTTGCGTCGCTACGTGTGCTTCTATCCCATGAACAAGCGCCGCGGCGAGCACGACAATTGGTACGGGCTGCCCTACGCCGAGCGCATGAAGTTGATGAACGATCACGGCAAAGTCGGCCGCTCCTACCATGGCCGCGTGACGCAAGTAATCTCCGGGTCGATCGGGTACGACGACTACGAGTGGGGCGTCGATCTCTACGCCGACGATCCGTTCGTCTTCAAGAAATTGATCTACGAGATGCGCTTCGACCCCGCGAGCGCGCGCTATGCTGAGTTCGGCCCCTTCTTCAGCGGCGTGCAGTTCTCGCCGGAGGAGCTACGCATCTTCCTCGAAGGCGAGAGCGTTCCGCAGCTCCTACCGAGCTAGCGCGTACTCCGCGCGTACAGTGCGACGAGCCCGCAGCGTTGCTCGAGCCTCCAGCGACGCGATGAGGGGACGAACGAGCCCTGCAGCGCCAGCATCTGCGCATCGGTGTGGTCGACGATGGCCTCCGCTTCGCTCGGATGATTGACGACGTCGGAGGCGGCTTTGATTGCCTGCAACGGGTAGGCGTCGACGCGACCGTCGACGTTTGCGCTTCCTCCCGCTACGTCAATGAGGCTGCCGACCTCGAACTCGTCGGTGAAGACTCGCTGATGAGGAACCAGAGGTGCACACGCCGAGAAGTCGATTCCTCGCGCCATGGTCTCGAACGTTGCATCGCCGACGACGGGCGTGCTCACGAAGTATCGCGCCGAGATCGCGACGAGCACGAGCGTGAGGACGACCGCCGCCGCGCGTGTCACAAAGGGCATGAGCTGCGCGCGCGTGCGGAACGTATCTCCTAGGACAGTGCCCGTTGTGAGGAAGAGCAGCAGCGAGTAACGGATTGCGAGGATCGTTCCGACGGTGCACATCGCGAGCCAGAGGAGATCGCCGTATCGGAGCGGTGTGCGGACGCGAAGCCCGGCGAAGATGCGTACCCAGAGCGGGGCGAGTGCGAGCACCGCGGCCATGATGCCGGAGCGCGTCTGGAATGAAGGGATCCACTCGGTGACGTAGGTGCCGAGCTTCGCGCTGTGGGCGAGCGCAGCCGTGAACGTCCACAGATGCCAGCCGAGTGGGTTCGCAAGTGTGGCGAGCGCCGCCACGACAAACGGCGCGATGCGACGGCGGTCGAGGTGCAGCAGCATCCAGAGGATCGCGATGGGGAAGGAGCCGTGGACGTTGGCCCAGAGCGCGAGAATCGGCACGCAGAGCCAGGGAGAACGCCGCCACGCGAGGATCAGCGCCGGAAGCAACGCCCAGACGAGAGTCTGCGCACGGTCCTGCGCGAAATCCGCGGCGCCGATCGTCGTTACCGCGAGTTGCGCGCAAGCGATCAGCGGATGCGTGCGGGTTCGGATGCACTCCGCCGCGACGAAGAAGATGCCGGCGACGAGCGACGCGGCAAAGAGCAGTTCCACGAGCACGTAGAGGCCGTGGGTTTGACTCCATGCAGTCGCGAGAGCAACCAGCCATTCCTGATTCACCCACGGGCGACTTGGATACCACGAGCCCTGCAGCGACTCGAGCACGCGCCCGTGCTCGATCGTCCATCTGCCTGCGAAGAGCAGCCAGTAGCGCTCCATGTCGCTGGGAATGATGCAGAAGATGCACGCGATCGCAGAGCCGGCGCAGATCAGCGGCAACAGCGGCGACCAGAGCCCGTATCGCACGCGCGCAAGCATGCGAAGGCTCATTCGACCAGGTTAGCCGGGGCCCTCGGTGGTCGGATCGATCATCTTGCGCACTTCGGTGATCTTCGTTGCCGGAAAGCCGCTCATCTCGGCGTGCTTGCGGATGAAGCTTTCGTCTTTGGCGAGATAGACGCAGAAGGTCTTGTTCGCCGCGACGTAGCTTTCGAGCCATTGAATATCGGGTGCGAGTTCCCTCAGGACTTCGTTCGACTTTGCCGCAGCACTGCGAAGCTGCTCGCGCTCGAATGTACCGACGCCGGGGATATCGCGCTCGATGATAAACTTGCGTAACGCCATGAAATCCTCCTGAATCCAAATAGCGGGTTTTTTCGCGGTCGGATGCCCGAGCGGACTCGCCGACTCGCGTAGATGGTCAGTCCTTCAGTTCCACGAAGACAACGTGGGTGTCGGTGGTTCCGATGTTCTCACCGGTGTGGACTTGCTCCGGCGACCATTGTGCCTTGCCTGCCTCGACAGTGACGTCCCTCACGTTATCACCGACGGTCAGTCGACGCTGGAAGTCAGAGAGAGTCAGCAAGACGCTGTTGGGGTGATGATGCGGTTTCGTCTTTGCGCCAGGCGTGTCGCGGAAGTCGAGAACTCGCACTCGATCGTTCTCGAAGAGTACCTTATACTTATCCGGATCGGTCAGTGTCGGGTCTAGATCGGGCATTGAAAAGCCTCCTGTGGTTCTCCGATGCTTGTCTGCCTAGCTGCCGAGACCTTGTTTGGCCGGCCGCCGGAGCAGTGTATAGGTGGCCGCCAGCATCAGCAGCGAGATAACCGCCACGATTCCGACGCCAAACACAAACAGTGGCGCAGTATAGTACTCGGCCTGTCGCATGAACGCCACGAGAGAAGTGGGCAGTGCGAGCGTTACCAGAGCATTTGCAATCAGCACCGGCGTTGCCCACCGCTCGCCGCGCTCCCCGCCGCCGGCCGCGAGCCACGTCGTGAAGCCCAGTGGAAGCAAAAGGACGCCAACGAGTACGTGATTGAGAAGCGTTGGCCCGACGGCGAACTCATAGACCGAGTGAGGGCTTCCGGAAATCAGGCCGGGGATGTGCGGTGTCGCGGCCAGGTGCACGCAGCCGAGGAGCATCAGCAGCGCACCAACTACCCGCAGAACGATCGCGGCACTGCGCTTGATATTCATTATCGTCGATTCGACTCGCTTGACTCGATGGCATGCCTCGCCCTCCTCGCACCATGCTGCCACGACCCTTGAGGGCTTCGGACGTCGTTCGACCTACGCCGCGCGCGAGTCCAGCCGCTCGAGGCTGCGATAGGTAATTGCCTCGGCAACGTGTTCGGCCTTGATCCGCTCGCACTCGGCGAGGTCGGCGATCGTCAGCGCGACGCGTGCGATGCGGTCGATGGCGCGAGCCGAGAACTGGCGCTTCGCGCTCGCATGGGCGAGCAGTCGCATCGCCGCATCGTCGAGCGCGCAGTAGCGGCGCATCGCGTTCGCGGGAACCTCCGCATTGCAACTAAGCCGCGTCTCCGAAAAACGCCGGCATTGCCGCTCGCGTGCGGCGACGACGCGAGCGCATATCTCGCGGGAATGCTCGGTATCCTCGCGGCGCACCATATCGTCGAACGCGACGCGGGCGACCTCGATCTGCAAGTCGATGCGGTCGAGCAACGGCCCCGAGAGCTTGCTCACGTACTTCGCGACGGCGGCGTCGTCACAGCGACAATCGCCGCTGCGCGTCCCACGGAAGCCGCATGGGCACGGATTCATCGAGGCGACAAGCTGAAAGCGCGCGGGATACGTGAAGGTTCCCGAGGCGCGCGCGATCGTCACCGTGCCCTGCTCGAGCGGCTGGCGCAGCACCTCGATCGCACTGCGCGAGAACTCGGGGAGCTCGTCGAGAAAGAGCACGCCGTGGTGCGCGAGGCTGATCTCACCCGGCTTGACGAGCGCTCCACCGCCGACGAGCGCAGTCTGGCTGATCGTGTGATGCGGAAAACGAAAAGGGCGAGCGCGCACGATGCCGGCGTTGCTTCCCAGTAAACCCGTGACGCTGTAGATCTTCGTCACCTCGAGCGCTTCGTCGCTCGTCATCGGCGGCAGAATCGAGGGAAGGCGACGCGCGAGCATCGTCTTGCCACATCCGGGAGGCCCGACGAAGAGCACGTTGTGCCCGCCCGCCGCTGCTATTTCAAGCGCGCGCTTTGGGCCGCGTTGTCCGCGCACATCGGCGAGATCACCGTGTACGTTCTCATCGGGTGTTGCTTCCGAGTGCACGCGTGGCCGGTAGCGCCACTGCGCGCCGTTGCCTAGGATCACCGCGACTGCCGACTGCAGCGAATCGATCGCGTAGAGCTCGACGCCCTCGACGAGAGCGGCTTCCTCTGCGTTACCGGCTGGAATGAGGAGTCTCCTGAACCCCGCGCTACGCGCGCCGAGCACCATAGGCAACATGCCGCTGACGGGGAGCAGGTTGCCGTCGAGTGCGAGCTCACCGAGCGCGATGAACTGCCGCAGCCCCTCTCGTTCGATCTGCTCGTCCATCCCGAGGAGCGCGAGCGCGATTGCGAGATCGAGAGCGCACCCTTCTTTGCGTACGTCGGCGGGCGAGAGATTGACGAGCAGCCTGCCCGCCGGGTACATGAAGCCGGAGTTGAAGATCGCGCTGCGAACACGGTCGCGTGCGTCCTTGAGAGCGCGATCGGGCAAGCCGATGATCTGGAAGAACGGGCTGCCGGCGGAGCTATCCGCCTCGACGCGCACCACGTACCCTTCGATGCCGAGCATCCCGGCCGAAAATGCAAGAGAGAGCATACCGCCCTCTCATCCGTGCACTCACTGGGGAACTGCTAGGGGTTCCTGATAAATGGGTTGCGGATTCTCAGGCGTTCCACGACCCGACCGCGCTGCACTGTGCGGACGACTTCGCGGACCTCGTCGACCTTACGTCGGAATTTGCGCAGAGCGACGCATGCAAACTCGTTGAGGACTTGTACGTTGGTGACGCCTCCTGCCGCAAGGAGCTGCTCCGCCCTATCCGCCTTCTCCCGATCCGCCGCGGGGCAAGCGCTCCCACGCCGACGGCTAGGGGAGGGAAGAAAATCTCCAGCGGATACTGACCTACGATGACGCGCGGGGGACGGTCCGGCCGGCGGCCGGTGGTGTACGTGCTCGAGTGCGCGGACGGCAAGCTCTACACCGGTGCTTC
>JASHOG010000108.1 GCA_030041225.1 Vulcanimicrobiota bacterium | reverse complement strand
GTGAGGTACGGCCACTCCTCCGTGATGGCTCGATCGAGAAACGCCGACGTGCGCTTGCAGATCGCCGACTTATCGCGGCGATCGAAAGCCGCCACGAGGATCACGCCGCAGATGATGGTGCAGGCGAAGGCTAGCGTGAAGCCGAGCGCGTCCGAGAACTTGGGAAGGTCGCCCAGCGAGTCCAGCCAGATCGCGCCCGCAACCACCAACGCGGCCCCAAGGTAGATGCCGGCCTTGAAGTGCCTCCAGCGAGCTTGATCGAGCGCGTCGGCGCCGTTGAGCGCAACCGATTCTCCCAGCCTCAATGCGCCCATGAAGAATAGATAGCCGATGATGAATCCGATTCCGCTGGTGAGGCCTGCGAAGAAGCAGATCACGCACACGACCGCTGCGGCGACAACCGCGACAACATATCCGCCAACGAGACGCCCTAGTGAGGCGGTGATCGAGCGATCTCGAAGGAACCGTTCCGCAGACGCGGACGGCCCACGGTCACCTGAAGAAGGCGCACGTTCTCGGCTCGGCGTTCCGTCTGCGGCCGGTGCACCACAGGACGCACAGAACCGTGCCTCAGCCGTATCTTGGGCGCCACACTGCGTGCAGAAAAGCATAGCTGCGTCCTTCCCTATTGTTGCGTGTCGCTCGCGTCGGACCCTGACGGAATTTCGTGAATAACCTGCGCATTCAACTTCCACGCGCCCTGCTCCCAAATCAGATACCACGTGCCGTAGAAACGAGAGTGGCTTATATTCCCGCGCTCGTCGTGATCGGTCGAGTACAGGTTGAAGCTGACGACCGACGGTGACGCCCCGGTTGTCGCGTCCACGGTAATGCTGTCTGTAAACGAGTGACGATGAGGATAGGTTGAATAGGGATATATCTGCTGTAAGTGCATTGATAGCAGCCCGTACATTGCCGCGTAGTTCTTCTCGTTCCAGAACTGGTAGTATTCGCGTACGACGTCTATCGGGGACGCCGCAGCCTGCGCCACGCTCGCCGGAGTCGAACTCACGGTCGTCGACGCCGGTGTGCCGCCGGTTGTGGTTTGGGGTTGTGGCGCTTGCGAGCCGCTTCTCTCCAGATGAACGTAACCTATTACGACGATAGCGGCGAGTAGCGCGAGGCTTACGATCCAGGGCCAGGCGCTCTGCCCCGGCCTGCGCGTGAGGTCGAGATGCTTCCCACACTCCCGGCAATACCTTGCGTTGGCGGCGGCTCTTGCCCCGCAGTGCGCGCAATACGCAGCGCTATCGGTAGTCGCTCCCCTGGGGCTCGCCGCCGTTGCGACCGCTTGCGGGTTTGGCACCGTTGCATATCCCTTCGGATTCGGACCGTACGCATTCGTCCCCGGCTGACTGTCGCTCGTATCGATCACCAACCACACTATCCATCCGATAATCGGAATCAAGAACAGCCACAGCCACCAACCGCTGCGCCCTGTATCGTGTATGCGCCGCACTCCGACGGCAAGCGTCGGCAACACCAGCAACCAGAAGCCTCCCACCCACATCAGCCAGTAGGCAGCAATCGCTATGTCCGAAAGGCCCTCCGCCGATTGAGAATCTCCCGCATATTGCGCACGAACCGAGAATATGTAGGCGGCCAGCCAGACGCAGAATGGAACGAACACAGCGAGGGCTTGGAAGAGGCGGAAGTACCAGTATTCTTTTCGACGAGCGCGCCCGCTAAACACGGCGTACTTCCGAAGCGAGCTCATGATGTAGCCAACCGGTGAGGGCTGTCGTTTTTCCGTCTGGTCGTCCTCCATCAACGCTGGTGACGGTTCGTTCCAAAACCGCGTTGGGAAGGCGTGGGCGATGGCCGAGATGTATGGTTCGCTTTCACGCGCAGTAACGTGCGGACTCTCGCGATGCTCGCTCTGGCTTTCGCGGCGCCGGGCTGGTCGCCGATTCGCTGATATGCAGCAAGTGCCCGTTGGTACGATAGCAACGCGTTAGCATAGTGAGTTTGCTTCTCTTGAACCGCGCCGATGCTCGATAGAACGTCCGCCTCGCCTTGATGTTCGTCGAGCTGTTGATAGATCGAGAGCGCCCGCCGCTCTGATTGTAGCGCGCCGGCGTACTCGCCCTGATCGCTCTGGACGATACCGATGTTTCTGAGGTCATACGCGAGTCCGTCCCGGTCTCCGAGCTCTTGGTCAAGCTCAAGCGCATCCCGCTCAGACCGTAGCGCATCGGCATATCGGCCTTCGTGCTCTTCAACGCTTCCGATATTCACCAGTTCGGTCGCCTCGCCGCCGCGGTGGCCCACCTGTCGGGCAAGAGCCAGGGCCTGCTGGTCCGACTGCAGCGCAGCGACATAGTGGCCTTGATACTCCTGGATTTTGCCAATGTGACTGAATGCTTCAGCCTCGCCGAGGCGGTCGTTGAGCTTTCGGTAGAGCGCGAGCGCCTGCTGGAACGACTCCAGCGCGCCTGCGTACTGTCCCTCCTGATACTCTTGAGCGTTGCCGACATAAGCAAGTGCACGCGCCTCGCCGAGTCGGTCGCCCAGTTGTCGATAGAGCGCGAGCGCCAACTGGTACGACTGCTGCGCATCGGCATGATGGCCTTGGCGCTCTTGGACGATGCCGATGTTGTCGAGTTCATCCGCTTCTCCGTCGCGGCTGCCCAGTTGACGATAGAGCGCGAACGCCTGCCGGTACGATTGCAGTGCGGTTGCATACTGGCCCTGGTCCACTTGAACCGCACCGATGCTTGATAGAGCCTTCGCCTCGCCTTGCTGTTCGTCGAGCTGTTGATAGATAGCGAGCGCGCTTCGCTCTGACTGTAGCGCGCCGGCGTACTGGTGTTGAAGCTCCTGAGCCAAGCCGATGTCGTCGAGTTCATCCCCCTCGAGATCGCGGTCACCCAACTGCCTATAGAGCGCGAGAGCCTCGTTGTACGACTGCAGCGCGTCGGCATACCGGCCTTGGCCCTCTTGAACGTCACCGATGGTTTCGAGTTCGCCCGCCTCGCGGGCGCGGTCACCCAGCTGTCGATAGAGCGCGAGCGCCTCCTGGTACGACTGCAGCGCCTCGACATAGTTGTCTTGATACACTTGAACTAAAGCGACGCCTTCGAGTGCATCTGCTTCGCCGTCGCGATCGCCAAGCTGTTGGAAGATCGCGAGTGCCTGCCGGTCCGACTGCAACGCCTCGACATACTGGTCCTGATCCATGTGAACGAGGCCGACGCCTCCGAGTGCATCCGCCTCGCCATCGCGATCGCCAAGCTGCCGGAAAACCGCGAGCGCCTGCTGGTACGATTGCAGCGCCTCAACATACCGGCTTTGATCCATCTGCACGATGCCGATGTTGTCGAGTGCGCTCGCCTCGCCATCGCGATTGCCTAGTTGCCGATAAAGAGTGAGCGCCTGCTCCTGCGACCGTAGCGCGTCGGCATATTGACCTTGGTTCTCCTGAACGATGCCGATGTTTTGAAGCGCGCTCGCCTCGGCGTCGCCGTCTCCTCCGTGTTGCGCAGTGACAAGCTGCTGTTGATAGAACGCCTCGGCTTGTGCAAAGTCGGAGAACTGCGCGAGGTACCACGTCGACGTGGGCTGGTAGGTCACTTGCGGCCGGCGCGCTGCCGAGATCACGTCAACCAGCGTCGCCTTTAACCGCTTTGTTCCAATCAGGATGTAGCCGCTCTTCGTTATATTGACCTCGCCGCGCGTGCAGGTAAACGTCACGACGCTTCCACTCCCGGTGATGGAGAACGCCGTACCGGGCACCGACGCCGTCAGTGCTTCGCCGGACTGGACGCGGAAAAAATCCAGCGCGCCGTGCACGACGTCGAAGAGGATCGTACCGGCGTTTCGGCTGAGGAGCTCACCGGAACCGGTACTTATGAAAGTGACGCTCGCGCCGGGCTCGAGCGTGATCGTGCTCTTGTTGCCCGTGCTGACGAGGACCACCGTAACGTGCGCGGGGACCGCAATGGTCGTGTGATCGGAAATGACTTGGCCGACGTGCAGCGTGCTCTCCGCCGTGCCGATGGTGACCCCGGAGACGAACGGAACCGATCTCCCGTCGAGGAGTATCTGTTGCACCGTATGCACGCGCGTCTGGGCCGATACCGGTGACGGCACAGCCCATGCAAGCGCGATTATCGCAAAAACGGCGCGGCTCGCGCCTCTGAGG
>JASHOG010000107.1 GCA_030041225.1 Vulcanimicrobiota bacterium | reverse complement strand
TTAGCGCGGGCTTTCCGCAACTCGGGGTCGGCTTTGTAGGAGTCGCGCTTGCGTTCGGACTGACACTGTTAACGATGGCTTATACTATTGGCCCAATCTCAGGATGCCACATCAATCCAGCGGTGACGTTCGGTCTTTGGCTCGGTAAGCGGTTTCCGGCTCGAGACGTATTGCCTTATATAATTGCGCAAGTCATTGGAGCGATCGCGGCCGCTGCGGTTCTCTATGCCATCGCCCACGGCAAGCCCGGATTCGTCGCGGGTCAGTTCGCAAGCAACGGCTACGGCGCGCTTTCGCCCGGGGGCTACGGTTTGGCCTCAGCGCTCATCATCGAAATCGTCTGCACGTTCGCCTTCCTGATGGTGATCTTAGGCGCAACGGACAAGCGCGCACCGGTCGGGTTTGCCGGTTTGGCGATAGGCCTCGCATTGACGCTCATCCACCTCATTAGCATCCCGGTAGACAACACGTCGGTGAACCCGGCCCGCAGCACTGGCCCTGCCATCTTCGCGGGGAGTGCCGAGCTTGCGCAGCTCTGGGTCTTTTGGCTCGCACCGCTAATCGGCGGAGGTTTGGCCGGCTTGATCTACCCGGCGATCTTCGGCGAAGAAGTGAGCAAAGAACCAATCGTCGGCGAGGCTGCGCCATAATAACTTTCTCGTGAGCGAATACAAGGTCGCTCGGGTTTCAGATATCCCGCCCGGCGAAACGAAAGTCGTCGACGCGGGTGGTACGGAGATCATGCTCTGCAACGCCGAGGGCACGATCTACGCCGTCGAGGACGTGTGCACACACGATGGTGGCCCGCTCGAGCTCGGGGAGCTGGAAGGGCACTGCATTGTCTGCCCGCGGCATGGAGCGCAGTTTGACGTGCGCACGGGAGAGGCGGTCGTGCTTCCCGCCGTCATGCCGATAGCGACGTACCCCGTCCGCGTCGACGACGACGACATCTACGTCGAAGCGTCGTAGCCGGTGAAGCGCATCGCCGGCGCGTTCGTCGTTGCGCTGCTCCTCTTTCTCATCGCGTACGTTGGCAACATCGCGCTCGGCATGCGCTCCTCCGCGCAGACCGCCGGGACGATCACTGGTCTCGGTGTCTGGCAACCGGTAACGATTCTTCGCGATGGACGCGGCGTGCCGCACATCGCAGCGCACGACGAGCACGACGCATTCTTCGCGGAAGGCTACGTCGAGGGATCGGACCGCCTCTTCCAGATGGACCTCACGCGCCGCTTTGTCGAAGGACGGCTCGCCGAAGTTTTCGGTCCGCCCGCGCTCACGAGCGACGAATCGGAACGGACGGTTCCCGTTGAGCAGCTCGCGCAAATGCAGTGGGATCGTCTCCCGCTGCGCGCACAAGAGGACCTACAAGCCTTCGCGGACGGCGTAAACGCAGCGATGCGCACGCAGCCGCTGCCCCCTGAGTTCCGAATGCTGCTCTATAAGCCGCAGCCGTGGCGTCCTCAAGACTCGCTCGTCACGAGCTTCGGCATCGTTCTCGATCTCGCGGATCTCTGGACCGACGTCGCACGCCGTGCGGCGCCACTCCGTCTCTACGATCGACTCCACCCGCTGACCGATCCTTGCTACGACGCGCCGGTGACCGAAGGGCTCGAGCGCATCTCGGAATCACCACACTGTGCACCGTCGGCCGCAGAGCTCACGATGCCGCCGGCTGCGGGAAGTAATGAGTGGGCGACCGGCGCTGCGCTGAACGCGACCGGACGAGCGCTGCTTGCAAACGATCCGCATTTGCGCATCGGGATTCCCGGCATCTGGTATCTCGTCGATATTCGCTTCCCAGGCTACCACGCGGCGGGCGCAACCTTTGCGGGCCTGCCAGGCGTGATTCTCGGCCACAACGACAGCGTCGCGTGGGGTGCGACGGACGGTACGGTTGCGTCACTCTCGGTTTTCTTTTCGCCAGAACATACGAGCTCCGCAGACTGGGCGACGGAAACGTTCCACGTCCGCTTCGGATTGCCGGTGTACAAGAGATACTATCGCGGAGCGCGCGAGTTCGGTGCGACGACGCACGGGATCCTCGTGCTCGTGCGATGGGACGCATACGACGACCCGACTTCCCAGTTCCTGACCTTCGATGCCCTCGACCGCGCGCACTCGATCAAAGACGCGCTGCGCGCGTTACGCCTCTACCCCGGTCCAACACAAAACTTCGTCATTGCCGACACGAGCGGCCGCGCTGCCTATCAGCTTGCCGGTAACATCCCCGACGATCCCGCATGGGCGCGTTACATTCACCCGGCCCGCGACCTTTCACAAAACTACAAGAACCTCCCGTTCGATGCACTTCCGCGCGTCGCACCATCGCGCGCTGCGATCGTCTGGACGGCGAACAACAAGATGTACGGCCGCGGATATCCCTACCGCTTGAGCCCCGAGTTTGGGCCGCCCTATCGAGCCTACCGCATAGCGCAGCTGCTGAAGGCACGCTCGCACTACGACGTGCGGTACTTTGAAAAGATGCAGATGGACACGCTCTCACTGCCCGAGCTCGACCTGGCCCGCATTCTCGGGATGGCAGGCTGGGACGGCCGCTTCACCCCAACCTCACGCAAGGCAACGATCATCTACGAGCAGCGCCGCGCCGTCGTTCGCGGGACACAAGCGATGTCGGCGTTCATGCTACGCATTCGCGCGCTCGGCGTCGCGGCGCGGCACGTGATCCCTGAGCCATTCGCAAGCATCGCGCCTTGGGGAGTCGCCGGGGCGGTGACGCCCAAGCATCCGCTTGCGGCAATGGGCATCAACTTTCTCAACGGAGTGACGCTGCCCGGAGACGGCGACAACTTCACGCTTCACGTGCAGTCGGCCACGCTCTCACAAAGCTTTCGCGCGGTGTGGGACGTCGGCAACTGGGACGCGGGCGGTATCTCTATTCCGGAGGGTGAGTCCGGAGAACCAGGCTCGGCGCACTACACCGACGAGGCTCGCGCGTGGGTCGCCGGAACGCTTCAACCGCTTGAGTACTCGAAGGCCGCGGTCGAGGCCGCCGCGCGGGAACGCATGACGCTGCTCCCGTAAATCAGCCGCGATGAGCGATGCACAGCGATTGGTCAGGGCTCTGAACGAGCTGACGAAGTCGACGCAATTTAGCTATGTCAAGGCGCGAGCCGCGGCGCGGCAGGAGCCGAGCGTCGACTGGCCCGCAACCAAAGCCCTAAACGCCGACTTCAACGCAGAAGTCGACGGGTGCGAGTCGTTCGTGATGCGCGACGGCAGCGTCGCCGAGTGGAAGCCGGGGCAGTTTCGCTACGCGGCGTCGCGTTAGGCTGTAGCCCGCGCCCGATATTGCAGAAACGTTTGCAGCGACCAGCCGCCGATCCAAAAGATGAAGAACCACGAAATCGCTGCGTAGCCGTAGAGCGCGATGCTGAGCGTCCCAAGCGCAAGGCCGAGTGACAGCAGCTCCGAGCGAGTCCCGTTTGCCACGGAAGGCCTCCCGCGAACACTTCCTTCCACACTTGCCGGCGTTAGGCGAGGGAGCATCGCCGGCACCGCCGACCGGAAACGCTCATAGACGCCGCCGTACCTCGCGCGCATGAGCCCCGCCTCGTGGGCCGCCAACATCGCCGTAAAGACGACGCTGCATATCACGATGAACGCAAAGCCGTAGGGCGTCGCGAGCGAGCCGATGCCCAGAGCCTGCAGGTTGTTACCGAAGTAGAGCGGGTTGCGGATGAAACGAAACGGACCGTCGACGATGAGCCGATCGTCCAGCGCGTTTGCGTTCCACACGACCGGCGCGCTGAGATATGCGGATCCCCAGAGGCGTACGAAAAAGCCCGCAAACGCGAGGACGGTTGCAACCCAGAGCAGCGTGCTCGGATCGACGTGCGCGCGACGGCCGAGCCACGCGTAGAACGGCTCCCATCCGGCATCGTGGAAGCCGCCGGCCCAGAGCCACCACCCGCCGTAGAACCCGACGAGATAGACAGCGAGCATGACGAATGACCGTCGCCGATACCACCATGGAGATGCTGCACGCGCGTCTGCCATTACAGCGCCTCCGCGAAGAACCGCCAGATGAGCGGCCACGCTTGCGACGCAGCCTGCGCATCACCGTCAGCGGTCCCGCCCAGCGCCATGCTCGAGCCCCCCGGCAACGGTATCGCCGTTATCGCAGAGCTCGGTCCGTTCATCGCCCACAAGAACGTGTGGCCGGCGTTCGGATAACTGACTGACCGATCCGCGTAGGCGTGGTGATGCGCCGCGAGATAGGCCATCGCCAACGTGCACTGCGCCGGAGAGTCCCAGAGCTGGTCGTCATCGGCGCTCAAACAAAGAACCGGGCCATGAATCTGTTCGAGCGCAAAGAATGCAGCGTGCACAGCCGCGGTGTCTTGCATGCTCTCGTCGTACAGCGGACGGATCACCAGCGGCTCGTGATGCATATATTCGTAGCCGACCTGTTGCGCCGCGGGACCGCTGCTGTAGGCGACACACGGAAGCTCCTTGCCGCCCTGCGTCCACGAGCACTTCGTGCTCAGTCCGGATGCGCCCAAACCCGCCCACGCAAACGGGGAGGGAACGTCGGCGACGACGGCATCGATCTGCGGGTAGAGTGAAGCCGCGAGCAACGCAAGCTCGCCGCCCTTCGAACCCCCGAGAATGCCGATGTGCGCCGCATCAACGTCGGGGCGCGCAAGAACCGCATCAAGTGCCCGGCCGACGGTCTCGACCGGAACATCGACAAGGTATTTCGGGAGTCCCGGCTCGCCGAAGTAGGCAACCGAAACACCTATATATCCGTGCGCTGCAACCACCGGTGCGAGCACTCTGCCCATCAAGTCGCCGCCTTCCGATCCGCCGAGCAAGAGAATCGCGGGATGCTTTCCGCTCCCGGTCGGCGTGCAGATGGTTCCTACGAACGGCTGCTGCACGGCGCTGCAATTCGGCGGGAGCGGAGCTTCCGTCGGCATCGGCGTTTGCGCCGATGCGTGCGTGGTTGCCGCCACGAATGCAAGCGTTGCGAGAAGCACGGCGCGCGAGGAAACGAGACTCATGACGTTCCTTTTACGAGCGACTGCAGTTCCGCGACGTGCGCCAAGAACGCCTTACGCCCTTTTGGCGTGAGGCGGTATCGCGATTGTGGGCGGCGCGCGACGAAGATTTTCTCTTCTTCTACGTAGCCGGCCTCAACGAGTTTCGCAAGGTGTGCCCCGAGATTGCCGCTCGTCGTCTGGGTTGACTCGGCGAGCGCGCCGAAGGCCATCCATTCGCTCGCGAGCAACGCGGCGACGACGCCGAGCCGTACCTTCGAGAGCAATATCTCGTCCGGCGCTGTTCTCTTTTCCATAGATTAGTCTGTTTTATAGATTATTCTATACGCGCCGATCCCGCTTGTCAACTCGGCTGCCTCGAAGCCGCATTGACACCCCCTAGTGCCCCTGGTATCGTACCGGAGTCATGTACGCGATCATCGAGAGCGGCGGCAAGCAATACCGTGTCGCCGAGGGTGACGTTATCCGCTGCGATGCGCCTGGAGAGGCGGGAGCGGAAGTCACCTTCGATCGCGTTATCCTCACGGCTGGCGCTAAGGGTGAACCAAAGGTCGGCTCACCAACGATCGCCGGAGCGTCCGTTACCGGAACCGTGCTTCGCAGAGGTCGCGACAAGAAGATTCTCGTCTTCCACTACAAGCCGAAGAAGCGCGTGCGCAAGCTCTCCGGCCATCGTCAGCCCTTCGCCGAAGTCAAGATCACCAAGATCCGCGTCGCGTAATCTCGCCGGCGCACCATGCTCGAAGTCGTTTTCTACAGGGATGCACACAAGCGTCTCTCCTCGATCGTCGCGCGCGGCCACGCGCAAGGCGGCCGCTACGGCAAGGACATCGTCTGTGCGGCGGCGTCGGCAGTTCTTCAGGCTGCTTGGCTCGGACTCGAGGAGCACGCGGGACTTCGTCTCGACGCCTGCTCCGCGCCCGGTACGTTCTCACTCCGCTGGCCTGCCCGCTCTCGCGACAACGCAGCCGTCAAGGCGATCGTAGCAACGGCCGAGCTCGCCGTTCGAGAGATCGCGCGCCAGTATCCCAAGCACGTCCGCGTCGGCAGGCGTACCGAAAAAGCCGGGTAAGAGGAGCGCAAGCGCGAAGGGGAGGTCCTATGTCAGATAGTTTTCGGGCAAAGCCTCAGGAGCAATGGTCGACCGCCGAAACGGGGGGCAACGGCTATCAAGGGCCATTTGCACCCAATGCCTCCGCGAGCTACGAGCACGTCGACGCTGATGGCCGCGAAGTCGGCAAGGCGCTTCTCTTCGGCTTGCTCGGCGGCATCGTCTCGGCCGCAGGCTATCTCATCTACCGTCGTCTTCCTGACGAGCAAAAAGAGCGGATCAATCAGCAGGTGCGCACGCTCGTGCAGCAGCGCATCAACGAGCTGAAACAGAACTTCAA
>JASHOG010000106.1 GCA_030041225.1 Vulcanimicrobiota bacterium | reverse complement strand
GCTCGATTCGACGTTCTCCGCCCTCGCCGACCCAACGCGGCGCGCCATTCTCGCGCGGCTAGCCTCGGGCGAGGCGACCGTTACGGATCTCGCCGAGCCCTTCGACCTGAGCCTCCCGGCCGTGAGCAAGCACCTGAAGGTGCTCGAGCGCGCCGGGCTCATCTCGCGCGGCCGTAAGGCGCAATGGCGTCCGTGCCGCCTCGAGGCCAAACCGTTGCGCGACGTTGCCGATTGGCTGGAAGCATATCGTCGCTTCTTCGATGCAAGCTTCGACCGCCTCGACGATTACCTGCGAACGTTGCAAGCAAAGGGAGAGCCATGATCGGTCAACGCGAGCGCCCGGCGGCGCCCAATGAAATCTGGATGCAGCGCGTCTTTGATGCGCCTCGCGACCTCGTCTATCGCATGTGGACCGAACCCGATCGCGTCGAGTGGTGGTGGGGCCTCACTCAAACGTTGACTCGCCTCGCCGCCGGTACGGGCGACCGGCTCATGAATATTCGCGACGACATCCCGACGATCGTGATGGTGCGCGAGTTCGCCGCGCCGCGTGAGCTCGTGTTCAAGGCGCATATCGATCCCGAGATGATGCGAGAATGGTGGGCACCCTACCGTCTCTCCAACGAGTCGGTCGAGCTCGACGGACAACCGGGCGGAACGTGGCTCGTCATGCAACGATCCGGCGACGTGCGACACCGCTTCAGCGGCGAGTATAAGGAAGTAGTGCCGCCCGAACGCATCGTCTCGACGTTCGTCTGGGGCGGCGAGCCCGACCTCGTCGCCCAGGTCACGACCACGTTCGAGGATCTCGGAAACGGGCGGACTCGATTAACGTCCACGACGACGCTTCCGTCAGTCGCGGCGCGCAACGCATGGATGGAGCATGGAGCAATCGGCGGGGGTCTTCAAGTGTACGAACGTCTTGAATCGCTGCTGTCGCGTCAAACGCGGTCGACATGGGCAAGGTAAAAGTTCTCGCCTTTTCGGTTTCTCTGGATGGCTTTGGCGCGGGCCCAGGACAGGACCTCGACAATCCGCTCGGCATTCGCGGAGGAGAAGTACATGCGTGGTCCGTTACGACCGCCGCCTTTCGCAAACTGCACGGCTCCGAAGGAGGCCGAGAGGGCGTCGATAGTGCCTTTATCGCGCGGTCATTTGAAAACGTCGGCGCTTGGGTCATGGGCCGCAATATGTTCGGACCTATCCGCGGTCCATGGCCGGACCATTCGTGGGAAGGCTGGTGGGGCGAGGAGCCGCCTTTTCACGTACCGGTTTTCGTCCTCACGCACTATGCGCGCCCGACGCTTGCGATGAGCGGCGGCACGACATTTTACTTCGTGACCGACGGCGCGCGGGTGGCACTAGAGCGAGCCAAAGAGGCCGCGCGAGGGAAGGATGTTCGAATCGGCGGCGGCGTCGCCACGGTTCGGGAATACTTAGCCGCAGACGCGATCGACGAAGTCCATCTTGCATTCGCGCCGGTAATGCTCGGTACGGGAGAGCCTCTCTTTGCAGGTATCGACCTACCGAAGTTGGGATTGACGGTCGCGCAAGCAACTGCAGGTGAGGAGGCCTTCCATGTCGTCCTACGCAGGTGATCTCTACGAGCGGTTTCGAGAGCTGCACCAAGGGCCATCGGCATTCATTATGCCGAATGCGTGGGACGGTGGCTCGGCCGTCTTGCTGAAGCGCGCCGGATTTCGAGCGCTCGGCAGCACGTCACTCGGATTTGCATTCTCGCTGGGACGCCAGGACGGACGTCACGCGGTGACGCGTGCCGAGGCCATCGCGAATGCGGCGCTGCTCTCGCGGCTTGCGAATCTTCCCGTCAACGGCGATTTGGAGGATGGCTACGGCCCGGAGCCCGACGATTGCGCAGCGACGGTTCGCGCGGCAATCGAGGCCGGGCTCGCTGGTCTGGGCATCGAGGACACGACCGCGGATCCCTCGCGGCCGATTCACGAGTTCGATGACGCGGTGAAGCGGGTGCGCGCCGCTGCGATCGCCGCGAAAGGGAGGATCGTGCTGACAGGCCGCACGGACAACTTTCTCCACGGACGCGCGGATCTCGACGAAACGACTCGCAGGCTCGTCGCCTTTGCGGAGGCGGGAGCCGACGTGCTGTACGCACCGGGATTGCCGACGATGGATGCCATACGCGCCGTCGTGCGGGCGGTCTCGCCGAAGCCGGTCAACGTCTTGATCGGTCCGAACGAGGCCGCCGCATCTCTCGCAGAGCTCTCTTCTGCCGGCGCAAAGCGGATCAGTGTCGGCGGCGCACTCTATCGCGTTGCCATGACAGCGATGGCCGCAACTGCTCGCGAAGTAGCCGAGGGCAATCCGGCGGTCGTGCGCCGCGCCATACCCGCCGGCGAGATAGCCGGCCTACTGCCTCAATAGCATGGCCGGTGGTTAGCCGGTCTTCGGTACCCTGCCGAGCAATGCGATCGACGCGAAGAAAACCCACACAGCCGAGATCAGCGGAGTCACCATCGTCCCTATCCCGCTGATCGAAAACTGACCGGCCTTCGGAAAGATCGTCAGCGTAAAGAGCACATCGACGATGAAGACAAGATAACCAAAGGCATTGACCCAGCCAGGCATCGCATTCTGGCGGCGTGCCTCGTGCGCGGCTGCGAAAGCAAACGCGGCGAAGGCACCGGCACCGAAGATGAACATCACGATGTCGAAGACGTAGAGAACTGGGAGCGATGCACTGCCGCCCGGATTGCGAATCGTCGCAGCTGCCATGAGCGCGACGGCGGCAATGTTGAGCGCGGCCCAGACGATAGCACCGGCTGAGCCCCAGTACGCGAGCGTTCTGTCCGCGTTATTTGAACCGCGTAGATAATCGAACAATCCGAACGCGAACCACAGAATAAAGGCCACTGCCGGCAGCGTCAACCAGGCGGAGATGGCAAGGGCGCTACCGTGAGCGGTGATGTATCCGGCGATCGTGGCGCTGCTCCCCGTGGCCGGAGGCGGCATCCCGCCGATCAACGCGGAGATGATGTACAAGATCGCGCCGACGATCCCCGAATAGGCGGCCGACCGTTCCATGTGACGGTTCTGCATGAGTACCTCCGAAAAAGTCGCGTCCTCTTTCGACGATGGAGGGTTCGGTTACTTTCCGAGTTCGGCCAACGTCATCCAGTACGCTTTCCAACCGCGAATCAAGGCGATGTCCAGGGCCGTGAGCGCCTGCTCGACGGGGCGGTGCGCCTCGACCACAGCGAGCAGCTCCTGCGCTCGGGCGCCGATCTGCTCCGCCAGCGCGGTGTTCCACGAGCGTAACGCCTCCGTCAGAAATCCGGCTTGCAGAGCAGCGTGCACACGTCGTACACCAATCTCGGTGGGCGCGATCTCGCCCGCGAGATCCGGGTCGTCGGCAAAGTTACCGTGCACGGCGACCTGCCGCGACGCAGCCCCAGTGCAGAATATTCCGAAAACGCGCCGTGCACCTAAGGCAAACGCCAGCCGTGGCGTGAGCCCGCCGGACCACAGTACGTGGAGCCCTACTCTCTTCGCGTGCTGCTCGAGAGCAACGATCTGTTCGAGCGTCAGAACGCCGTTGGGGTGCTGCGCGTCACGAACCAACCGCCGCGCAGCGATGGGATCAGGGCAGTCGAAGAGCGCAAGCCGCGCGCCGGCGGCGTGCATTCTCTCCATCCACAATGCTGCAGCATCGACCACACGCGACTCGTCGAAGACGTCATCCGCGGTGACGAGCGGCGTATCGACGTAGAACGCCGGTACCGTCGTCCATCCTTCTGTCCAGCGACTCACGAGCGCGACCACGCGCTCCTGCTCTTCGAGTGTCAGCGGTATGAGACCGTACTTGCCTGCGCTCAAGCCGTAGGAACGCGCCGTGTGCAGGCCGGTCCAGATCGTGCGCGCCGTCGAATCGACGTCCACGTGGTATCGATAGACGAGCCGGACGTTCTTCCTCCGTGCCGAAGCAAACAGATCGCGCAGCGTGCTTACGTCCATGACGTTGAGGAGTGCCGCAACGCTCTCGCGCTCGCGCGCCGCCGGCGTGAGATCGCCGTCGACCGCAACATCGGCGATCCCGGTCTGCGCCGCGATGTTCAGCACGCGCTCGATCTCGTCGAAGGGTGCGCCGCTCGTGATCGGTCCGTTTGCAATGGAGAGCAGCGCAAAGCGATCGATCGAGGCCGGGCCAAGTTTTCTTTGCAAGCGTCCGGATCGAAGTTTCGCAACGAGTCGCGCTACGGTTGACGGTGTATCGGTCGGCTGCACGATGAGACGTACAGTGAGCGGACGTGGAACGCCATCGGGTGTCTCCAAGAACGGCGTGAAGGCCGCAAAGACACTCGCGAGCCACGCCGCTTCGCCTTTCGCGGCGTCGGCGACGGCGAACTCCGGCAGCAAACGGTAGAGCCGCGTATTGGCGCGGACACCGACGTTGGTCGAGCAGAGCGTGCGTTCGAAAGCAGCGGCAACGACCTTGGCGTACTCGTCGGGCCCTATCGGGCCTTCGCCCGCGCTTACCATCCGCTCGCCGTCGATCATCAGGCCGACGGGCATAGCGCTCGCCGTGCGAAGCGCGCGCGCTTTGGCCGAAGCGTAGGCTGCATCCGCGATGATCTTGGCGTTGTCGCCCTCGTCGCTCACTGCAAGCAGCGGGCCAAAGCGCTCGGCATCGTAGCGTTCGAGCGGCTGCGTCCAGGGCGGTACACACTCGGCGTGCGGCATGTCGCCGGCGCGAGCCTGCGTAGGCAACACGGCTGGCGCAGCGAGCAGCGCGGCGCCGTTGAGGAATCGCCGGCGCGAGACGACGGACATGTCTACGTTGGCGCGAGCGCGACAGACGGTATCACGTGCCGACGCTCGAGCAGCGCCGAGGCTATGCCGACGTGGTGCGCCAGCAGCGAGAGCGCAGCGATCTCATCGCCGAGATAGGCGGTGCGATCGGGCTTCGGCCCGCAGCAGAGAAATCCGAGAACGTCACCGCGCAAGGTCATCGGTACGAAGAGCACGTGATGGTGATCTTCGGACTCGTCGTTGAGCTCGAAGGGCTCTTGCCAGCGCCGCAGTCGAAGCGCGGGTTCCTCGTTGAAACCATAGCGGGAAGGAAATGCAAAGCTCCCGGCTGCGTCTGCCAGCTCGTAGCCATTGCCCTCTCGAAGATAGAGCGCGGCCCCCAGCGGCTCGAGGCACCGCTGGACGGTGCCCACGGCAACGCCGACGATCGCGTGCGCGTCCGTCGCAGCGTCGGCCTCGCGCGCGACGCGTTCGATCTCGGCGAGACCCCGCATCCGCTTGCGAAAGAACGTCTTCGTCATGCGATCTTCGACGAAACCGTGAATGGAGCGCGCCGAAACACCCAAGACGAGCACGACGAGCAACGTGAGCGCCTCCGCGGCAAAGCCTTGGCGTTGCGACGAGAAACCCATCGACTGCTCGAAGATTCTTCCGATGATCCACTCCGCTACGACGAAGAGCCCGACGATGATCGCCGACGCGATCCCGAAGACCGTTGCGCGCGAGACGAGCATGTTGAGATCGACGAGCCTATGTCGTAGAACGGGATACGCGACCCCGAACGCGAGACAGAAGACGATGACGGCGTTCAAGAGATCGCCGTTGTGCCCGGCAAACTGCGGCAACGTGGAGGCGACGAGGAGGATCGTCGCGATGAGCCACATGCCGCCGAGCCAGCGCATCGGCGTTGCATACGCCCCGCGCGCGTAGATCATCGCATCGATGAGCGCAACGACGAGCGCGAGCAGCAGAAGGATCCCTATTGCGCTACCCGCTCTGCCCTCAGCCCATCCGAGGAACGTCCCGTACCATAGATCGTACGCGTACCCGGCACTTTGGGCAACGCCCCACGCGAGGACGACAACCGCGCCTTTGCCGAGCAGTGAGCGCAGTCGGCTCGGATTCGGCGGGTAGACCGCTAGGAACTTTAGCGCCGCCCAAATGATTGCCGCGGATAAGAAAAGCGGTGCAATCCAATAGAAGAGGGTCCCGAGCCACGCGTTGCCACAGACGAGCGCGGCGCCCAAACAAAAGGAACTCAGTCCCGCCAAAAGCAGCACCGTTGCGGCGCGCTCTCCCGCCTCTTTGTCTCGTGCGCGCAGCACGACGAGAATCGTAACGATGAATGCTCCGAGTGCCGTCAGCGCGGAGAGGAGTTTCTGGAGCCTCTCTTGGACGGCAAGCGCTCCTGAGAAGGGAACGAACGCAAAACTGACGATGTGCCGGCGTCCTGAAGCGTCGAGCACGGTGAGATGCGCAACGGTTCCTACGTTACCGGAATCCTCGAGGACCGCTTCTACTCCGCGAGATTGAACGCTGCGCTCGCCTTTATACAAGCCGGCTCTGGCGGCCGGCCCGGTCGGATCGACAAATGCAAGCGTTCCGTTCTCTCCCGTAAGATAGCCGCCATAACCCCATGTAATCGGCAGCATCATGACGAGGAGGGCTAACGGAGCGCCAAGCCCGGCCAGGCCGAGGATCATCGCACGGCGTTGCATATAGCGGGGTTCGTCGGATAGCAGACCTTATCTTGGCGCTACGGTCGAGGGGATCGCCTCCGGCGGTGGCAATGTCCGGACTCATGACCGAGAGAACATTGATCGATACCCACCTTCACTTTTTCCCACC
>JASHOG010000013.1 GCA_030041225.1 Vulcanimicrobiota bacterium | reverse complement strand
GCAAGCACGTACTGCCGCACTGCCGCGAGTCCGGCGACGACGACGAGCGGAGAGCCGCTCGCAAGGGCGGCGAAGAGGCTGACCCGCGCGCTGTGCTCGGTGGCGCTCTCGATCGCGCCGAAGGACTCGTCGCGCGAGCGCAGGAGTGCGACGTGCGCCGGCGCGCCGTCGTCTTGTGCGTTGAGGTAGTAGAGCGCATCGGCGTACGTACGCTCGGCGACGTCGGCGGTCGGGAGAACGCAGAGGAGCTGCCCACCACGTTTCCTGGCCAGGGAGCAGAGGATCGCCGGACGTGCGGCGGCTATCGTCTCGTAAAGCGCCGCGGCACGCCCCTCGGCGAGCCGCTCGAGCACGGCGCCACCCGCTCGGCTCCCCGCAAGGAGAGCCCCGAGCCCCTGGGGCAGCCTCGAGGGCGCAACCGGGGGGCTAGGGGGAGCGTTTAAAAGATTGGCAGTCATACAAGAAGAGTGCTAACTCACTATGGCCCTTACCGGCCGCACATTATAGCAGATTGGAGGAAAAACGCATGAGCAACTTAGCGACGACGCCCCGCAGCAACGTGGCGCGGACCGGCTTCGATCTGCTCGGGTGGGACCCGTTCCGCAGCCTTTTTGGCAGCTGGGGCGCAGGCTCGACCCTTGGGATCGACGTGACGCGAACCGACACCGGTTATGAAGTCGAGATGCCCGTCGCCGGTTTCACCCCCGAGCAGATCGAGGTAAGCGTGGACGACGGCGTCCTGACCGCGTCAGGCAAGAACGAGAAGCGCTCGTTCCGCCGGTCGGTCGTGCTCCCCGAAGAGATCGACACCGATTCGATCGAGGCGAAGGTTGAGAACGGACTCTTGACGCTCACGCTGAAGCTGCACCCGAAGGCACAGCCGAAGCGTATCGAAGTCAAGAACGTCTCGGTGAAGAACGTCTAACGGCGCGGAGGCACGCAGAGATACGCGCGAGGCGGTAATGCCGCCTCGCGCATTATTTTTATGACGCAACAGATCGACGAAGCGGCGATGCGCCGCGCGATCGAGGCGAAGCGCGACGGCGCGGAGCTCGGCGCAGACACGTGGGAAGGCATCGTCGCCGGCTACCTTCGCGGCACGATCGACGATGCACAGATGTCGGCGATGCTCATGGTATCGCTTTGGCGTGGTTTGAGCATCGACGAGACTGCGGCACTGACGAAGGCGATGGTCGAGAGCGGAGAGCGGATCGAGTTTCCCGCGGAGCAGATCGTCGTCGACAAGCATTCGAGCGGCGGCGTCTCGGACATCGTCTCGCTCGTCGTCGTGCCGCTTGCAGCCGCGTGCGGCGCGCGTGTCGCGAAGCTCTCCGGGCGCGCGCTTGGCCACACCGGCGGCACGATCGACAAGCTCGACGCGATACCGGGATTGCGCACGGCGCTCTCGATCGAAGAGTTCATCGCTCAGGTGGAACGCATCGGTTGCGCGATCGCCGCGCAATCGGAGCGCCTCGTTCCGGCGGATAAGCGCCTCTATCGTCTGCGGGATCGTACCGGCACCGTGCCGTCGATCGGCCTAATCACGGCTTCGATCCTTTCGAAGAAAATCGCGGGTGGCGCACGGGCCTTCGTCTTCGACGTGAAGTGCGGGCCGGCGGCCTTCATGCATCGTCGCGAAGAGGCCGAGGAGCTTGCGCGGGAACTCGTTGCCGTTGCGGGGCGATTCGATCGCCGCGCGCGCGCGCTCGTCACCGACATGAGCGAGCCACTCGGCCGCTCCGTCGGAACGGGAATCGAAGTCATCGAAGCGCGCAATTTCCTGCGCGGCGAGTTGCGCGACATGCGCGTCCGCGAAGCGGCGCTTCGCGTTGCCGGCGAACTGCTCGCGCTCGCGGGTATCGCGCACCCGAGCGAGAGCGCGGCGCACGCGCTCGACAGCGGCGCCGCCTACGAGAAGCTCGTTGCGATGGTGGAGGCGCAAGGTTCGACGCGCGCTGCGCTCGAGGGAATGGCGCTGCCGGAGCGCAGCGTCGAGGCGCTCGCCACCCTTGACGGTTACGTGAACTCGATCGACGCCGTCGAGCAGGGCAATCTTGCGCGAGCCTGGAGCACCTCCGAGTCCACGGGTGGAATCATCGTCGGCGCACGCATCGGCGACCGCGTGAGCCGCGGCGACGTGCTCGCACGCGGCTTCGGCTCACGCGCAAACGCGGAAGCGTTACAACGTACGTTTACGATCGCATCGGAGAAGCCCGACCCCCGCCCGCTGGTTTACTCTTGTCATCCCGAGCGGAGCGCCGAAGGCGCGTAGTATTGTCATCCCGAGCGGAGTGAGCGAAGCGAACGCAGTCGAAGGACCGCCGTAAGCGTCGCGCCGCCACAGAAAAGGTTGGCCGCGCACCGCGCGGCCCTCTCTAACTTGTCATCGCGAGCGACGGGGAAAGCGGCTTGTCATCCCGAGCGGAGTGAGCGAAGCGAGCGCAGTCGAGGGACCACCACAAAGCACTGCGGTGCCGCGAAAAGGTTGGCCGCGCGGTTGCGCGGCCTTCCTCATCTCGAAGAATCAGCAAAAGGCCCGCGGCGGCTGTACCTCTTGAGGTCACCCCACGCGAGTTCTGCGAAGGCCCGCTTCTTTCGGTGCGACCAACCTTTCAGCTTTTTCTCGAAGTCGATTGCCTCATTCACCCACTGGAACTCGCTCACGTGTACGAGACGTAACGGCCGGCGCTTAGCCGTATAACAGTCTGGGTCGATCCCGTCGCAGTGCTCGCTGAAGCGCCGGTCAACGTCGTTGGTGACGCCCACGTAGAAGGTACCATCGAAGCATCTGAGCATGTAGACGAAGTATCGTTTCACGTCGATCATCTGCGACGTAGCGCGCTCGTTGCTAGAGGTTAGTGGCGGTCCCTCGACTGCGCCTGTCCTGAGCGCGCGCAGCGCAGTCGAAGGGCTCGGGATGACAACCCGAGGAAGGCCGCGCGGAGCGCGGCCAACCTTTTCCGTGGCGCCGCAGTGCTTGTAGTGGTCCCTCGACTTCGCTCACTTCGTTCGCTCCGCTCGGGATGACAATACTTCGTTCACTCCGCTCGGGATGACAATACTACGTTCACTGCGCTCGGGATGACAACCCGAGGAAGGCCGCGCGGAGCGCGGCCAACCTTGGTTAGCTGCGTTCGATTTCGCTGACTAAATAGATGGGGCGGCCTTTGACTTCGTCGTAGATGCGGCCTAAGTATTCGCCGAGAATGCCGATGCCGATGAGCTGGACGCCGCCGAGGAAGAGGACGGCGACGATCGTCGAGGCCCAACCGGGCGTGTAGCCGAGAGGGTTGACGTTGAGAAGCTTTGAGACGATGACGTATAGTCCGTAGACGAACGCGATGGCGCTAGAGCAGAAGCCGAGATAGGACGCCATGCGCAGCGGCGCGTCGGAGAACGACGTGATGCCGTCGATCGCGAAGTGAAGCATCTTCGTGATCGGGTACTTCGAGGCTCCGGAGTGGCGCTCGTCACGGTCGTACGGGACGCCGATTTGCCGATAGCCGACCCAGCTCACCATGCCGCGCAAAAAACGGTGGCGTTCGGGTGAACGGCGCAATGCATCAACGACCCGCCGGCTCATCAAGCGAAAGTCTCCCGCGTCGACGGGAATGTCCACTTTGGTCATGCGGCGGACCATGCGATAGAAGATGCTTGCGGTCAGGACCTTGAAGACGCTCTCGCCTTTGCGGCTGCGGCGCACTGCATAGACGACGTCGTATCCCTCGCGCCACTTTGCGACGAACTCCTCGATGAGCTCCGGCGGATCCTGTAGATCGCCGTCCATGAGAATCACCGCCTCTCCTTCGGCCGTGTCGATCCCCGCCGTGGCGGCGAGCTGATGACCGAAGTTGCGAGAGAGATTCACGAGCACAACACCGCTGCGGCGCCGCATCTCGTCGCGGACGTGCTCGGCTGTGCGATCGGTGCTACCGTCGTTGACGATGACGATCTCGTAATGCGGGGCTCCCGGCAGACGACGCAGGATGTTGTCAATCCGCTCGAAGAGCGGCGCGACGTTCCCCTCCTCGTTGTAGAGCGGAACAACCACGCTCAGCACCGGGCGCCTCTCCATACTTTCATAACTTCGACGCAGAGCAAGCGGAACCCGCGGGAGAGGAGCGAAACCTGCAGCACGATGCGTCTATGCATCAGAGCCTTCATTATTGTGCCGCTGCTCAGTGGTTGCGCGCATCACGTCACGACCGCGAGCTCGACCGCGACTCCGATGGTACCGTTGGCGCGTGCGACGTCTCGTCCCGTAACCGTCGCGAGAATCCTACCGTCGTTCGTCCCGGTAGCACCGAGCGCCGCGCCTGTGACGCCCGCGCCGCAGCAACACGCTGTGACGCCGACGCCCATTCCGTTCTTTTTCCTCGCGTCGCCGCACCCGTACACCGTCGTGACGCCGCATCCGATCGGCATCGGTTTCCCTGCGTTCCTACGGCCGTTGCCGTTTCTGACCCCGCCGCCGATCCTCATTGCAACGCCGGCCGCCGTGCCGCAGCTTGCGCCGGACGCGGCACCGCAGATCATTCGCATCGAGCTTCCGAGCAGCGTCGTGTACGGTGGCGACCTCGTCACGGGCGACGTCATCGCGTCGTCGAACGTAGCGAGCATCGAAGTGCGAGTCGCGGGCTACGGCCGCTCGATGGAGAAGACGGGGCCGGGTCACTTCACGCTCTCGGTTGCCGTTCCGCGCCTGCCGTTCTTCCTGCGGCGCCGAACCTACACGTTGACGGTCATCGCGCGCAATGCTCGCGGCGACGCCGTCGTGCAAACGGTGCCGATTACCGTACGCTAGGGATGCGGCGTATGAATTCCCGACGGTAGGTTCGGGAACGGCGCCGGATTGTACGG
>JASHOG010000105.1 GCA_030041225.1 Vulcanimicrobiota bacterium | reverse complement strand
TGCCCCGCCGCGTCCACGATATACCAATCGTGACGCGTCTGCGCCGTCTTTTGCTGGTAGGTCCGCACGACCAACGGATTTTACCGGGAAACCCCCGGGGGGTCAAGGACCAGGCCCGCCCGCTAGTGCCCCTCGCCAGGCATCTACGGAGAACCCCCGGAGACCGCCCTTCGGCGGTGTCGGGGCACTTCACATGGTAGTCGTGATTCGTTTCGTGAACCCTTGATGACTAAGCGCCGACGCGTTGTAGTTGTCCAGCGCCGCGTTCGAGGCTACGGATCGCGAAACGTTCGTGAAAGGCGACATGATCTGCGCCGTGCCGATCGCAGCCCTTGATTATTTGTACATAGCGGGGCGCCGAACCGTCCCGACCCTTTCACGCGATGAGCTTGACATGCTTCGGATGACAGTCCTAGAGGCATTCGCCTAGAGCGAGCTCGAGGTTGATAAATGTCCGGGATCGCAGTATGCTTCCGGGGTCACCCGTAAAACGGGATCTGCGAGCTCTGGGGTCTTAGCCTCGGGGCTCGGTGTCTTTTCGAACAGACGTCACCCACGGTTCGCGGTAGGAGTCGTACTCGTCATAGGTGATGCCGGCGAGGTAAAGGCCGTGCGGGGGCGCGTTGAGGCCTGCGGCCGAGCGGTCGCAAGCCGCGAGGATGGCGGCGAAAGCGCTCGGGTCGCGGCGGCCGGCGCCGCACTCCGCGAGCGTTCCGGTCAGCGTGCGCACCATGTGATGGAGAAAGCCGTCGGCGACGAATTGCAGCCGCACGAGCTCGCCGCGTTGCTCGATCACGACCGACGAAAGCGAGCGCGTCGTCGATCCGCTCTCCGGCAATGCGCAGAAAGAACGAAAGTCGTGCTCGCCGAGCAGATGCGCCGCCGCCGCGTGCATCGCGTCGAGATCGAGGGGGCGCCGCACGTGCCACGCGTAACGTGCGAGGAGCGGCGACGGCTCGGCGCGATTCAGGATTGCGTACACGTAGGTCCGGCTGCGCGCGGATCTACGCGCCGAAAACTCCTCGTCAACCTGCGCGACATCGCGAACGCTCACGTCGTCGGGCAAGAGATTGTTGAGTGCGAGCGAGAGCCGGTCGATTGGAAACGCTCTTGGCGGCGTGAAAGAGATAACCTGACCGCTCGCATGCACGCCGGCGTCGGTGCGTCCGGCACCTGTAATTGGAACGCGCTCCCCGAAGATAACGGAGAGCGCATCCTCTACAACTCCGGCGACCGTGCGAACGGACGGCTGACGCTGAAAGCCGCAAAACTCCGTGCCGTCATACTCGACGGCGGCGCGAAGCTTCAGGCGAGCGTTCGTACCGGAACCGCGCGCTTCTCGTCGAGGTCGAGAAGATCGGCCCAGGTGACGACGTCCGTTCTGTCCGGTGCGACCTGCTCGCGTAGCGCGAGGAACGCCTCGAGCGACGGCCCTTCCGGTCTGTGGTTCAGCCACTCGTCGTTCCATCGCTCGATCTCGGCAGCCGATTTCTTGCGCACGATCGGAGCGAGGCGAGTCTCGATCTCAGTCTCACTCTTTGACGCGCGAATGATGTCGAGCAGCTGATCCTTGTCGATGCCGAGGAAGCCGAAGACCGCCTGATCCATCGGGCAGTTGTAATGATACTCGCCGATGTTGCCGGAAGCAGCGGCCTTCGCCTTATCGACGGTGCGGGCAAGCTGCACGACGCCGAGAACCTTGTCGTGCACGCTGCGGGGGTATTCTTTTGTCAAGTCCATAGACGCTAGAAACCGCTTCACCCATGCTGCCGTTGCAGCGGAAAGAGGAGCACGTCGCGGACCGAGACGCAGCCGGTAAGCAACATGACCAAGCGGTCGACGCCGATACCGATTCCTGCGGTCGGCGGCATCCCGTACTCGAGAGCACGCACGAAGTCCCAATCCGGCTCCGGGATCTCCTCGTCGCCCGACGCTCGCTGCTTCGCCTGCGCCTCGAAGCGCGCTCTCTGGTCGTCCGGGTCGTTGAGTTCCGTGAAGGCATTGCTGATCTCGAGCCCCGAGCAGAAGAGCTCGTATCGATCGACGAGCGCCGGGTCGTTTGCTTTGCGCTTGGCAAGCGGAGAGATGAGCGCGGGATACTCCATCACGAACGTCGGCTGGACAAGTTTCTCTTGCACGACGCGCTCGAAGATCTTGTCGAGCGCGTGGCCGTGGCTCGGTGAGGGCGGAGCGCCAAGCTCGGTGAGGACCGCGGCAGCGCCGCGCGGGTCGAGCAGCCGCTCGCGCGTGAAGCGTCCGTCGCTGTACTGCGCGATCGCGTCGAAGTAGGCGACGCGCGCAAATGGTCTCCTGAAGGAGAGCGTGCGCTCGCGATAGGCGATCTCGTCTCTGCCTCCCGTCGCTACGTCAACGAGCCGCGCGATCAGCGCCTCGTTGAACTCGAGCATGTCGTGCACGTCCCAGTACGCAGCATAGAGCTCGAGCATCGTGAACTCCGGGTTGTGCGTCGTATCGATACCTTCGTTGCGAAAGATGCGCCCGATCTCATAGACGCGATCGATGCCGCCGACGATCAAGCGCTTGAGGTTCAGCTCCGTCGCGATGCGAAGCTGCATCTCTTGGTCGAGGGCGTTGACGTGCGTCGTAAAGGGACGCGCCGCCGCGCCACCGGCGATATGGAGTAGCGTCGGCGTCTCGACTTCGAAGAACCCCTGCGCGTCGATGAACCGCCGCATCTCCGCGATGATGCGGCTGCGCTGCAGGAACGTTTCGCGCACGTCTGGGCTGACGATGAGGTCGACGTACCGTTGCCGGTAGCGCTTCTCGACGTCCTGGAGACCGTGCCACTTGTCCGGAAGCGGCTGCAGCGCCTTGGCAAGCACCGTCGACGCGCTGACGTGCAACGTGAGCTCACCCAACTTCGAGCGAAACATGTAACCGCGCACACCGACGAGATCGCCGCGCTCGAGATCCTCCCAGTCGGCAAATGCTTTCTCCCCGACATCGTCCTTGCGCACGTAGAGCTGGAGACGCCCGCTCGAATCCTGAAGGTCGGCAAAGATCGTCTTGCCCATGGTGCGCTTAGTGAGCAGACGGCCGGCTAGACTCCAACCTTCAGCCTCTGCCTTCTGCCCGCTCTCGAGAAACCCGTATCGCGCGCGTAACTCTTGCGCGCTCGCATCGACCGAACAACGCGTCTGGGCGAATGGGTCGCCGCTGCGCGCGCGTAACCGCTCGAGGTGTTCACGCCTCGCTGCGATTAACGCTGCCTCGGTCTTCCCTACGTTCTCTACGACGCTTTCTTGACTTTCTTCGCTGAGCCGTTGGCCTTGATCTGCTCGATGCGGTACTTGACGACGCCGCGCGGCGTGGTGACGTCCACGACGTCGCCCTTCTTGTGCCCCATGAGCGCGCCGCCGAGCGGCGACTCGTTCGAGATGCGCTGGTTCGGCGGATCCGCTTCGGCGGACCCCACGATCGTGAACTCATAGTTCTCGTCGTTCTTGAGATCTTTCACCTTGACGACCGCTCCGAGGTGCACCTCGCCCGCGGCGTACTCGCTTTGGTCGATGATGCGCGCATTACGAATCATCGACTCGATGCGCAGGATGCGCCCCTCGATGAACGCCTGCTCCTGCTTCGCGTCTTCGTATTCGGCGTTTTCGCTCAGGTCGCCGTACTCTTTGGCTTGCCGGATGCGGTCGTTCACCTCGCGGCGGTGGACGGTCTTCAACTCGTCCAGCTCCTGCTGCAATTTCGCGAGGCCCTCGGGAGTAAGAATGATCTCTTTGTCGTTCAAGTACAACACCTCAGAGCGGGGCCCGCGGCTTGCGATCCCCAATAGGTCGGCGCGTCCGTCTAGAACGCTGGCGCCGTTTGTTCTGGAGGCTCTCTTCTTACCCTGCTATCGTGCGGACCCCGCCGCGCCACAGCGCGAAGCCCACGCCCAGCAGGCCGCCGGCGAGCGCATAGGCGCGCAGCAAGGGGCTCTCGCCGGCGACCGTAAGGCCGAGAACCGCAAGGAGCAGGGCGGCACCAAGCAAGGGAATCACAACGCCCGCGAGGCGAGCGCCGCGCTCGTGGAGGAAGCGCCGAACGCAGGCGAGGGCACTCACTGCGAAGAGCAGGCCGAGAAAGAGCGAGCTGCCGTTCAGCACGAGCGTGAGCTGGTCGGCAGCGGAGGGCGAAAAGCCGGTGACGAGCTCGCAGAGCGTCGTCAGGAGCGCCACGACGAAGAGCGCCCACAGCGGCTCATTGCGGCGATCGAGGCTTCCGAGCGCTCTGGGCAGCACACCGTCGCGCCCCATCGCAAAGACAGAACGCGAAAGATAGAGCACTGTCGTCCAGAGCGCGGAGAGCGTCGAGGTGAGAACGGTCACGACAATTGCAAAGCGCCAGAGACTCCCGCCGAGGCGCTCGCCCACGTACGCGAGCGCATCGGTCTGATGCGCGACCAAGCCTGCGATCCCGCCGATGCGCAGATATGCGGCCATGCAGACTACCATGATCAAGACGGTGACGACGAGCCCCGTAACTCCGCCGCGCCCCGCCGCGCGCGCATCGCCGGTAACCTCTTCGCTTGCGGACGCGGAGACTTCCCATCCGTCAACCATCCAGACGCCGAGCGTCATGGCACCGAAGAAGCCACCGATCGTCAGCGGCACCGCGGCGACGTGAGTCTGTGGAGCCGCCGGAACGATAAACGATGCGATGGCGCTTACCGCGAGTACTCCGAGCTCGATGAGCAACGCGACGAGCGTCACGCGTGCGGTTGGCCGGATTCCCGCATAGAGAAGAATTGCGCTGCCGACGATCCAGATCGCGCCGATCGCAGCCGCCCAGCGCGGATCCTGCACGTGCGCAGGCGCAACGAGCGCGAGGGTGTAGATTCCGGCGGGCACGGCAACCGCCATCGTCGCGAAGAAATTCGAGAGCAGGAGCAGCCATGCGGCGTAGGCGCCGGCCTCCGATCCGAACGCCTCACGAACCCACGAATACGCGGAGCCTGCGTTCGGCGAGACACGAGAGAGCATCGCATAACTGATTGCGATGCACAGCATGATGGCCGAGAGCGCAATCAGCGCCGGGAGCGCGAGCGCACCCGCTGCGGCGACCATCGGCCCGGCCGTCGAGGCGAGCGAGTACGCCGGCCCCATGGAAGCGGACGATAAGACCGAGATATCAAAAAAGCGTAGCACACGCGGAAGCTGCCGCGGCACGGGGCCCCCTTCCCCAACCAAAAGTCGGTGCCTCCATTTTGGCAGGAAGCCCCGTTTAGCCTAAGAAAAGCAAAGTTACCTTAGGGTAGCTCGCTTTTCCGAGCCGCTTCCCCTCCAGGCTAATGAAGAGAGGCAAAATGAGAAAACTACTCTTCCCCGGCACAATCGCAGCGATATTCGGATTGACGCTCCTCTCGCTTCCGGCGACGGCAATCGCCCAACCGGCGTCGCAGCTCCCATCCGGATGGTCGTTCACCGGCGGTTACATCGGCTTGAACCTCGGCGCGGTAGAGAACGTCGATAACGGAGACAACGTCTGCTACGAAGGCAAGCTCGAGTATGGTACGGGTTGTACAACCCCGTTTGGGGTCGGCGTCCGCGGCGTAGGCTTTATCGGCGGTGCAACACTCGGCTATAACTGGCAGATCGATCGTCTTGTCATCGGCGTCGAGGGCGACTACGACGGCTCGAGCTTGGACGGCACCACATCCTTCACCGGAGCATTGCCCTTCGTTGGCGGCGGACATGCGCAGGG
>JASHOG010000104.1 GCA_030041225.1 Vulcanimicrobiota bacterium | reverse complement strand
ACGTCCGTCGTCTTGCATTGCCCAGTTGACATCGATCGCTTCACACCCGGCCGCGGCGAGGGCGACTACTTCCTCGTCGTCTCGCGTCTGTTACCGTACAAGCGCGTCGATCTCGCAATTCGCGCGGCGCGGCTCGCCGGCGTGAGGCTCCTCGTCGCCGGAAGCGGCCCAGCCGCAAGCGCTCTGCGAGAGCTCGCTCGCGGCTCGACGACGACGATGCTCGGCTACGTGGATGACGCGCAGTTGAACGTACTAATGGGAAATGCGCGCGCTACCGTGCTCCCCGGCGAGGAAGACTTCGGGCTCGTCCCGCTCGAGGCGGCAGCCACCGGTCGCCCGACCATCGCCTTTCGCGGCGGCGGCGCTCTCGAAACCGTCGTCGAGGGCGAAACAGGTGTGTTCTTCGACGATGCGACACCGGAGACTCTCGCCGCGGTTCTCCGATCGTTCGATGCGTCGCGTTTCGACGCGCAGCGTCTGCGCGCACATGCAGCGAAATTCTCTCCGGAAGGGTTCATCGCTCGACTGCGAGAGATTGTGGAGAATGCCCGCGCTTCTCGCTCGAGTTGAGGTTCGTCCGCTTCGGACACGCTCGTCGCTCGTCGTCCTAACTCGCTCCTGCTGCTCGGCCTCCTCGCTCCCGACGTCCTGTCTCCGCTCGTCGGTCCGAGCGTCCTCAGCCGGATGAACCTCAACTCTCGCTCACTCGTATGACCTTTCGAAAAGGTGGAGGCTTCTCGTGGGGGGGAAGGGTGGCTCATCCGCTACTGCTTTACGCGGCCATCCTCTTTGGTGTCGTGTACTTCGCTTTAGATCTCAATCGGCTCTATGCGTTACGCTATGGGGCGGATCTCGGGACCTATCTCCAGACGTTCGTGAACCTGCAGCACGGATCGTCGTGGAACTATGCGGAGTGGCGGCCGCACTTTCAGGTGCACGACTGTTGGACGCTCGCCTTGCTCGCACCGCTCGTATGGCTCTTCCCGAGCGCCGAGATGCTCCTGATGATCCAGGTCGCCGCAATCGCATGCGCCGCGCTCGTGCTTGCGGCCTTCGCTCGTGAGCTTGGTGTCGAGCGGCGAGCAGCGACGCTCCTCGCGATTGCATTTCTCCTCACGCCGTCCGCGCAAGGTCTCGTCTATGACAACTTTTCCGAGAACGTCTTCGTGCCGCTGCTTGCGTTCTCAGGCGCGCTCTTTGCGAGACGGCAAGCGATCGTGCCGACGCTCGTCATCGCGCAGCTGCTCCTCGGTCTGAAGGAGGATGAGCTGCTCTTCGTAGCATGGTTCGGAGTCGCGTGCGCGTTTCTCTGGGAGCGGCGACTCGGGGTTGCGCTCGTCCTGCTGGCGGTAATCAATGCCGCGGGCTTTGCGATCTTCGAAGCCGCGCACCACGTGCGGCCGCACGATCCGGGATACGTTCTCGTACCGCACGATCCGCTCGGCGTGCTCTGGCTCTTGATCTTCGTGACGCTCCCATTCGCCTTCGCACCGCTTGCCGTTGGTTGGCGAGCGTTGCTCCTCGGCGTTCCGCTCGTCGCAGAGATTCTCTTCATGGCTCCGTGGACGTACGAGGCGAGCCGCATCGGCTCGCACTACACCGCCCCGCTACTCGCCGCATCGGCGATCGCGGCGGTCTTCGGCGTCGCGCGTCGCGCCGGCGTCGTGCGCTGGATGGTGCCGCTCGGCATCATCGCAACGCTGTTCTTCAACGATACCGTGCTTCACGTCGGACGCTGGCCGTACATCGTCGATTGGAGTGCGTACGCGCGCGCGTTGACGATACGAGAGGAGCCGCGCACGCGATTGATTCCGCGCGACCAAGAGGGCGTTTGGGCGGTCGCCGCAGTGAATCCACGCGTGCGGCTCGCTCTGCGCGCGGGGCCGCACGCAGTGTTCTGCCCTGCGTACGATCGCAGCGCGACCGATTTCTTTTCGAGTTTGGGTATCGGGGCCCGCCGTACGCTGCGCCTCTGCGGTGGGGTTCCGGTCGCGGCGGGCGTTCCCACGCCGGTACCGTATCCGTGAGCGACCCTTCCGAAAAACAGCGGCTGGGGCTCGTTTGGGGCGCGGCCGCGTTGCACGCGACGATCTTTTTCGCGCTCGGCGTGGACCGCTATCTCACGCACCACTCACTCGTCGATTTCGGCGTCTTCACGCAGGTGACGGCGAGCGCGTTCTCCACGTTCTCGAGCACGTGGGAGGGCGTGACGCACTGGGGTGTTCACTTCTCCCCTATTCTCTTGCTCTGTGCGCCGTTTGTCATCGCGACGCACTCCGGCTTGGCGTTGACGGCGATTGCGGCGGTTGCCATCGCGCTCGCAATTCCCGCCGTCTATCTGATAGCTCGGCGCCGCGCGAGCGCGAACCTCGCGCTGCTCGTTGCGGCGGTCGCCTTTCTCTATCCCCCGATGGCGGCTCTCGACTTCACGGACTTTCACGAAACGGTCTTCGAGCCGGCCGCGGCTTTGTGGCTCTTGTGGGCGATCGACGGCCGCCGCTGGCCCGCAGCCTACGCGTTCGCCGCCATTCTCCTGGCCGTGAAGGAGGATCAGGCGATTATCCTCGGCGTTATCGGGATCGCTGCGATTGTGCTCTTCGGAAGGCGGAACGAACGCGCCGGCGTGCGCTTCGGCGCCGTCACGCTTGCGGCATCCCTCGCGGTTTTCGTCGGGTATTTCATAGCGGTCCGCCACATCCCGGGAGCGTTAGCGCCTCACGAAACCGCGCGCTTCTACGGATGGTCGTGGCGGCAAGTGACGACGTGGGGGGTGCACACGCTGCCCGATCGGGCCGGGTATCTGCTCCTGGCCCTTCTGCCGCTTGCATTCGTGCCGTTGCGCTCGCCGATCGCGCTCCTCGCCGTGCCCGGACTCGCCGAGTGCGTCCTCTCGCGGGAGATCGGCCCTTTCACGCCTGGTTCGCACTACGCGGGTGCGTGGATTCCATACCTGCTCGCGGCATTTGCGACGACCGCGCCGCGGCTGCGTGCCGGCTGGGCGGCGGCGAGCGTCGTGCTTTGCGTGCTGAACTTCGCCGTTGCCGATCCGTTGCACCCGGGATACTTTCTGGGTAGGCCCGGCACGCGCGATAGCCGATTGAACGCGACTCTCTCGCGTCTGCCCGCCGATGCCTCCGTGGGCACGCAGGAGGAAGCGTTCACGCATCTCGGTTTCGATCCGAATGCGCAAATCGGTTTGGAGAACGAGCCGGAGTACGCGCTGCTCGACGACGAGTATCCGTCATCGGTTGCGCTCGCGTGGACTGAGAACGAGCTTCGGCCTTTGCTTGTCAAGGGATGCTACCGGCTCATCGAGCGCGACGGCGGGATTCGACTCTACCAGCGAGTGAAGGCGTGCGCTACCGGCTCATATCCGGGCGGCGATCACGCGTAGATTGTCACCGAGCGCGTAAGAGAGGCGCTCCGCTCGGTTCCAGAGCGGCAACAGATTGCGCGCCACAGCGCGCAGCTCATGGTAGAACATGTGCGGCGGCGTTCCCCAACGCCTCACACTGCGAAAACCGTGCCGCCGCAGCGCGCGCAGCAGCTCGCCGGGCGCAAACTCGTGGATGTGCTCCTTGAAGCCGTCCGGAAGAGCGGAGATGAGCGTTTCGCGTTCGTCTTGCGTGAGGTAGCCGTAGAGATCGCCGAAGAGATCGTGCATGAGCTCCTCGCCGCGATGCTTCTTGGGCGGAGCGAAGCGGGCCAGTACGTTGCGCGGCCAGAGGTCGACGGCGTTACGATTCGGCGTCGTGAGGTAGAGATGTCCGCCGGGGCGCAGCACGCGCGCGCACTCCGCGAGGAACGGCCGGTAATCCTTGAGGTGCTCGATCACTTCTTTGGCGACGAGGAGATCGAGCGATGCATCCTCGACGCCGACCATCGATTGCGCATTGGCGAGAACGAGTTTGATCTCGACATCGCCCGAACCGCGACCGAACTCTTGTGCGAGCAGCTCCATGCGAGCACGCGAGAGATCGATGAGAACGAGAGCACGCGGTCTGTGCGCGAAGGCGAAGCGGGCGAAATCCCCGGCGCCGACGCCGACCTCGCCGACGACGAGGTTCGCGAGTTCGCCGAGACGCTCGCGGTAGAGGTCTTGGCTGCGCGACTCGACGTCGTCGCGGAGCGCGTCGTCGGATACATCCCTCGGCACCCCGGTCGCAACTCGCCGCTCCTCGGCGCGATTCTTCACGTCGTAGTAGGTTATTAACGCCTCATCGCTGACCATCGGCAGCGGCGCTTCGGCGAGAGAGGCGTGCGTCCCCTTAGTTCGAAGGAGTTGTACATGGTCAAAGATCTAGCATTCGTTGCCTACTCCGTGCGAGACATTCCTCGCTCCGCGGCATTCTATCGCGACGTCGTCGGATTACGGCCCGGACAGACGTATGGCGATCATTGGGTCGAGTTCGATCTCGGCACGACGGCGTTCGGAATAGGAAACGGCGAGCCGCTCGGCTTCACACCCGGAAAGTCCAATGGTGCGATGTTCGAAGTGGACGACATCGACGCGGCTCGAGGGCGCCTGATTGCCGGCGGCGCGGGCGACGTCAGTGAGATCAACGAGTTTCCGAGCACCTGCCGTTCGTGTTTTGCGAGCGACCCTGAGGGAAATCGCTTCGGCCTCCACCAGCGCACCTAACGTCGAGCTCTGCTCGCGCTCGGCATGACGAGAATCCCGCTACCGGTAATGCGTGAGGATCGCGGACGTTTTGCTGCGTTATGCAACGAACGCGTCTTCATCTATTGGCCGCATGGCTTGGGAGACTGGGTGCACCTCGCGGCAGTGTTGCCGCTGCTCGAGCCTTCGAACGTGTACGCGATTGCGCGTTTCGGCGACGACTACTCCGCGATTCTCGAAGGGAATCGCTACGCGCGCGTGCTGCGCAGCGGCGTGCGCGAGCTCGGCGACGGCTCGCTGCTCGGCGCAAGGCATCTAGGCCTGGAGCTTCGGCGACTGAACGGCGGCGTCGAGAAGCTGGAGGTGCCGGAGCCACTCGCGACGGAGCTCACGGATTTTGCTCCGACCGCGGTGCTCTGGAGCGACTATCCGGAGACCGAAGGTCGCACTGCCTTTCCCTTTCAGTCGAAAGCGCGCAACCTTGCGCAATTGCTCGTCGCGCGCGAGCGCCTCGCGAGCTTCGATCTTTCCGAGGCCCTGCCCACGACGCTCGATATCGCGGTTGCGCCGGAGCTCCAAGCCCGCCTCGACGAACGCTTGGAGCGACTCGCACCGCGGGGCACACGGCGCTACGTACTCTCGATCGCGGGCTACACCGCTGAGCGAAAGAACTGGGATCCGAGCGAAGCGCGCCGCTTCGTGCAGTTGCTAGCACGCGATGATCCTCACGCGCGCGTCATTGCGATGGATGATCCGGCCCTCGGCGACGCCTCGGCATGGCAAGGGCGCGAAATCGTCGCAGGGTATCGCGAGCTGTTCGACGATCTCGACGCGCCGTTCGCACGCGTCTTTCTCGCCCTGCTCGCGCGGACCGACGGCGTTATCGCGGTTCCTGCCGGGCCTCTCCACGTCGCCATGGCGCGCGGCGGCTTTCCTATCGTCGGGCTGTGGTTGACGCATCTTCCGGAGTGGTACGACGAGCCGAACCGCGACGCGACGCACGTGATCGGCTCGTACGTACGCGAGCACGGCTTCGATCGCCGTCCCGCGACGACAACGCTTCCCGAAGGATGGCATCGCAAGGAGATACTTGCGACGCGCACGATTCCGGCGGAAGCGGCGCTTACGAGCCTGCGAGCTTAGGGGCGTAGTACAGCGCTGCGATAGAGAGAGCGTTGAAGAGCCCGTGTGAGATCATCGAGGCGTACGCGTTGCGGGAGCGATAGTACACCCAGCAGAGAACCATGCCTCCCACGGCGAGGAGCGCCGCGCTCACGTCGTCCGCGCCGCCCGCAATCGTATGGGCCGCACCGAAGAGACCGCCGCTGGTGATGGCGCCGATCCAGAAACCGCCCCGTCGCAACGCGACGTTGAAGATGAACACGCGGAAGATTACTTCCTCTGCGATCGGCTGCAAGACCACTGCGAAGAGAATGAAGAAGATCAACCCGCTGCGCTGATGCTTGATCTCTTCGAAGATCTTCTCGGTGACCTGCGGGTGCACCGCATGCGGGTGCGTCGACGCGATGAGGCTCGAGCCCACGTCTGCGACGAGCACCATGCCGACGGCACCGAGCAATGCGTATCCGATCGTGCGCGGGGAGATCGCTCGGAAACCGATCTCGCGCAACGAGAGATGGGTCAAAGCCGGCAGCGCAACGAGGATGATGATGACGACACACGCCTCCGCGATGAGCTGTGCCGTTTCCAGGGCAATGAACACCGGCGTGCTGACGACTGTTCCGTGGCTGCCGACGGTGGCCATCAAGCTCGCGCGTTGACCGTGCAGCTCGAGCCAAGCGTATGCTCCGATCGCTGCTGCGAAAAGCGTGACGACGAAGACGCCTACGACAAGACAGATGAACGCGGTGGTCCAGCCGTAGGAGAAGCTACCTCTCGGCCAGTGCGTCGGCCAGCCTGGCGAAGGCTGCGAGGTCGAGTCGTTCTCCACGTTCCTCCAATCGAATGCCTGCGGTCGTTACCGCACGTTCTACCCGCGCGCGGTCGAGCGCAAGCGCGAGCACGAGGCTGTTGACGAGCGTTTTGCGGCGGTACGCGAATGCGGCACGTACGACCTGCCGGAAGAGCCGTACGTCGCGGGGATGCACTGCGGGTACGCTGCGGCGCGTCATATGAACGACCGTCGACTCGACCTTCGGCTGTGGGAAAAACGCGCGCGCTGAGAGCGTGAGCTCTCGACGCACCTCCATTCCATATTGTACGGCAATCGAGAGGCTGCCGTAGGCGGCCGTTGCAGGACGTGCGGAGAAGCGCTCCGCGACGTCGCGCTGTACCATGACGGTAAGCGTCTGCGGGCCGTTTTCCATCTCGACGAGTCTCGTCACGAGCGGCGTCGCGATGTTGTAGGGGAGATTGCCTGCGACAGACCATGTACCGGGGCGCGCGAACGACGCATAGTCGAAATCGAGCGCGTCGGCCTGGAGAATCGTCGCCTTCTGCAGGTCGGCGCGGTCACGAAGGATCGTAACGAGTGATGGATCGATCTCGATTGCGGTGACGATGGCGCCGGCTTCGAGCAGAGCCGCGGTGAGCGTACCGGTCCCCGCGCCGATCTCGAGAACCGGCGCGTTCGCGCAGAGTGCGATGCCGGCAATATGCGCGGCCGCAGAGGTATCGAGGAGAAAGTTCTGCCCGAGGCGCTTGCGCGGCCGTAGGCCGTGCGCCGCGAGGAGCGCGCGAGGGTCCGTTACTTCAATCGGTAGACGGTTATTTCGCGACGCCCGAACTGAATCGCTTCACCGTAAGAGCCGAAACCGAGATCGACGCGATTGCCGCGGATATCCCCTCCCGTGTCTCCTGCCAGCGCGAAGCCGTATCCGGGAATGTAGAGGCGAGATCCCAGCGGGATGACGCGAGGATCGACGGCAACGATACCGCGCCCCGCCGGACGCCCGATGGCAGTGATACCGCTGCAACCGTAACAGTGCGCCGTGTAGGCGGTGGCGACCATCTGTACTTCGCTCTGCGCGATGAAGCCGTAGCGTGCGAGTGCGTATCGATCGAGCTCACCGTACGTTCCCAGGGGAACGTCGACGATGCGTGGACGAGGCATTTTCATGACGTACCGCGTGACGGTGTGTCCTACGTCTCCGTCTGCAAGCACGGTGAAGCGGGTTACCGTCACCCGAACACCATCGCGACCGCGAGCGATGACGAGAGGTGCGTGTCCGCGATTGAGGTCGAGACGGTAGACCGTTGTGAACGGAATGAGAGTGTGTGCGTGGTACTCCCAGCCGGTCACGTGTGTGGCGAGCTGCGTCCCGCCCTGCGAAGCCGAGGCGGCCGCCGGGGCTCCGGACGACACCGTCACGGAGAGCGAGGCAAGAACGAGGGTAAGAATACTCGGCATCAGCCGAATCGGTCGAAACACCCGGGGGTTCCCTTCCTAACACACGCCTCAGGGCAGGGTCCAGCCGTCACCCGGATATGGGCCTAGACGCTACCGCTGTGGCCATCGAGGTCTCCGCCGATACGCGCGCTCTCACCAGAGGGGCGGCGGCGACCCGGGGCACTATAGCATGCCCCTCAGGAAGGCGGGCTACGTCAAAAGTCGGGATCGGGAGGAAAGACCTGCCTTTGGTTAGCCGGCGTCACTTCGCCTCGGAGCCGCTCCTCGCTCGTCGTCCTGACTCGCTCCTGCTGCTCCGCCTCCTCGCTCCCGCCGTCCTAGCTCCGCTCGTCGGTCGGAGCCTCCTCGGCCGAAGTGACGCCGGCTAACCAAAGGCAGGTCTTTCGTGGAGGAAGGCTGGCGGCAAAGTTCGGGAACGTAGCTTCGCAGTGGATGAGCGCGGACTTCGCATAGGCTTCTTCACCGAGATCCATCGGCCGGTGATGAATGGCGTTGTGGCATCGGTTGAGGCCTTGGCCCACGGACTGAGATTGCGCGGGCACGAGGTGTATTGCTTTGCGCCGTCGATGCCGGGTGACGAGGGAGGCGCCGACGTCTTCTTTCGGATGCCCTCGTTGCCGCTACCGACGCGCACTCCGTACCGGTTGACGGTGCCGCTCGTAAGCCGGCGCAGCGTGCGCAGCGTTATCAGACGGCTGCACCTGGTGCACGTGCACTCGCCGTTCGTCACCGGTTGGATGGGCCTGCGATACGCGCGCCGCTACGGCATGCCTGTGATTTACACGTACCACACGCAGCTCGAGGCATACACGCACTACGTGCCGTTCGATCAGAATGCAACGCGCTTCGCCACCGAGACGCTAACGCGGACGTTCGCGAACTCGGTTGATGCCGTCGTCGTGCCGACCGAGGCAATGTTCGCGCACCTGCGGGAGCTTGGGGTTACGGTACGCATCGCCGTCGTCCCGAGCGGAATCGACGTCGAACGCTTCGCCTCCGGTAGACGCGACGATGCCGTGCGCGCCTCGCTCGGAGCAACGAAGAGCCTCTTGCTGCTCTTCGTCGGACGCCTGGCCAAGGAGAAGAGCGTCGATATTCTACTGCGAGCGCTTGCGCTTGCGAACCGCGACGATCTCACGCTGGCGATCGCCGGTGATGGACCCGCAAGGGAAGAGCTGGAGGAGCTCGCCGTGGCACTCGGCGTCGCCGAGCGCGTGCGCTTCCTCGGGGCCGTGGAGCGCGAGCGTCTCCCCAATCTCTACGCCTCGAGCGACGTGTTCGTCTTTCCTAGCACGAGCGAGACTCAAGGTCTCGTTCTTGCCGAGGCGCTCGCCGCCGGCGTCCCGGTGATCGCCGCCGATGCGCCGCAGAACCGTGATGTGCTCGGCTCCTCCGGGCGTTTCGTCGAGCCCAGCGCGGACGCGTTTGCAGAGGCGCTGACAACGCTCAAGGCGCAAGCCCGGGAGGAGCAGGGGGCGGCTCGCGAGAGCGCCGGTCGCTTTGCCGTCGATGCTCAAGTCGACCGCATGCTCGAGCTCTATGAGAGCCTCGTTCCGTTGACTCGAACACATGTTCGATGCTAGAGTGGGAACGAGGGGAGTATGGCAAACAGAAGATCGGCCTCCGCCACGATCGGGTACGCCGCCGATGAGCGGGGGCGCGGGATCGTCTATGCCCGCCTGAGGGTAGACGGTAAAGTGCGCGTGCTACGCCGCGGGTTCCATGGCGTACGGACGGACGACGCGAGGGCAGCCGGCTTTGCCGCGCTTGCCGCGATCGTGCCGGGACTGCGGAGGATCTCGGACACCATCGAGCTCGCAATCGATGACGCAGATCTCGTCGCCGATTTGAACGCACGGCGCGAGCTCCCCGTCTCGTTGATGCTCCCGTACGTACGCATCCGGTGCGCGCTCAACAGCTTCGAGTCGTGTCGCGTAACGGCGACGCGTGCACCGAGCGATCTTGCGGCTCGGGCTCGCGCAGAGGTTTCAACCTTGATCGCAGCCTAAGCATGTTAGGCTCCTTTGGCGTTGCTGATCCTAGCAAATTGCCGGTGGAGACGATGGCGCTGGCTCGTGCGCTCATCGGCTACGTTCTCGTGCACGAAACCTCGAGGGGGATCGTCGCGGGAAGAATCGTCGAAACCGAGGCCTATCCACCGGGAGATCCCGCAGCGCATCACTATCGCGGACGGACGGAACGCAATGCGTCCCTCTTTCTTCCTGCGCACCGAGCGTACGTGTACCACATCTACGGAACGTCGTGTTGTTTCAACCTTTCGAGCGAGAACGACGGGACGGGAGGCGGCGTGCTCGTGCGCGCCCTCGAACCACTCTGCGGCATCGAGCTCATGTGCGAGCGGCGCGGAACGGACGAGATCGTGGATCTCTGTCGCGGGCCGGGTCGCCTGTGCGAAGCGCTGTCAATCGACCTTCGATTCGATGGCGTTACGCTGTTCGGGGACTCTGCGTTGCACCTCGCGTCGCCGCAACGGTTGCCGGCTGGGCTCGGTGTCTCACGGCGTATCGGCGTCACGAGGGCCGCATCGCGCCTGCTTCGCTACTATGAACGGGGCAATCGTTTCCTCAGCGGCCCCGCCCGCTTGAATCGCTGCGAGCGCCGTGGTATAGTGTGAGCGTCCTTGCCCACGTCGCCGCCTACGCATCATGCGATGCGTAGTGTCGATGCTCGATGTGCGTGCACTCCCCCGGAGAAACCAGAAGCACCTTGGAACAACGCAACGAAAACAATCGCCAGCAAGGCGGCGGAGGCCGCCGTCACCGCTCGCGCCGGCGCCACCATTTTGGCGGACACCCGCCGCAATTCCGAGAGCCGTTCCCGCAGTTCGAACTGCCGCCCATGCTGACGGCGGCGCAGCTCGAAGAGAAAACCAAGAACGACCTCGTCGAAACAGCCAAAGAGTTCAATATTGAAGTCCTCACACCGGCAAAGGTTAAGAAGGATGAACTCATCGCTCAGATTCTCGCCGCGCAAGCAGCGCGTTCCGGTATCGAAGCGACGAGCGGCATCCTCGATGTCCTTCCTGAAGGTTACGGCTTCTTGCGACGCGAGGGCTATGTCGTCGGCAACGAGGATGTCTACGTCAGTCAAGCGCAGGTTCGGCGCTACGAGCTCCGGCGCGGCGATCAGATCGAAGGGCAGATGCGCCGTCCCAAGGAGAGCGAGAAGTACTACGGCCTCGTTCGCGTCGATAAAGTCAACGGCGCCGACCCTGAAGAGATGCGCGGGCGGCGTGTCTTCGAGAAGGGGACGCCGATCTACCCGAACGAGCACTACCGCTTAGAGGTACGCTCGACGCAGCTCTCCACGCGCATCATCGATCTCTTCTGCCCGATCGGCAAGGGACAGCGCGCACTCATCGTTTCACCGCCGAAAGCCGGTAAGACGACACTCCTCAAGAATATCGCCAACTCGATCTCGATCAATCATCCGGAAGCACACATCATCGCGCTCCTCGTCGACGAGCGGCCCGAAGAAGTTACCGACATGCAGCGTACGATCGACGGCGAGGTTGTCGCGTCGACGTTCGATGAGCACCCCGAGAATCACACCGCGGTCGCCGAGCTCACGATGGAGCGCGCGAAGCGACTCGTCGAGGTGGGCAAAGATGTCGTCATCCTGCTCGACTCGATCACGCGCCTCGCCCGCGCATACAACCAAGTCGTTGCGTCCTCAGGACGCACGCTTTCGGGCGGCCTCGACACGGCGTCATTGCACAAACCGAAGCGGTTCTTCGGCGCAGCGCGCAAAATTGAGGAAGGCGGCTCCCTCACGATCATTGCGACCGCGCTCATCGAGACGGGCTCCAAGATGGACGACGTCATCTTCGAGGAGTTCAAGGGCACCGGCAATATGGAGCTCAACCTCTCACGCAAACTCGCAGACTCGCGTATCTTTCCCGCAATCGACATCAAGAAGTCTGGTACCCGACACGAGGAGCTGTTGCTCGCGCCCGATGTCATGCAGAAGATCTGGATGCTTCGCCGCGCGACGGCCGTGCTCGACACCGATTCCACGCAGCTCATCCTCAACAAGATGTCGCAGACGCGAACGAACGACGAGTTCCTGCAGACCGTAACGAAGGAAGCGATGTCGATGGCGCGCAGTAGTGCGCGCGACGAAGGCAACGGCAAATACTGACGAAATCGGCACCATGAGTGACGAGTGGCTGCGGGAGGCCGTCACCTCGTCGCTCCGGCCGCCGACGATGCGGCTGAACAAGTTCCTCGCTGAGGCGGGGGTTGCGTCGCGGCGCAGCGCCGACAGGCTGATCACGGAAGGGCGTGTTCGCGTGAACGGCGAGGTCGTGCGTACACTCGGTTGGATCGTCGAAAAGGGAGATCGCGTCGCGGTCGACGGCACGCCGGTTGCAATCCCACGTTCGAAGACCTACCTCGCCATGAACAAGCCGGTCGGCGTCGTGACGACGATGCGCGATCCGCAAGGGAGACAAACCGTGCGCGACCTGTTGCCGCGAGGAACCCCGCGCGTCGTGCCGGTGGGGCGCCTCGACTACGACTCGTCGGGGCTACTCCTGCTGACCGACGACGGCGAGCTGGCTCACCGATTGACGCATCCTCGATACGGAGTACAAAAGGATTATCGCGTACGCGTGGCCGGGTGCATCGCGAAGGAGCACGTGCAAGCCCTTCGGGAAGGCATCGCGCTCGGCGAGCAGCGGAGTCAGCCGTGCAGGGTGCGGGTGATCGCCGCCGGGAGGCAGGTATCGCTCATAGAGATGCGTCTGCACGAGGGGAAGAACCGCCAGGTCCGTCGTATGCTCGATGCCCTCGGATACCGAGTCCTGTCGCTAAAACGGGTGCGTTTCGGCCCCGTTGCGCTTGGGGAACTCAAACCCGGTGGGAGCCGTTTTTTGAACACAAGGGAGCTGAAGGACCTGCGTCGCATCCGAGCGGGTCACACAAGCAAGAAGGTAGACGCTCCATGAATCGGATTCTCCTCGTTCTCTCAACTGCAGGCGTCGTCGTGATCGCACTGACGGCGCGCCCGGCTCTAGCCGTCTGCAACGGAAATGTCGTTGCTGCTTCGGTTGTCAGTCAAGGCAAATACAGCGCGCCGGTCGCCGGTACGGGCACCGTTGAGGTGCAAGTGCAAGTAAATCCGAACGGCAGCCACGTCGTCACGAAGATTTACACGTCAACGAACCACGGCGACGACGACGCGGCACGCCAGATTGCGGACTCGTCAACCTATCGTCCCGCGACCTGTGACGGTAGGCCAATCCCTTGGTTCCTGCACCCGTCCTACCATTTCGGCCGCTCGACGGTTTCGGCGAGCGGCGTCGGCGAGAGCGCCGGAAGCAGCACTGTGGCACGCATCCAGAGCCTGCTTCGCGCAGGGCAATACGACACCGCGAAGGAGCTCGCGGTCTCCGCGCTCTCGAGTAATCCTAGCGACCAGGAGCTGCAGCAGCTCGAGGGTGTCGCCGAGTTCTACCTCCACGACTACACGGATGCCGCCGACGCGTTTTCTCACGCCGGGACGATTCACAGGATCTACGCCACCGTCGCCGCCCAGGCGTATGCTTCGGCTGCAGTCTATCTGTCGAGCACGGAGCCGACGCGTGCCATCGATTACGCGCAGCGAGCGTATGCGCTCGACCACAGCAACAACTCGAAGTACGCGCTCGGCGTGGCACAGCTCGGGGACAAAGAATACACTGCGGCCATCGCGACCCTGCAGAGCGTCCACGGCGTGATCTTTGCCGATCCACACACCGACGTGGAGACGCGCTATGCGGTCGACCAACACCTGCTCATGGCATACGAGCAGTCCGGTGATCTCACGAGTGCGCAGCCGTTGATAGCGGAGATGCGCAGGCTCGAGCCCTCGAACGAATTCCCGATCGAAGAAGAAGCGGCGCTCTACATCCAGCAAGGCGACGCGGCCAAGGATGCAAAGGACTACGATCAGGCGCTGGCGCTCTATGGGAAGATTGCAGACTTGGGGAATCCCAAGCTCGAGGTCATTGCGTACGATCGCATGGCCCTACTGCTCGGATCTGAGCCGCAACCGAACCTGACCTCGATCAAGGGCTACGCCGACAAGGCCCTCGCGATCGACGCCAACGACCCATCGGCAAACTTCTGGGAGGGGTACGTGTACGCCGGACAATACGGCTCGACGCACAACGTAAGCCTGAAGCAGCAGGCCTTAAACTATCTGGGCAAGGCAGACACGCTGGCGAAGGCAGCCGGGGAGCAGTCGGTTGCGCAGAACGCCGAGAAGTTTATCAACGCGCTCAATTCGTCCCAGGGTGGGGGCATGCCATGAGGGGTACAAGGACTTAGGTCGGTGCAGGCCAAAGTCGATAACGAAGGAGCGCCTTACAGCGGAACCAAATTTCTTATTCTGGAGGGGTCGAAAACACGGTGAACTTGTTTAGCGGTTTCATGGGTCTGATGCAAAAGGGCGGCTGGGACATGTGGGTCCTGCTGTTCATCTCGGTCGTGCTCGTCGCGATCGTGATCGAGCGGTGGGTCTTCCTGACCTCGCAGCGCACAGACACGCGCAGTCTCTTGCGTGCTATAGGACAAAAGGTGGCGGCGAACGATCTGCCGGGCGCCATTCAGGTGGCCCAAAGCCGGCGTGGGATGTTGCCGAGAGTCCTCGAGTTCGGCCTGAAGCGCGGCGACAAGAACCGCGCCGACATCACTGACGCGCTCTCGATCGCCCTGATGGAGCATCTCAACGCGCTGGAGCGCAACCTGCCGATCATCGGCACGATCGCCGTCATCGCCCCGTTCGTCGGGCTCGCGGGTACGGTGCTCGGCATCATCCGGGCGTTCAACGACATCGCGCTGAAGGGCAACTCCTCGCCGGCCGTGGTCGCGGCAGGCGTCTCCATCGCCCTCATCACGACGTTCACCGGCCTCGCGATCGCCATCATCGCGGTCGTGCTCTTCAACTACTTCAAGGCGAAGATTAAGGGCTTCAACGGCGAGATGATCGTCGCTGCGAACCAGCTTGCCGAGATGCTGCACTTCCACAACACCGGCCAGGCGATCCCGACGGATCTCTACCAGCCGGCAAAAAGGTGACGAGGTAGGTCGTGAGCCTTCTCTCTGCGCAGAGCGGCGAGTCGGAGGTGATGGCGGAGATCAACATCACGCCATTTACCGACGTGCTCCTCGTGCTGCTGATCATCTTTATGATCCTTGCCGCGATTTCAGCCCCTCCAGGCTTCGAGAAGCAGCTCGGGAAGAGCAGCAACACGCCGACGAACATCACGAACACGCACAACAACATCACGGTCATGGTGAACGCCAAGGGCGTCATCTACGTCGACGGCACGCGGGCGAACTCCCAGACCGTCTACCAAATTCTCAACGCGGACGTGCGAAAGCGCGGAAGAAAGGCGATATCCCTCATCGCCGACGCAAAGGCACCGTACGGGATCATCATTCGTGTTCTCGACGCCGCACGAATGGCCGGCGACGACAACGTGGGCTTCGTAACGTCGTAAGGAGATAACGAGCGCACTATGGCACTGTCAACCGCAAGCAGCGACGAAGATGTGATGTCGACGATCAACATCACGCCCTTCACGGACGTGCTGCTGGTCCTCCTCATCATCTTCATCATCCTCGCAGCGGTGACAAAGGAGCCGAAGTTGCCCGACGCCTACAACCGCACACGCGTCGCGCCGTCGCAGGTCGTCGTCATCATCACCGCCCAAGACGCGAAGACCGCCACCGTCGAGATCGGTTCGTCTGCGGTCAACATCCGCGACGCGCACGCGCAGTTTGAAGCCCTCGAAACCTCCGTCGGGCACGGTGTGCGTAGTGTCATCATTAAAGCCGACCCCACGGTAAGCTACGGTTTATTGCTCCAAGTGATGGACGCAGCGCAAGGGGCCGGACTCAACACCTTCGGCCTGGCGAACCACGTTCAGGGCTCACCGGCCGGCTCAGTATAGAGTAGAATGCCGCAGCCAAAGGAGAAGGGGCGTTACCTCACCACCGGTGAGAAGATTCGGAACTTCACCGGATGGGCGTTCGTCATCGCGGTCGTCCTCGAGCTGGTGGCGGTGCCGTTCTATCGCAGCCTGAACGCGGTGCACGAAGAGCAGACCGAGCCACCGATCAAGATTCAGCACCTCCAGACGATCAAGCCGCCACCGACCCCGCCGCCGCCGACGCCGACACCGCCTCCGACCCCGCAGCCGCACCAGGTGCAGCAGCATCCGCAGTCGCACCCGCAGCCCCTTAAGCTGAACGTTCCGCACCTGAGCCACGGAGGCGCCGCTCCGTCCCAGCCGACGTACGTGGCACCGCCGAAGGGAAGTCAGAACGGCGTACCCGGCGGGAACGGCACCGCCTCTCCGGCGCCGCCGGTCGAAACGCCCGGCAACTGTCCCGATCCGAATCAGGAGGCGCACACGATCGACGTGCCGCCCGTCGATTATCCGCAGGCCGCGGAAGATGCCGGGCTCGGTGAGGTCGACGTCGTCGTGGTCGTCACCGTCGGGCCGTCGGGAGCGCTCGTCGGAGCGCCGAGCATTATGTCGGATCCGGCGCACAACGGAGCGATCGAGCGCGAGGCGCTTCGCGTGGCGCGCGAGTCCACGTACGCGCCGCACCTCGTGAACTGCAAGCCGGTCACGACGCCGTATCAGTTCATCGTGACGTTCACGCCGGAGTAGCGAGGAGCGCCGCGCATTACGCTTCGCCGTGCGCGCTGGGTGCTGGTCGCAGCCTTCGCGCTATCGGTGCTCCTGCACGTCTTTGTAGCGTTACTGGTTCATCCGCCTCGCCCAAGCCTCGAGCATGAGAGCGTTCCGTACGGCGAGCGGACCGTCATCCTGCACATGACGCCGCCTCCGCGAACGCCGCCGCACAAGCCACGCGTGACACCGCCGCGTGTCGTCAGCGCGCTGCCGCAACCGAGCGCACCGGTCGTCACGCCGTCGTTCGTTCCGACGCCGCCGCCGACGCCCGCGTCCGTAGCCCAAACTCCGGGGTCGCGCTGCGTCTCTCCCGATGTGCCCGCCGCGCTCGCCGAAACGCCGCCCCCGCAGCAGATTCCGCCCTCGGTTCGCGCGCTCGCCGTCTCGGGGACCGCCGCCGTGGAGGTCCAAGTTTCCGCCGACGGCAGCGTCACAGGCGCGACGATTGCAGCGACGTCCGGCGACCCCACGTTTGATGCGTTTGCGCTCTCGATGGCGCGCGCGGCGCAGTACGCGCCGGCACGACGCGCCTGCAAGGAAGTCGCCTCGAGCTATCTCTTCCGCGTGCAGTTCGCTCCCTGGTAATGACGTTCGCGCAGGCGATCGCACTGGCGATCTTACAAGGCGTCAGCGAGCTCTTTCCCGTGTCGAGCCTCGGTCACACCATTCTCGTCCCAGCCCTCCTGCAGTGGCACAACATCAATCGCTCCGATCCGACGTTCCTCGCCTTCGTCGTCGTGCTGCACCTCGGCACGGCCCTCGCCCTCGTCTTTTTTTATCGAGAGGAATGGTGGCGCATCGTGCGCGCGCTCCTTCGCAGTGTCGCGCGCGGACAGCTTTCGCAGGATCGTGACGAGTGCGTCGGCTGGCGGCTCGTCGTCGGCACGATTCCGGTCGGCATCATCGGCGTTCTCGCGCAAGATCCGGTACGTAGGCTTTTCGGATCCGCCTTAGCCGCTGCGGTGTTCCTCATGCTCAACGGCGTCGTCATGTTTCTCGGCGAGTCTCTCCGCCGTCGCCAGCGCACTGCGACACGCGTGCCACACCGCATCGAGCAGATGAGCTACGCTCAGAGCGCGGCCGTCGGGATCGCGCAGGCCTTTGCGCTGCTTCCCGGCATCTCACGCTCGGGCGCCTCGATTGCCGGCGGCCTCCTCTGCGACCTCGACCACGATGAGGCGGCACATTACTCTTTTCTCCTGGCCACGCCGGTGATCGGCGCCGCTGCGCTGCTCGAAATTCCGCGCCTCATCGCTCCGGGGGCGCACCTCGCGGCACTGGAGGCGCTCGCGGGCGGCGTCGTCGCCGCGGTCGCCGCCTATCTCTCCGTCGCCTTCCTCACCCGGTACTTCAAGAGAAACGACCTGCGCCCGTTTGGATGGTATTGTCTGCTCTTCGGCGCAGTATGTCTCGTGCTCGCCCGCATAGGAGTACTCTCGTGAAGGCCCTCGCACTACTGCTCGCCGTGATCTTCTTCGTGCTCGGCATCCTCTACGGGCTCGGAAAGATCAACTACTTCACCGCGTCCGGAGCCGGGCACGCGCATCACGTCACGCACCTCGTGGTGCTGTGGATTTTGGCGCTGCTCTGTCTTATTTGGGCGCGATTCCAGAAGTAGGGTTTCTTTAGTCGCGAGAAGCTGAGGCTATGGATCTTCGGCGCCGTTCGTCGCTCGCCGTCCTAGCTCGCTCCTACTGCTCCGCCTCCTCGCTCTCGCCATCCTGGCTTCGCTCGTCGGTCGGAGCCGCCGTAAGCCCCATAGCCTCAACCTCTCGCGACGAGATACACCTCGTCATCGGAATACGCGAGGATTTCGACGGCGCGGCCGGCGTCTCGAAGCAGCGACTCCATTTCCGGTGCGTGGCTTGATGCTGTGAGGAAGAGAATAAGGCGGTACTTCGAGCTTTTGTTGATGAGGTTCTTTAGGGCGAACATATACTCGGTTTCACTTGGATGCGTGCCGAAGGTGCTCTCGGCGTAGAGTTGCTCGAGCGTGAACGCGGGGTTGCCGCGCCACCACGCCTCCCACATCCACACACGCGGATCGATGCTGCGGTGGCCGCCGCGAGAGGGCGGAGCCAGGAGAAGGGCGTCGGCGTTGCAGGCCTCGATCGTTGCAACGGCATCGGCGCAGCGCACCGTGTTGCGCCGACCATTCGTCGCAACCCACTGCGAGGCTTGACGCACGTAGTGCCACGCGAGCTCCGCCGGTGCGATGTCTTCCATCGCATCCGGCTCTTCGGCTTTCTGTAACCAGTAGCAAAAGACGCGCCAGAGGCCGAGAAGGGCCAAGCCCGTCTGCGCCTCGCTGCGCAGCTCGCGAACGTTCTCGCGCCAGATACCTAGGTACGTGCAGTGCTCCTCACCGAGCGACGCGCCTTCCCAGCTCATGAAACTTTCGCCCGAGTAGATACGGCCTGGACGTGCCTCGACAATCGCCGCAGTCTCGTCATCGCGCAGAAGGGTGAGATCGTTCGAAACGACGCCTTTACCGACGCAGACCGGCCACGACAGCAGATCTCCGCCGTGCACCGCGATGCCATGGCGTTTGAGGTAGTTCAAGTGCGTCGGAAGACCCATAAATGGATCGACGACGCTGTGCGCGTCGGAGCGCTGCAAGATCTCGAGGACGCGCGAGCCGCGAATGCAGCGAGCGCGGCGCGCGAGCTGCTGCATCACGTCATTTCATCCGTGATCTCAGTGAGGAAGGAGATCACGTCGCACGCACCGGGATCGAGCGCGTGCCATGGCGGCTCGAGCGGCGCGGCCTTCTCGCCGAGGCGCAGCCACCGCGCGTAGAGAGCAACCGCGGCAGGGGAGAGGCTACGTCCGCTCTCCGCGTTGACGCGATCGAGCGCGTCCTCTTCGCTCAGCATCAAGACGCTATGTGAGAGCAGGAGCAGTTGCGCTGCAAAGGGGATTGCGTGCCAGCGCAGCTGATCGGGGAATCCCGTGCCGTCCCAAGACTCCGATTGCGTGCGCACGAGCTCGGCAGTCGCCGGCGGAAGCGCCGCGATCCGCTCGCAGAGGCGCGCTCCATAGACGGGCACGTCCCGAGGCTCCTCATGGTGCGCGATTGCGCCGATTGCGTGGAGCAGCCCCGCAAATCCTATAGCGTCGCGCGATGCCTCATCGATCTCCGCGAGCGTCGCCAGCGCGACCGCGATACTAGCCTTGCGGGGGCCGAAACCACGAGGGTAACCCGACGCCGCATCGCCAAGTGATCCGTAGAACGCGAGCATCTGGGCGAAACGCTGCCGAGGATCGGTGCCCGGCTGCGGGAATAGCGCCATCGCACTCCGACTTATCCAAACACCATGCCGAAACCCTCACACCTTTCGTCCGCCGGCGGCGTCGCGATGGTCGACGTTTCCGCCAAGTCCGCGACACGCCGAATCGCTCGTGCCGAAGCGGTGCTGCATATGAGCAACGCGGCATTTCGTGCGATACGTACCGCCGTGCTCCGGAAGGGCGACGCGCTCGTCGCGGCGCAGGTCGCGGGAATCACCGCCGCAAAACGTACGGACGAGCTGATACCGCTCGCGCATTCCCTGCCGTTGAGCAGTGTGCGCGTCAGCTTCGAATGGAAGCCGCCGAATGCCGTGCGTGTCGAAGCGGAGGCGAAGACGACGGCACAAACAGGCGTCGAGATGGAAGCGCTCGTCGCGGCGAGCGTTGCGGCGCTTACGATCTACGATATGACCAAATCGCTCGATCGGGGCATCGTCATCGAGCGTATTGCTCTGCTTGAGAAGAGCGGAGGGAAGAGCGGGAAATGGCGGCGCTCGTGAACGGCCGCTTTACGGCAGCGCTCATCGTGCTCTCCGATCGCGCTGCAAGCGGGGCGCGAAAGGACGCGTGCCTGCCGATCTTACGCGAGCAACTCGGCGCGGCGTACGAGATCGTACGGGAGTTGGTCCTTCCCGACGACGCGAGCCGATTGCAGGCCGAGCTCATCGAGCTCGCGGACTCTGGGATAGCGGCGCTCGTCCTCACGAGCGGAGGAACCGGTCTGAGTCCGCGCGATCGAACGCCGCAGGCAACGCTCGCTGTCCTCGACTACGAAGTGCCGGGGATCGGTGAAGCGATTCGCGCCGCATCGCTACCGCATGTTCGTACCGCGATGCTCTCGCGCGCCGTCGCCGGGGTTCGGCATCGCACGCTCATCGTGAACCTTCCCGGGAACCCAAGAGCGGTCGCGGAGTCGCTCGCGGTGATCGTACCCGTTCTTCCACACGCTCTCGAGCTGCTCTCCGGCGATGACGAACGCGCACATGACGTTTGAGCGCGCCGAGCGGTACCTGCTCGGACTGATCGGGGAGCGTGACTCACAACGTAAGAGTCTCGGCCTCGACCGCATTCGCGCACTACTCCGAGCACTGGGTGATCCACATCGCTCGTACCCGAGCGTGCACGTCGGAGGGACGAGTGGGAAGGGCTCGACGGCCACAATGATCGCCGCGGCGCTGAGCGCATCCGGAAAGCGCACGGGATTGCACGTCAAGCCGCACTTGCATTCTATGACGGAGCGCGCCGCGATCGACGGTGTGTCGATCGAACGCGACCGCTTCGGCGCGCTGCTCGAGGAGATGCTACCCGCAGTCGAGCGCGTGACGCCGGCTCACGGGAAACCGACGTACTACGAGACGCTCTTGGCGCTCGCGTTTCTCTACTTTGCCCGCGAGGGCGTCGATGCTGCCGTCATCGAGGTGGGCCTCGGGGGGCGGCTCGACGGAACGAACGTGTTGCTGCCGCAGGTTGCCGTCATCACGTCGGTCGGCCTCGACCACACCGAGGTGCTGGGCAATACGATCGAGCAGATCGCCGCGGAGAAGGCGGGCATTGCGAAGCCCGGTATACCGCTCGTGCTCGGTGTCGAGCGCGAAGAAGCGATCGCGGTAATCGAGTCGCGTGCGCGCGAGGTTGGAGCGCCGGTGATTCATGCTGCCCGCACCGCGGAACTCAAACCAGGAGAAGAGGAGCGCTCCTTTAGCGTGCGCACGGCGCAATCGGGTTACGAGCTCGAGCTCTCGGTGTACGGCTCCTTCCAACGAGGTAACGCGCGAACGGCAATCGTCGCGCTGGAAGCGCTGCCACACAGCTTGCGCCCGTCCGTCGAATCCGTCGAGCGAGGGCTCGCGCGTGTTGCGATTCCCGGGCGCATGGAGATCGTGAACGGCGATCCGCCGGTCGTCCTCGACATTGCGCACAACGCGGAGAAGGCGGAGCACTTGGCTGATGCCCTGCGCGAACATTTTCCCGGTCGCACGATGCACGCGCTCGTCGCGATCGGCGAAGGAAAGGACGCGGCCGCGATCCTACAGGCGCTCGCGCCGCTCCTCTCCCAGGTGACCGTGACGTCGTTTGAAGCAGCGGGGCGGCGGCCCGTCGCGCCATCGCGTCTTGCGGAGCTCGCACGCTCCTTTGCGCCCGCGCGCGTCATATCTCGTCCCGATGAGGCGTTTGCTCGAGCCTGCGAGGCCTGCGCGCCCGGCGAGGTGCTGCTCGTTACCGGATCGACCTTCGTCGTCGCCGCCGTTCGCAACGACGCGCTCGCGCGGCGTGCGCGCCTCGTCGCGCAATGAGCTTCGACTGGGGCACGCGTACCTACGTGATGGGCATTATCAACGTGACACCGGACTCGTTCTCCGGCGACGGCAGCACGAGCGTCGAGTCGGCGATCGCAACGGCGCAGCGCCACATCGACGAAGGCGCCGATGTGCTTGACGTGGGCGGTGAATCGACGCGTCCCGGACACGAGCCCGTCGATGAGGCGACCGAACGAGAGCGCGTTCTTCCCGTGTTGCGTGCTCTGCACGAGTGTTTCCCGGGCGTGCGGCTTTCGGTCGACACCGCCAAAGATCAGGTCGCACGAGCTGCTCGGGAGATCGGCGTCGACGTGCTCAACTGCGTGCAGCGTGCTCCAGACGGGCTGCTCGAGATCGCCGCCGAGGGGAAGCTCACCTTCATTGCGATGCATAATCAAGAGACTGCCGAGTACGACGGCGACGTTCTCGATGCAGTTCTGCGTGTGCTCGACGATTGCGCGCAGCGAGGCCTACGACGCGGCATTCCGCACGAGCGGATGATGGTGGATCCCGGCATCGGCTTCGGGAAGACGGCCGAGCACAACCTCCGCATCTTACGTAACCTCGATCGCATCGTCGCGCTCGGTTTCCCGACCTTGCTCGGCACATCGCGGAAGTCAACCCTCGGCAAACTCACCGGACGCACGGTACAAGAGCGCGTCGCTGCGACGGTGGCAACCAGTGCACTCGCGGCGGCTGCCGGCATCGACATGGTGCGCGTTCACGACGTTGCCGCGACATGTGACGCGGTGCGCGTCAGCGATGCGATCTTTCGCGGATGGAGACCCGCGCAGTGGACCGGATAGAGATCCGCGGCATTCACGTCCTCGCGCGGCACGGCGCCGACCCCGGCGAGCGCGAGCGCGAACAGACCTTTGAGATCGACCTCGTCGCGGAGATCGACCTCTCGTCAGCTGCGGCAAGCGACCAGATCGGCGAGACCGTGCACTACGGAGAGCTCTATCACGCCGTCGTCACCGCAGTTCGAAGCAGCTCGCACGCGCTGCTCGAGCGCGTCGCGGCGGACGTGCTCGCGGTGGTCTTCCTCGATCCGCGCATCGCGCGAGCAGACGTACGAGTCGCGAAACCGGGACTGCTTGACGGTGCAACGCCGTCCGTAACGCTCTCGCGCGAGAATCCGCGCTTTGCGGCGAAGCTCTGATGAGCGTCATCGCCTACGTCGGCATCGGATCGAATCTTGGCGACGCTGCGTTCAACGTGCGGCGCGCCGTACGCGCCCTCGGCGAAGCGGGATGCGTACGGCAGCTCTCCGCACTGCGGCGTACCGCTCCATGGGGGCGCACCGCACAGCCGTGGTTCGTCAACGCGGCCGTACGCCTCGAAACGCTCCTCTCGCCGCACGACCTGCTCGCGACCTTGCAGCGCATCGAGAGACGCTTGGGCCGGCGCGCAGGCTATCGGTGGGGGCCGCGCGTCATCGATCTCGATCTACTTCTCTACGACGACGTGCGCATCGAGGAGCCCGGCTTGCTTGTTCCGCACCCACGCTTACGCCAGCGAAGCTTCGTGCTCGAGCCGCTGACGGAGGTTGGGGCGTTTGCGCGAGGAAGCGAGCCCCACTGATGAGCCCTGAAGGGAACGGGATCGCCGAGCGCGTGCGGCGCTTGGCGGAGTTCCTCGTCGCCAACGATCTCGAGTCGCTGCGTATTGAACGCGAGGACGAGGTGTTCGAAGTAGGCCGCACGCCGGAATACGAGCATTCCGTTCCACGCGAGCAGAAGATTGTGCCCGCTCCAGTGCGGGTCGAGCAAATCGCGGCGGATCGCGTCGGAACGTTTCACTTCTCGCGGCCCGTACCGTTTGTCGGTGAGATACTCGAGGGAGATCGCGAGCTCGGATACGTAGAGCAGCTCGGTATTCGCAATCCGATTCGCAGCCGCGGCTCGGGACGCGTGCTCGCGGTGTTGCAGCAGGACGGCGACCTCGTTGATTATGGCCGTCCGCTCTTCGAGGTCGAGCGGTAGGGAGGCTCCCTAGTGTTTACGAAAGTTCTCGTCGCCAATCGCGGTGAGATCGCCGTGCGCGTTACCCGCGCCTGCCGCGAGCTCGGAGTGCGCAGCGTTGCGATCTACTCGCAAGCCGACAAGGACTCACTGCACGTTCGCGATGCCGACGAGGCGTACTGCGTCGGCCCCGGTCCCGTGCCGCGCTCGTATCTCGACATTGCGAACATCGTCTCGACGGCGTTGGCGTCAGGGTGCGAGGCAGTTCACCCCGGGTATGGCTTTCTCGCCGAGAACGCGCGCTTCGCGGAGATCTGCTCGGATCACGGGCTCGTCTTCATCGGACCAAAGCCGGCGGTGATCGCCGCGATGGGCGACAAAGCAATCGCAAAGCGCATCATGAAAGAGGCGGGCGTCGCAACGATCCCGGGGAGCGACATTCTGGAATCGGCGAGGGCTGCCCGCGACGCAGCGAAGAAAATCGGTTATCCGGTACTGCTCAAAGCAACGGCTGGGGGCGGCGGCAAGGGGATGCGCAGCGTTGAGCGTCCTGAGGATTTGGAACGCGCTTACGCGAGCGCGACGGCGGAGGCGGAGGCGAGCTTCAAAGACGGCCGCCTCTACATGGAGAAACTGCTCGTGAGGCCGCGGCACGTCGAAGTACAAGTGCTCGGCGACGAGTTTTCGAACGTGCTCCATCTCGGCGAACGCGACTGCTCGGTTCAGAAACCCTCGCACCAGAAGCTCATCGAAGAGGCTCCCGCGCCGGATCTCGGTCAAAAGCAGCGGCGCGCGCTGCACGAGATGGCCGTGCGGGCATGCAAGAGCGTCGGATATACCAACGCAGGCACGCTCGAGTTTCTGGTCAGCGACGATCATGTCTACTTCATGGAGATGAACACGCGCATTCAAGTAGAGCACCCGGTCACCGAAGCGGTGTACGGCGTCGATCTCGTGAAGGAGCAGATTCGCATCGCCGCCGGCGAGCGGCTCGGATATGCTCAGGAAGACCTTCGCCCGCGCGGGCACGCGATCGAGTGCCGGATCAACGCGGAGAACCCTCGCAATAATTTTGCTCCGGAAGCGGGAACGCTCTCACGCGTCGCCTTCGGCGACGGGGCGGGTATTCGCGTCGACACGTACGTCGCAAGCGGGTCGCTCGTACCCCCGTATTACGACTCCTTGCTCGCAAAGATCATCGCGTGGGGCGAGGATCGAGAGCAGGCCATTGCGCGCATGCTCCAAGCCCTGCGGGAGACGAAGATTGAGGGCGTGCACACGACGCTCGGCGAGTGCAGCGACATTCTCGAGACGCCAGAGTTTCGCGAGGGCCGTTACGACATCGGGTTCCTTCCTCGACTGCTCGCCGGTACGGCGGCCCTTCGACAGGCTCAGGGGTGAGATGCCGGCTCGACGGGTCGGGCGCGAACAGGCGCTGCAGGCGCTCTACGCCGTCGGTGTCGGCTCACGCGATCCGGCTGAGGCGATCGACGAGATCGTCGGCGAGACGAGCAGCGCGGAACACCGGGCCTTCGTTCGCGAGCTCGTCCTGAGCACGATCGAGTTCACACCTGAGGCGGACCGCGTGATCACGCCGCTGCTCGAGTCGTGGACGATCGAACGTCTTCCGGTCGTGGATCGTTGCATTCTCCGTATGGCGACCTTCGAGCTCTGCCGACGCCCCGAGCTTTCGCCTGCGATCGTCATCAACGAAGCCGTCGAGCTGGCGAAGAGGTTTTCTACCGAGGACTCAGGGCGCTTCATCAACGGCGTCTTGAGCGCGGTAGTACGAACGCATGCAAGTCCTTAGAGATATCCTAGAATGGCTCAATGACGCAGCCATTGCGCTCGTCGACTGGCTCGCGCGTCTGGGCAGGCGGCGCATCATCCGAGGCATCCTCGTCATGCTGCTCCTCGTCGTGCTCTTCTTCGCGGGGCTCCTCGCGGGAATCGTCGCCTCGTACTCGCGCAATCTTCCGGACATCAGCCGCATGGCCGATTATCAGCCGGCGCGCTCGACGCGCATCTATGCGCGCGACGGCACGCTCCTTGCGACGGTCTACCGGGAGAACCGCATATGGGTTCCGATCGCGCGCATTCCGCCCATCGTTCGCGAGGCGTTCATCGCGAACGAGGACCATAACTTTTACCGTCACCATGGCGTCGACTTCAGCGGAATCATGCGCGCAGCGCTTGCCGACGTCACGCATCAGCAGATCGAGCAGGGTGCCTCGACGATCACGCAGCAGCTCGCGCGCGCGCTCTTCCTTTCGAATCGCGTCTCGTTCTCTCGGAAAATCCAAGAGGCGCTGCTTGCGATGGAGATCGAGCGCTACTACACGAAGAGCGAGATCCTCGAGCGCTACCTAAACCTCATCTATTTGGGATCAGGAGCGTACGGCGTCGATGCTGCCGCGCACACGTACTTCGGCAAGAGCGTTCGGGACTTGACGCTCGGGCAAGCCGCGGTGCTCGCCGGGCTTCCGGCCGCGCCGTCGGATTACTCGCCGTTCGTCGACGTGTCGCTCGCACGCGAACGCCAGCGTCACGTTCTCGACCGTATGGTTGACAGCGGGTATATCACAGAGGATCAAGCCGATGCGGCGTACGCTGCACCGCTCGACCTCGCGCCGCAGCGGCCCGAAGGTCTGCAGAGCTATGCCTATCCCTATTTCACAACGTATGCGATCGCGCAGCTCGAGCAAATCTTCGGCAAACAGGTCGTCGAGGAGGGCGGACTGCAGGTTGACACGACGCTCGACCCTCGTATGGAGCACATCGCGCAAGAAGCCGTCGACTGGGGAATCCGCACGGCGAAGGCCGAGGGAATCGGCGCGCACGAGGCGGCAATCGTGGCACTCCGTCCGTCGACCGGGGAAATTCTCGCTTTGGTGGGCGGCACACACTTTTCGCTCGACAATCAGTTCAATCGGGCATGGCAGGCGCACCGCCAGCCGGGCTCGTCCTTCAAGGCCTACGTCTACACGGCGGCGATCGACGCAGGCATCCCGCCGGCCTCGACGATGGATGACACGCCGGTCTCCTATCCCATGGGCGACGGCACGACATGGTCGCCGCAGAACGACGACAACAGCTACATGGGAACGGTGACGCTGCGCACTGCGCTCGCGTTCTCGCGTAACGTCGTTGCAGTGAAGCTTGCCGATCGAATCGGCGTCGATCGCGTGATCGAGTACGCGCATCGCATGGGCGTGACGACACCCCTCGAGGCGAATCTCTCACTCGCGCTCGGAAGCACCGGCATCACCGTGCTCGATCAGGCGTCAGGCTACGCGACGCTCGCGAACCAAGGCATTCACGTGGTGCCGACGGCGTTTCGGACGGTGCAAGACTCGCTCGGAAACACCGTGCTCGACGATCGTTACCCGCAGGCAGATGAGGTGGTGAGCGCGGGAACCGCGTACATCGTGACGAGTATGCTCGAGGACGTCATCAATCACGGAACCGGGTATCCCAACGCGATTATCGGACGCCCCGCGGCCGGAAAGACGGGAACGACGTCGTCGTTCCGCGATGCGTGGTTCGTCGGCTACACACCCGACCTGGTCGCAGCGGTATGGATCGGGAATGACGACTACTCGCGCATGGTCGAGTCGTATGGAGGAAACATTCCGGCGCGAATCTGGGCGCGCTTCATGAAGGCGGCGCTCGCGAAGACGCCGCCGCATGACTTCGACTTCCCTGCCGACGAAGTGGTACGCATTGCGGCGTGCGGCGGTGGGGCCGACCTCTATCTGATCGGCACGCAGCCCACGGCGGATTGCGACCGCGTCTTGCCGCCGCCGACGCCGTACCCGCTCGCGAGCCCCGCGAAGGCCGGAGTCGGGCCGTGAACGAGGAGCGGGCGGAAACGGCGCGGCGCGTTTACTCCGTGAAGGAGTTCACCTTTGGCCTCTCCGGATGGTTTGCGCGGAAGAAATTCTTTTCGAGTATTGCAATAGCCGGAGAGGTTTCCGGGGTTCACCCGTTCGGCAACGGTCACATCGGCTTCGTGCTCAAGGAAGAGCAGGCGGTCCTCGAATGCGTCGCGTGGTCGGATCGGAGCAAAGAGCTTCCACCGCTGCGCAACGGCATCTCGGTGATTGCCACCGGTAGCATCGGTGTGCGGCCGGATCGCGGCTGCTATCAGCTCGTCGTCGAGAGCGTCGAGCCGACCGGCCTCGGCGCGCTTTTTTTACAGTACGAGCGGCTGAAGGAGAGGTTCCGTGCCGAAGGGCTCTTCGAACCCGAGCGAAAGCGCGCGGTTCCGGAGCTTCCGCGTCGTGTGGCGTTGATCTCGGCGCGCGGAGGCAAGGCGACCGAGGACTTCCTCAAGACGCTGGCGCGGCGCGCGCCGTTCGTCGAAGTACGCTTCGTTGAAACCCAGGTCCAAGGACTCGGAGCGGAGATCGAGATCGCGGCGGCGCTCGACGAGGCATCGCAGCTCGACGTCGACGTGATCGTGCTCACGCGCGGCGGCGGCTCGTACGAGGATCTCTTCCCTTTCAACCTGGAGCCCGTCGTGCGCGCGATCGTACGTGCGCGCCTCCCCGTGCTCACTGCGATCGGCCACTCCGGCGACCACCACCTGGCCGACGACGCGGCCGACAAGGCCTTTGCGACGCCGACGGCGGCCGCGGAGGAGATCGCTCGAGGCTGGACTCTTGCAACGCACAGGGTTCGTGAGGCGGAGCGTGCGCTCGGGCGTGCGGTGCAGGCGATCGTGTTGCAGGCGTCACGCCGCACCGACGACCTCAGGCTACGCCTCGATCACGCACGTGCAGCACTCCTCACGCGCAAACGCGCGCGGTTCGGCGAGCTGCAGATGCGATTACAGCGCCTCAGCCCACAGCATCTCTTCGCGCGCAGTCGCGAGCGGTTGATTGCGCTCGCGGGCACGATCGAGACCGGCCGCGAGCGTTACTTCGGGAGGCTCTACCGCAGGCTCGAAGGTGTAGCAGCACGTCTCGACGGGCTCAATCCCCTCTCGCCGCTCGAGCGCGGCTACGCGATCGTGAGTCTCGGCGGCAAGGCGGTTCGCGACGCTGCCGCGCTGCGCATCGGTGACGCGATCGAGGCTCGCTTCCAGCGTGGAAGAGCGAGTGCACGCGTCGAAGGGATCTTACCGGATGAGTGAGCCGCTTCAGAACTTCGAGCAGAAGCTCGCGCGCATCGAGCAGATCGTCAAGGAGCTCGAGGGTACGGGCACCGATCTCGCGCGCGCGACGCTCCTCTTCAAAGAGGGCAAAACACTCATCGCCGAGTGCGACAAGCTCCTGAAGAGCGCCGAGTCGTCGATCAAGGACGTCGATCGCGCCGCGGACGATCGCGCAACGCCTGCAAGTGCGGCCGACGAGGACGAGATTCGGTTTTGAAAG
>JASHOG010000103.1 GCA_030041225.1 Vulcanimicrobiota bacterium | reverse complement strand
CTGGACTTCGTGCAGATGAAGCGGCAGTGGCGTCCGATTGCGCTTCTCGCGGGGCCCGGCGTCCTGCTGTCGGCGGCGGTGATTGCCGCCGCGCTCGTTACGGTGCGTGCGCCGGTGAGCGCCGCGCTCCTCACCGGAGCCCTGCTCTCCGCGACCGACCCGATCGTCGTCATCGCGATCTTTCGAACACAGCGTGTTCCGCCCGGCCTCACGACGATCGTCGAGTGCGAGGCGCTCTTCAACGATGCCGTCGCGGTTCTCGTCTATGGTGCGGTGCTGGTGGCGCTCTCCTCCGCGCCGACTCCGGCAGTCGTCGCCGGCGTCGCGGCGCGCTCGATCGGTGCAGCAATAGGCGGTGTGATTCTCGGCGTAGCGATCGCGTACGCGACCGCATACCTGCTGCGCACGCGCGCCCACGGCGCCCCGGCGCAGATTCTCGTCACGATGCTCTGCGCCTACGGCGGATACTTTCTCGCAGCATACGCGCACTGCTCCGGAATCTTCACCGTTGTTGCATGCGGCATCGGCCTTCGCTTCTTTGAGAGACGATGGATGGATCTCTCTGTCGCGTCGGACGTCGAGCAGTTCTGGAATGTCGTCGCCCTGGCTGCCAACGCGCTGGTGTTCTTCCTCATCGGCGCGGCGCTGCTCGCAGCCGGCGCGCTTCGTGCTCCGCTCTTCATCGTGGCGGCAGTCGGCGGCGTGATCATCGGCCGCGCGCTCCTTTGCGTATCGCTGTTGCCCGCCCGAATTCCCTCACGCTGGCTTCCCGTTGTCGCCTCCGCCGGCCAGCGAGGCGCACTCTCGCTCGTGCTGGCGCTCGCGCTGCCGGCATCGACGCCTTACCGTGCAGCGATTATCGCCTGCGCTTTTGTGACGGTCTTCGCGACACTGGCGATCAGCTCTGTCGCGGTTCCGGCGGCCTTGCGTCACGCAAGCGCCTAGAACGTCCTTCCGCTCCAGAGCGCAAAGTGCTCTGCCACGGGCCCGAGGACGTCGGCAGGGAGAAACGTCACGGCGCTCACGAGCAGTATGACGCCGATCAAGAGAGCCACGAACATTGCGTTATCGCTGCGGAACGTCCCGGCATGGAGGCGGTCGTTCAACGGTCGCGCTGCGAGGGATCCCGCTAATGCAAGCGTCGGGACCATCGTCAAAAAGCGTCCACCGATCATCGCTGCGCCCGTCATGAAATCATAGAAGACGTTGGGGCCCAGCCCGGCAAACGCCGAGCCGTTGTTCGCGGCACTCGACGAGAAGGCGTAGAGGATCTCGGTGAAGCCGTGGGGGCCGGCGTTCCCCAGCGTCGCGAGGCCCTGCGGCGTAATGAGCGCCACTGCGGTAGCGAAGAGAATGATTGCGGGGAAGACGAGGATCGCGAGCATGGAGTACTGTACCTCGCGCCGCTCGATCCGCTTGCCAAGATACTCGGGCGTCCTCCCGACCATTAACCCACAGATGAAGACCGTAAGCACCGCGAAGACGAGCAAACCGTAGAGCCCGCTTCCGACGCCGCCGAAGATCACCTCACCGAGCTCGAGGTTGACGAGCGCCATGAGCCCGCCCAGCGGCGTCAACGAGTCGTACGCGAAGTTCGAAGAGCCGGTACCGGAGTCGCTCGCGACGGCGAGCGACAGACCTGCATTCGCAACGCCGAAGCGGACCTCTTTGCCCTCCATGTTCCCACCGTGCACGCCGAGCGCGTGGACGAGCGGATTCCCAGCCTGCTCGGCGAGCTGCGCGCATGCGAACGACGTAAGTCCGAAAACGAGAATCGTCGCCAGGAGCATCTGCCCAGCGCGGCGATTGCCGACCATGCGACCGAAGAGGAGCGGCAGTGCAGCCGGAAGGAGCCAAATCGAGAGCAGCTCGAGTAGATTCGAGACTCCGGTCGGATTCTCGTTGGGCGAGGCGGAGTTCGCAGCGACGAAGCCGCCGCCGTTTCCACCCACGAGCTTCGGTGCCTCCTGTGAGGCTATCGGGCCGCCCGTGATCTGCTGCGAACTATGCTGGGCGTTTGCAACGTGCAAGTAGGGCGCGAAGTTCTGCGGGATTCCGGTTGCGCCGAAAGCGATCGCGAAGAGCATGCAGAGCGGCAGCAGGACGTAGAAGAGGCTGCGTGTCGTGTCGACCCAGAAATTACCGAGCGTTGCACTTGCGTGACGCGTGAAACCGCGAATCACGGCAACGCCGGCGGCGAGACCGATTGCGCCGGCGATGAAATTCAGCCACGCGAGCGCCGCCATCTGCGAGAGATAACTCATCGTGTTCTCGCCGGAGTAGAACTGCCAGTCGGTGGTGGTGATGAAGCTCAGCGCCGTGTTCCACGCAATCCACGGCGCGACGTTCGGAAATCCTTGCGGATTGAAGAAGTGACCGTGCCACTGTTGGGTACGCATGATAGCGTAGGCCGCGAGCGTCGCAACGAGAGAGAGCGCAATTGCCGCGCGAGCGTACTGCTGCCACGTCATCTCCCGCGCGGGATCGATTCCGCACAGCCGGTAGAAGCCGTGCTCGAGCCGATTCTGCAGCTTGCCGGTGAAGACGGCATCGAGGTAGCGCGCGAGCGGGGCAGCGAGGAGAATGAGAAGGGCGACGAAGACGGCGGCATTGATCCAAGGCATCGTCGGCTCCTAGTACATGAACGATGCGCCGGCGCCGACGTAGTGCCCGGGACCTGCGGCGGAGGAAGGCGCGAAGCCGTACTCGACGTCGAGCTGAACGTGCGGTCCAATGTCACGGATATAGCCGACGTTCGGAAGGCTTCTGCCTGCAACGCCGGAGCCGGCGGCACTGAAGTAGGCGTACTCGGCGTAGAACGAAGACTGCACGCTGAGGGCCGCGCTACCGCCAACGCTCGGAGTGAAGGCGCGATTATCGAAACCCATTGTTCCAAACAGGCTCACGAACGAGCCTGTGGCATAGGTCCAGTCGAAGCCGCCGATGTACTGTGTGTGACCTGCCGAGAACGCCGCCGCACCGGTCGGGAACGTGACGATCAGGTCCGCGCCGTACGTCCATCGAGCGCTGTACCCGATCTCATACTTTGCGCCGAGGCCGGCGTCACCGGCGCCGGTGACGAGCGCGCTGTCCATGGTCGAGCGGTTCTCCTGAGGAGGTTCTAGATCGAGCTCGAGATGTGGGTTCCACGTCCCGACACGAATGAAGGACTCCGGATAGGTGACGTCATTACCACCGTCTGAGCCCGATGCCACGTTGTCTGTGTAGCCGCTCTCAATTAAGACGTGGCTCGGTCGGACCGTGCAGGGTGAACTCGTGACCGTAGGACGGTCGACGAGCGAGGCGATGGATCCGCAAGGATCGCTGGGCGGCGTTGCGGTCGGCGAGGGAGATGCAGCAGGCGACGCGTCCGACGCGACAGGAGAGCGAAAGAACGCCGCTGCGAGCATGCCGACCCCAAGCCACGACCGATGCGCCATGCATCGGCATTATCGCCTATCAGTGCCAGGAGGACGAGCCCCCGTTCGGATGAACGCTCATCCGACCGGATCATCCATTCGGAGGCTGGCGCGCGCGAATCGTCCTTCGTACGCTGGGAACGTGTATAGTGCGCCTGTGACGCGGTTCCTGACCGGTTTCATCTTTCTCTGCGCCTTCGCTGCGCCGTCGGTTGCGCGAGCGCAAGCGACGCCTTCACCTGCACCAACGAGCACGCCGGAGACGCGCCGTGCGCTTCCTGCTCCGCTCGATCCCCTTTTTACGGGAGGAGGCGGCGCCGAGTTCGACGGGCCCACGATCGGTGTTCCGACCGATCATGGGATCCGCGTCTACGGCTGGCTCGATCCCGGCATCGAAGAGAGCACGTCGTCGTCTTCGAATTACCCGTTGACGTACGACGACGTCCCCAATCGCGTCGAGATGGACCAGGCGGTCCTGCGTATCGAACGGCAGCCGGACACGGTTCAGACCGACCACTTCGATTGGGGTTTTCGCGTAACCGGGCTGTACGGCGTGGATTATCGTTGGACAACGCAGGAGGGCGTCCTCAGCAACCAACTCCTTCTGCACAACCAAACCAACGGCTTCGATCCGGTCGAGGTGTACGGCATTCTCTACTTCCCGCGCTGGGGCCAAGGGACGTATATCGAGATTGGTCGTTTCATCTCACCTCCCGACATCGAGGCCCAGCTTGCGCCGAATAACTTTCTCTATACGCACTCCTTGATGTTCGACTTCGACTGTTACACGCAGACCGGAGTCCTCATTCAGACGAAGATGAGCAATTATTGGACGCTGGAATACGGCGTCTCCGCGGGCGAAGACATCGCCCCATGGAACGGCTCGGCCCACTTCCCGACGGGATTGTTGCTTGCAAGATACGTGTCACACTCGAACCGTAACTCGGTGCTCTTCGGCGTCAACGCGCTCAGCCTGGGTTCGCACAACGGCCAGAATATGACCACATATACAGCCGGCACCTACTACAGCGAGATCACGCACATGGTGGAACCTCTGATTTGGGGTCACGACAACTTGCAACAGCAGAACGTGACGTGGACGCACGTCTTCAATCCCGGCTTCCAAAATCAGCTCGAGGGATACTACCTCTATGAATACAACGCCTACATGGGTGGCACGATCAACAACTACAACGTCGCGACCGGCGGCCCGCTCTATCTCGGAGCCGGCGGAGGCCCGGGCGCATTCCTTCCGGGACTTTCGACGGCTACCGGCCTCGTGGATTACCTGGAATATAAGTTTTCACCGAGAGATTTCATGTCGTTCCGGACCGATTACATCAACGACCCACGCGGCGAGCGCTCGGGATTCGCAACCGCATACGGCAGCTTGACGTACGGCGTGACGCATCGCTTCTCCAACGTCTTCATGATTCGACCGGAGATTCGCGCGGAAAAGGCGTTCCGGCCCGGTGTTACGCCGTACGACAACGGGACGAAGGGCTATCAAGAGACCTTCGGCATGGACGCGATTCTGAACTACGGGAATCCGTAGCTGTGCTCGACGTCTTCCTGGTGCTGCTCTGCGTAGCGTTCTTCGCGATAATCGAGCTCTACGTTCGCGGCTGCGAGAAGGTCTGAGAGTAATGAGGGCTCCACAGCATGCTTGAACTGGCACTCGTCCTCCTTTCGCTATTTCTCTTTTGGTTACTCGATCGCTATGTCATAGGCTGCGGGCGACTCTGATGTTCGACCAGATTTTGGGGCTCATTCTCGCGATTCTTGGACTCGCGTACTTGGCATACGCCATGCTTCGGCCTGAGAAATTCTAACGATGACACTCGTCGGCTGGCTCCAAGTCCTCGCGTTGTTTGTCGTCGTCCTCATCTGCGTGAACCCACTCGGCAAGTTCATGTCGCGGTTGTTCAGCGGCGAGAGAACGTTTCTCACCCCGGTCTTCGGGCCGGTCGAAAAGTTCGTCTATAGTATGTGCCGCATCGATCCCGAAGCGGAGATGCCGTGGTATACGTACCTGTTCGCGGTGCTGGCATTCAGCTTCGTCGGATTCGCCTATCTCTACATCTTGCTTCGGACGCAACAATGGCTGCCGTGGAACCCCCAAAAGTTCGGACCGATGGCGCCGGACCTCGCCTGGAATACCGCGATCAGCTTCATGACGAATACGAACTGGCAGTTTTACTCAGGTGAGAACAGCCTGAGCTATCTCACCCAAATGGCCGGTCTCGCATGGCACAACTTCGTGTCCGCGGCGATCGGCGTCTCGGTCGCCGTCGCGTTCGTCCGCGGGCTCGCGAACCGCAATATACGCACGCTGGGGAACTTTTGGGTCGACCTGACGCGGTCGTGCTTGTACGTGCTTTTACCTATATCCGTACTCGGCACGCTCTTGCTCGTATGGCAGGGCGTACCGCAAAACTTTCACGCGTACCAGACGGTCACGTCGGTCGAGGGCTTTAAGCAACAGATCACCGGCGGCCCGATGGCGTCGCAAGAAGTGATCAAAGAGCTGGGGACCAACGGCGGCGGGTTCGTCGGCGCAAATTCGGCCTCTCCGAACGAAAATCCGACGCCGTTCAGCGACCTGTTCGAGCTGTGGCTGCTTCTGGTGATCGCTGCGTCGCTCACGAACACGTTCGGGCGGATGGTGAAAGACCAGCGGCAGGGGTGGGCACTCTTCACCGCGATGTCGATCATGTTCTTCATCGGGCTCATCGTCTGTTATCCCCAGGAAGCCTCCGGAAATCCGCTGATCCATCAGTTGGGCGTCCTGGGCGGAAATATGGAGGGGAAGGAAGTCCGTTTTGGGGTTGCCGCCTCCTCGCTCTGGGCGGTCGCCACGACCGCGACCTCGTGCGGGGCGGTGAATGCCATGCACGATTCGTTTACGGCACTCGGCGGGCTCGTGCCGATGGTGAACATGCAGCTCGGCGAAATCATCTTCGGCGGGGTGGGAAGCGGGCTCTACGGCAAACTCGTCTTCGTGATCGTCACGGTGTTCGTCGCGGGCCTCATGGTCGGACGCACACCGGAGTATCTCGGCAAGAAAATCGAACGCAAAGAGGTGCAGCTCGCGATTCTCTACATCATCGTCACGCCTGCGGTCGTTTTGATTCCGGCTGCGATCGCCGTGCTGATTCCGGCTGGATTGGCAACGCTCGGTAATAGCGGTCCGCACGGCTTTTCAGAGATCCTCTATGCGTTCTCGTCGGCGAATGCGAATAACGGTAGCGCGTTCGGAGGGCTCGGGCCCAATCTCTTTTACAATGTGTCGATCGGCATCGGAATGCTCGCAGGACGCTATCTCGAGATCATACCGTTGCTGGCGTTGGCGGGCGTGTTGGCTCACAAGCGCGCCGTCGCTGAATCTGCGGGAACGTTCACAACGTACTCTCCGATTTTTGTAACGTTGCTGATCGCAACGATATTCATCATCGGAGCGCTCGTGTTCGTTCCCGCAGATGCACTCGGCCCGGTCGCCGAGCATCTGAACATACTGCAAGGAAAGGTCTACTAAGCAGCCGTGTTTGTCTCACAGCGTCGCCTCGAACGCCGCCCAAGGTCGCGGTCGCTCTTCGATCGCGAGATCATCACGCGCGCCCTCGTCGACTCGTTCAAGAAACTCGACCCACGGTGGCAGTACAAGAATCCCGTCATGTTCGTGTGCGAAGTCGGCGCGCTCGTAACGCTGATCTTTTTCGCGCGCGACCTCGGCGGGCGCGGACCGGCGGGCTTCGATTTTGCCATCTCCATCTGGCTATGGTTTACGGTATTGTTTGCGAACTTCGCCGAAGCAGTCGCCGAAGGTCGCGGCAAGGCGCAAGCAGATTACCTGCGTCGTTCGAAGACCGAGACGACGGCGCGTAGGGTCGTCAACGGCCAGGCCGAGACCGTTCCCTCCAGCAGTCTGCGTAAAGGTGATTTCGTCATCATCGAGACCGGAGAGTTGATTCCCGGCGACGGTGATATCGTGGAAGGTGCCGCGATGGTCGACGAATCGGCGATTACGGGCGAATCTGCTCCGGTCGTGCGCGAGGCCGGTGGCGACCGAAGCGCGGTAACGGGCGGGACGCGCGTCATCTCCGATCGCATCAAGGTGCTCATCACCGCCAATCCCGGTCAGACGTTCCTCGACCGGATGATAAGCCTCGTCGAGGGAGCGAAGCGGCAGAAGACGCCGAACGAGATCGCGCTCTCGATTCTCCTGGCCGGCCTGACAATCATATTTCTCATTGCTGTTGCGACGCTCGGGCCGTTCTCGATGTACGCGGGCACCGTTCAATCGATCACGGTGTTGATCGCGTTGCTCGTCTGCTTGATTCCGACGACGATCGGCGGTTTGCTTTCAGCGATCGGTATCGCCGGGATGGACCGCGTTATGCAGCGCAACCTCCTCGCGATGAGCGGTCGCGCCGTCGAAGCGGCGGGCGACGTCGATACGCTGCTCCTCGACAAGACCGGTACGATCACGCTCGGAAACCGTCAGGCAGTCGCGTTCATCGCGGCGCCCGGCGTCGCTCCGTTGGACGTCGTGCGCGCGGCGGCGCTGTCGTCGCTCCCCGACGAGACGCCCGAAGGGCGTTCGATCGTGGCGCTTGCGAAGCAGCAGGGTGCGGGCGAGCAGGAGCCGACGAATGCGACGTTCATCCCGTTCTCCGCTTACACGAGAATGAGCGGCGTCGACCTCCCCGACGGAGCGAAGATCCGAAAAGGCGCACCCGATGCGGTCGTCGCCTGGGTGCGCGAGCAGGGTGGAACGCTCGCCGATGCGCTTTCACAGGACGTCGAGCGCATCGCGCGTTCCGGCGGAACGCCGTTGCTCCTCGCGACCAACGCGGGCGTTCTGGCGGTCATCCAACTCAAGGACATTCTCAAGCCCAATATGCACGAGCGATTCGACCGGTTGCGCGCCATGGGGATCCGCACGGTGATGATCACCGGCGACAACCCTTTGACGGCGGCCGCCATCGCAAAGGAGGCGGGCGTCGACGACTTCCTCGCGGAGGCAACTCCGGAGACGAAGATGGAGCTGATTCGTCGCGAGCAGAGCTCCGGGCGGCTCGTCGCGATGACCGGCGACGGGACGAACGACGCTCCCGCGCTTGCGCAAGCGGACGTCGGCGTCGCGATGAACTCCGGAACGCAGGCAGCCAAGGAGGCGGCAAACATGGTCGACCTCGATTCCGACCCGACCAAGCTCATCGAGGTCGTCGAAATCGGCAAACAGCTACTCATGACGCGCGGCGCGCTCACAACGTTTTCGATTGCCAACGATGTGGCAAAGTATTTCGCAATCCTCCCGGCGATGTTCGCGACGGCCTACCCGGCGATGAGCGTCCTGAACGTCATGCATTTGACGACGCCGCAAAGCGCGATTCTCTCGGCAGTCATCTTCAACGCGTTGATCATCATCGCGCTGGTCCCCCTCGCTCTGCGCGGAGTGAGGTACAAGCCCCGTGGCGCAAACGTGGTTTTGCGCGAGAACGTCTTGATCTACGGGGTCGGCGGTATCATCATCCCGTTCATCGGAATCAAACTCATCGATATGATCTTGGCGACGCTTCATTTGACATAGGACGATACCATGGCAAACGTGGAACAAATCAAAGATACTACGATCAAGCATCTCTGGACGTCGATCGTCTTCACGGTCCTCTCCGTGATCGTACTCGGCTTGATCTATCCCTTCGTGATGACGGGCATTGCTCAGGTCCTCTTCCCGTGGCAGGCAAACGGCTCGATGATCTACGTGGATGGAAAGCCGATCGGGTCTGCAATCATCGGTCAGCTTTGGACGAAACCGCAATACTTCCAAGGGCGGCCCTCCGCCGCGGGAAAGGGCTACGACCCGACGCAAACGGGCGGAACGAATCTCGCGCCGTCATCGAAGAAGCTCATCGCCGCTGCGCGGGCGACGATCGGGCTGCTGGAGAGAGAGAATCCCGGTGCCACCTATCCCGGGTGCGCCGCGCCCTGCGCGCCGCCGATGGATCTCGTCACGTCGAGCGGAAGCGGCATCGACCCAGATATCAGTCCCGAAGCGGCGTACTGGCAGGCTGCGCGTGTGGCGAAGGCGCGCGGGCTCGCTCTCGCCGCGGTCGACGCACTGATTGCGCAGCACGTGCAGGGACGCACGCTTGGCTTCCTCGGTGAGCCGCGCGTCAACGTGCTCGAGCTGAATCTTGCGCTCGATACCCTCAATCGGGCGCGGTAGGCCCACTCTCGTCGACGGGGGGCGTCAGCACGAGGAGCTCGCGCGCACCGGCGTCGAGAAGGCGACGCGCAAAAGAGGGCGGCTGAGGCCAGCGAGGCTTGCGCCGCGTTCCGGCAACGGCGAGCGTCGTTTCGGGTCTCATGCGTGCGACGTCGAGAAGGCGCTTCGGAACGTCTGACGCGCGCTCGTCGATCCAATCGGCGTTGGTCATGCGGGCCTCAGTGCGGAGCTGTTCAACGATCGCCGTATCGGGGCGCTCGCCGACCTCGACGACATGTGCCACCGCGAACTCGACTGCGAGGCGTGCCGCGATGCGACTTGCGCGCCGAATCATCCGTACGTCGACCGGTCGCGTTCCGACGCCGACGACGAGCCGCTCGAACGGCGAGCTTATGCGCTCTCTGTAGCGCGAGCGCAACGCTTCGCGAAGCGCGAGCTCGCGCAGCGCAAAGAGATTCTCGCGCCGGAAGAAGCTGCCGAGTGCGGTCTCGACGCGATCGGGTGGATAGACCTTCCCTTCGCGCAGCCGCTGCCGCAGTGCGTCGGGCGTGATGTCGATGAGCACGATCTCATCCGCGAGCGCGAGAATGCCGTCGGGAAGCGTCTCGCGGACGATCGTTCCGGTGAGCCTGTGCACGGTGTCGACGAGCCCTTCCAGATGCTGAACGTTCAGCGTCGTGATGACGTCGATGCCTTCCCGCAGCACGGCGAGTACGTCTTGGTAGCGTTTCGGCGCGATCGATCCCGGTGCGTTCGTATGCGCGAGCTCATCGATGAGCGCAACCTGAGGGTGCCGCGCTATGAGTGCGTCTCGGTCAAGTTCCTTGTACGTGATGCCGTCGGCCATGACGATCTTCGGCGGGAGAATCTCCAGCCCATCGAGCAAGGCCGCCGTCTCTGCGCGACCGTGCGTCTCGATGAACGCCGCGACGACGTCGCCGCCTTCGGCGACCAGTTGGTGCGCGCGATCGAGCATCGCATAGGTCTTTCCGGCGCCGGCTGCCGGCCCGATGTAGACGGTAAGGTGGCCGTAGCCGACGCGCATGCGATCGCCGACCGTTCCGGAGTATGGCGAACCGGCGATATTCTCGGCGAGATACGTCTGCCCGGCGCCCGCGATGAAGAGATCGTACGCGAGCGGTGTGCTTGCGAGCCGCACCGCCGTCTTCCCAATCGGCAGCGCGACGAGCGCCGGGGCGAGTGCGTCGGCTGCCGGCGTTCCCGGCGCGACGCTCTCGCGCAGCAGCTCGCCGCCGGTCTCGCGAACCGCGCGTTCGAGCGCTTTTACGTCTATTCCGGGCGCGCCAACTACTTCGAAAGCGAGATCGAGGGCATGCGCGATCGCAGCGCTGCGCCGCAAGAACGGCAGTAGATCGGTCTCGGGGTAGACGAAGGCCGCTGCGTTCGACGTTCTACCGGCCTTCACCGCGGGCAGCGTGAGACTGTCGACGGTGTGGAGGAGCAGCTCGCGCAGCAGGTAGAGCGTGCGCTCTTTGAACGCACCGTTGAGTGCTCGTGCGACGTCCTCTTCGTTGACGATCTTGCCGGAACGGACGCGGCTCTGCAGCAGACGTGGCGAGATGTCGAGCGCGATCACCTCGTCGGCGGCCTGAAGAAATGAAAACGGAACGATCTCTCGCACTGGATGCCCGATGAGCCCCTCGGCCGTCGAGGCGACGGTTTCCAGGTGCGCAATGTTGAACGCACCGATGACGCCGATGCCGGCGTCGCGCAGCGCGAGCGCGTCTTGCCAGCGCTTTGGGTGGACGGAGTCACCGAGGTTTTCGTGTGCGAGCTCATCGAGGATGATAAGCTCCGGCTTCAATCGGAGCGCGGCTTCGTAGTCGAACTCTTCGAAGGTCGCCTCACCGAACCGGACGGTTCGCGGTGGTATTCTCGGCAGATCGCGTGCAAGACGCTCGAGGTCCGGGCGCGATTTGGTCTCGATCCAGCCGATGAAGACGCGGCGCCCTGCCTCCTGCATGCGGCGCGCGTCCTGCAAAAGGCGGCGAGTTTTTCCGGCGCCCGCGGCATACGCCACGTAGACAACCAGTCGCGGGCATCCGCCGAGCTCGCGCAGCAGCTCCTCGGGCGATCGCCGCAGGTTCATCATCGGCAACATTCGAAGGGCTACCGAGCCATGGCCTTCCGGTGGCTCGGCGCCAAGACGCAGGGAGTCGAGCGCGAGCGGGAGCTTCGCGACGCCGTCGATCGCATGCGCGAGACGCTCAATGTCGAGCTTGTGTTGAGATCTGCATTGCGCGAGGCGGTCACGCTGCTGCATGCGTCACGCGGAATGCTGATCCTCCGGGCGCCGCTCGAAGCGCCTCGCCTTTTTACCTTCGCGCCCGGAGATGAGGACGTCGGATACGCGCGCAAAGCGCTCGGGAGCGAGATCGCATCACTCGTGGAGCGGGCAAAGACCGTAGACGTCGTGGAGGTCGACGTCCACGATGCGCTCGGCCGGATGACGCTCGAGGCGCTCGGGGCCCGGCACGTCTTAGCCACCGCGCTGCGCATCGGCGAACCGGCAGACCCGGTGCTCGTTCTCTCGGCGCAGAGCGCGCAGTTTGCCGTCGATGCCGCAGATATCTTACCGCAGTTTGCCGAGCAGGCAGCAATCGCGCTGCGCCAGGCGCGACTCTTCGAGCGGCTCGGAGAGCAGCACGACGAGATCGTGCGGCAGCGCGATGAGATCGCACGGCGCGGCAACGTCATCCGCGACATCGTGTACGCCCTCGCGCACGATTTGCGCACGCCGCTGGCCGCCGCCGACGCGACGATGAAGCAGGCGTTGGCGGGCGCGTACGGCGAGCTTCCGGAGGAGTACCAAGAAGTGCTGCGCACGACGCTTGCCTCCAACGACGACGAGCGGCGCCTCTTGGAGACACTGCTGCTCGTCGCACGCTACGAATCCGGTGAGCTCTCGACTGCGAGCGAGCCGGTCGATTGCAATGCGCTCATGCTGCGAGTCGCGCACGAGCTGCGTCCGGTGGCGGCGGCACGCGGCGTGACGCTGAGCACACACGCAGCGCAGGAATCACTCCAGACGCGCGGCGACCCCAGCGAACTGCGGCGCGCGGTGGTGAACCTGGCCGCGAACGCGCTGGCGGCCTCACCGCCGGGAGGCAACGTGCTCATCGAGACCGGCGGCCGCAACGGCCACGTGGTGCTCACGGTCCAGGACGACGGCTACGGCATCTCGCCTGAGCAGCGAACGACGCTCTTCGAGCGATTTGCCGCGCGAGGACCCGGAGGAGGAACGGGCCTCGGGCTCTATATCGTTCGCCGTATCGCCGAGAAGCACGGCGGCAGCGTCTCGTACGCGCCGCGTGAGAACAAAGGGAGTACGTTCACGCTCACGCTCCGGCGCGACGAAGCGATACCTTCATGAAGCCTCGTGTCGTGATCGTCGAAGACCATGCGCTCACGCGCGCCGGACTGCGGACAGCGCTCTCGGCGAGCGCCGAGATCGTCGGCGAGGCGCCGGACGGTGTACTCGGATGGGACGCGATCGCAAAGGAGCGGCCGGACGTCGCGGTGATCGACATCGGCTTACCCGGCACCGACGGCATCGCGCTCACGCAACGCGTTCGCGCCGAGCTGCCTTCGACACGCGTCGTCATCCTCACGATCATCGATCTCGAAGAGGAAGTCATCGCGGCGCTCGCCGCCGGCGCCGACGCCTACTGCCTCAAGAGCGTGGATTTGCAACGCATCGTCGATGCCGTGCAAATCGCAGCGGAGGGCGGCGCCTACTTCGATCCACGTATCGCGCACGTTGTGCTTCAGCGGTTCGGCCCGACGGCAAAACAGCACTCCCCCATCTCGCCGTTGACGCAGCGCGAAACCGAGGTGCTGCGATTGGTCGCCGAAGGCGTCGGGAATTCCGAGATTGCGACGCGCCTGCACATCGGGCTTGGAACCGTAAAGGGGCACGTGCGCGATATCCTCGAGAAGCTTGCGGCCTCAGATAGGACGCATGCTGCGGCCGTCGCGTTACGGAAAGGTTATATCTAGACCGGCGCGGCGAAGAGCTCGAAGATGCGCTCGGCGGCGCCGCTCTTGACGATGGCGATGATCTCGTCACCGGCCTGCAGCACCGTGTCACCTGTTGGAACTTCAAAGTCGCTCTCGGCACGGTCGATCGCGACGACGACCGAACCGTGCGGGAAGCGCACGTCTGAGAGCGGCTTGCCGGCAAGCGGCGACTGCGCCGGAACGCCAATCTTCACGAGCCGGAGATTTCCTTTGCTAAAGAGATGGAGGGTTTCGACCGGCGGCGCATTTGAGGCCGCGTTCACGTACTCGCGCAAGACATCGAGGATAATCTCGGTCGACGAGATCACCGTGACGGGATCTGCCGGATCGAGGGACTCGAAGATGAGCCGATTACGCGGGTTGTTCACGCGCGCGATGCAGCGAGCCTTCGATTTCTTCTTCGTAAGCAATGCGACCACGAGATTATCTTCGTCGTCCCCGGTATCGGCAACGACGACGTCGGCGCGTGCCAGACCCGCGCTCTCGAGAACGATCGGATCACAGCCGTCGCCGACGACGGCCACTTGACGATCGATGAGGCGCTCCAACATGCGCGCCTTGCGCTCGTTCTTCTCGATGACAACGACTTCGTGCCCGGCCTCGATGAGCGCGCGCGTCAGGTATGAGCCGACCTTACCCCCGCCGATGATGAGAATGAACATTCTCTAGGCTGGGATCTCCGCACGCGCCGATTCCCCGAAGAGTTTGGCGAAGTCGCTGATCGCCTCCGGAGCGACGATCGCCTGAATCTCGTCGCCTTGCTGAAGGACGGCATCCTCGGTTGCGATCACGACTTTCTCCGAGCTGCGCCGTATCGCGCCGATGCGGATGCGCCCGGTCTCTTCGATCTCATCGACGCGACGCCCGGCCGCCTCGCTGCCGACGGTCGCGGCGAGTGCCGTAAGGCGCCCAAAATCGAACGGCTGTAATCCATTCCATGGTGCGTCTAAGAGCTGATCGCGAATGAGCTTCGCTCCGACGGTCGTCGGGCAGACCGTATCGACGCCGAGCTGGCGGTACATCTGGCCGCGCGGCGGGTCGTAGATACGCGCGACGATCCGCTTGATCTTGAACATTCGCTGCGCGATGAGCGCCGCCATGATGTTGCGGTTATCTCCGTTCGTGACGGCGACAAATCCGTCAGCATGGTCCGCTCCGGCGTTCTTGAGTACGTCGTAATCGATTCCGGTACCCACGACCACGTGACCGTGGAACTTCTGGCCGAGGCGCTTGAAAGCGTCAGGGTTCTCGTCGATGACGACGACTTCGTGACCATCGGCGTCCAGCAACTTTGCGAGCGCGGAACCTACCCGCCCGCACCCCACGATCAGACATCTCATAACGACCAGCCTCACTCTTAGCGGCCGGAGGCCGTTCACCTTGGCCCGGCGAAGAGCGGCCTTTCCTCGGGGCGTGGCTCAGCTTGGTAGAGCGCATCGTTCGGGACGATGAGGTCGCTGGTTCGAATCCAGTCGCCCCGAAAGAATTTGCCGCTACCTCCCATAGGGACCCGGTTCACCGGTGTTTTCACATCTTAGCCCAGCCGCGTGGCGCGTCGTTCGAGTCGCCGAGCAAGAGTCGAGGAATCACAACGACTACTTCATTGGTGCGGAGCATCTGCTCATCGCGCTCCTCGAAGAGCGCGACGCTGCGGTGGTCGCAGCGCTTCGGGCTGAGGGCATCGACCTGCACGCGCTGCACGCCGAGGTGCGCCGCTGCCTCGGCACCGGAGGCGAGCGCCTCTGGGAGGGCATTCTTCTGACGCCGCGCGTTCGTAAGATCGTCACCCTGGCGGAGGAGCGCGCGGCAGGACGAGACGTGACGCCGCTCGATCTCTATGAAGCCCTGCGCGTCGAGGGTGCCAGCGGCGCTGCGCAGCTTCTTCGCCGCGCAGTCTCGCCTGCTACTGAATAGGCGCTCTTCGTAGTTGGAACATCTGCAACACGCGGTTATCGGGCTCGTCGATCACTACGGCTATCTTGGCCTCTTTATCGGGCTGGTTCTCGGGAACATCGGTGCGCCGGCCGGAGCAGAGGTGCTCCTACCGGTCGCGGGCATGCTCGTTTCGACCCACCATCTGCACAGCATCTGGATAACGTTCGCGGCGGCTCTCTCCGGAGAGCTGATCGGCGGCACGATAGGTTATGCTCTCGGAAGGTTCGGTGGGCGGGCCCTCGCAGAACGGTACGGCAGATTCGTCGGTTTTCATCACGAGCGCCTGAGCGGGTTGGACGCCTTCTTCGTGCGCTGGGGCAGTTTCGCGGTCTTTCTCTGTCGCTTTATACCGATGATTCGCGGCCTCTCGCCCTTCGTCGCGGGGATGGCGGAGATGGATCTCGCTCCCTTCTACCTTTGGACGCTGCTCGGCTCGACGATTTTCTGCGGCGCGCTGCTCGCAGTCGGCGATGCGCTCGGCCCCAAAGTCGTTGCAGCTCTTCCTAGCCTGCATCGCTGGACCTACGTTACGGTGTTTATAGTGCTTGTCGGCGCTGTCGCGCTCGTTCTCGCAGCGAAGGTACGCGGGCGCGGCGCGACGCCCCCAGCAGCATGACGTCTGAGCTCGAAAGCACGCTCGCGCAGATTCCGGATGCGCCCGGGGTCTATTCGATGCTTGCGTCAGACGGCGAGATACTCTACATCGGCAAGGCCGTCTCCCTGCGCAATCGTGTTCGCTCGTACTTCCAGGAGAGCGCCGTACACCACCCACGCATCACTGCGATGGTCGAGCGCGTCGTGGATGTTCGAACGATCGTCGTGAACAACGAGGTCGAGGCGCTCATCCTCGAGGCGAACCTGATCAAGCGCCATCAGCCGCCGTTCAACGTGCGGTTGCGCGACGACAAACGCTACCCGTACTTGAAGGTGACGAACGAGGCGTTTCCGCGTGTCGTTTTCACACGCATCGTGAAGGACGACGGCGCGCGTTACTTCGGACCGTACACGAACGCGCAAGGCTTGCGCGAGCTGATCGATCTCATTCGTGTCGTCTTCCCGCTACGAACGTGCCGCGAGCCGATCGACGGAAAGCGAAAACGTCCTTGCCTTCAATACCACATCAAGCGGTGTCTTGCGCCGTGCGTCGGCCTCCAAAGCGAGACGGAGTATGATGCGATGATCGACGAGGTCGTGCTGTTCCTAGAAGGAAAACAGGAGTCGCTCCTCGCGCGGCTGCAGCGCGAGATGGACGAAGCGGCGGAGCACCTGAACTACGAAGCGGCGGCGCACCTCCGCGATCGCATCGTGCACATTCGCCGCGTCACCGAGGAGCAGAAGGTCGTATGGAAGTCGCGGCTCGATATGGACCTCATTGCCGTCGCGCGCGCGCAGGGTCAGGCGTGCGTTCAGGTGTTCTTCGTGCGCGGCGGAAAGCTCATCGGCCAGGAGCACTTTATCCTCGACGGCGTCGGCGAACAGAGCGACGCGTTCATCATCGGCGAGTTTCTGAAGCAGTTCTACACGGCTCGTACCGCAAGCGCTCCTGAGGCAAAGGGGCTTTCGGCGTTTCCTGCGCGTTACGCGCGCGAGAACGAGGCGCCGGTACCGCTACGTGGCAAGCAAGCCGTCATTGCGAGCGCCGCCGTGCCGAAGGAGGTACTCGTAGAAGCGTTACCGGAGGAGCGAGAGACGATCGAAGCCTGGCTCTCTGAGTTGAAGGGAGCACGGGTGCGAACGCTGCAGCCTCGGCGCGGACCGCGAGCCGAGTACCTCGCGCTCGTGCGGCGCAACGCCGAGCAGAATCTACGAGCGTTCCTTGTCCACCAGGAAGTGCAGGAGACGGCCCAGGCGCGCTCGCTCACGGAGCTCGCCGATGCGCTCGAGCTGCCGCGGCCGCCGCACCGCATCGAATGCTACGACATCTCGAACATCCAAGGCGCGCACCCCGTCGCCTCGATGGTCGTCTTCGTCGAGGGACGCGCCAAGAAGAGCGAGTATCGGAAGTTCAATATCCAGTACGATCGCGGCGTGAACGACTTTGCGATGATGCAGGAGGCGCTCCGCCGCCGGCTGCGCTATCTGCGGCGTGCAACCGATGCCGATATGGAAGCCGGCGCGCCGCCGCGGCATCTCACGATGCGCGAACGCTTCAACAAGACGCCGGACCTGTTGCTCATCGACGGCGGAAAGGGGCAGTTGAGCGCCGTCGTCGACGTCCTCGAAGAGCTCGACATGACGGGCATTCCCGTTGCCGGCCTCGCGAAGGAACACGAGTGGCTCTACGTTCCCGGCAATCCCGATCCGATCGTCCTGCCGCCGAACTCAGCAGGCTTGCACTTGGTCATGCGCATCCGCGACGAGGCGCATCGGTTCGCCATTACCTTTCATAGGACGCGCCGTCGAAAGGCGATGACGCGGTCGGCACTCGACGCGCTCGATCGCGTCGGCCCCGTGCGCAGGCGACGGTTGCTGAATACCTTCGGTTCCGTCGCGGCAATCGAGCATGCTGCGATCGACGAGATCGCCGCGGTGAAGGGAATGACGCCGTCACTCGCGGCCAGTATTAAGAGCGCACTGCAAGAGCGTCACGGAGATCGCGCCTCCTGAAGGACTCGAGGCGCGCCGCAGCACAGGGGAGCGCCATGGAGAACGGGGCGCTCGTCACCGCAAAACGCTTCAATGCGCTCGTGCGCGAGTTTCAGCGCAGTATGCGCTGGAATGATCTCGCGGCAGCTGCCACGGTTGCGCTCGTCCTCGTCGCGGCAGGTGATCTCAGCATCCGCGAGCTGCTCTACATGGTGGCGATCGTCGTGGTTCTCGGCATCGTCGCCTATCCACTCGTGCGCCGTTTCGACACGATCCCGCTCTCCTACGTTCGCGGTCGGTTGGACGACGAAACGGCGCTGCCGTTTCCTCTCGCTGTCCGGTGCTTGAGGGGTTTCGTTCCGCGCGTCGTCGTTGCATTCGTGTTGTGCTACGTGGCCGCTGCGCTGGTCGTCGTGCTTGGAGCAAATGCCGTCGTCGGGCTGCAGCCGTTCGCGAATCTCGGCGTCGTGGCCTTTGCCGCGTTCGTCGGCCTCTGTGTCGACGTCGTGCTGAACGTCCTGAATGCCGAGGTTCTCGTCGCCAAGCTCATCGCTCTGCTCTGCGCGGTGCGCGATCGCGTTCCGCCGCTCTCTCCGCGCGCACGAGGGGGCATCGCGCGCCGGTTCGGCGTGGTCTTCATCCTCGTGATCTTTGTCGTCATGGCGGCCATAGGCGGCATCACGATGCATCTCCTCGGTGACCTGCAGTCCGGGCGCGGCAGTGTCGCCGACATCATACGCGCCGGCACGTGGGATGCGCTGGCGCTCGTGCTCCTCTCCTGCATCATCGCGGTGCTGGCGTCGCGGGTGCTCTCACAATCGATTGCGGATCCGATCCTGCACACCGTGCAGCTGCTGGAGCGTTTCCGAGCGGGCGATATTGCTGAGGATCCGGGCTTGCTCGGCGAGCCGCGCGTACCGCATGAAGCGGGAATTCTCGTTGCGGCGGTCGCGGACGCGAATGCCGCTCTCGGACGCCTCGCGAGCGGGGGTGAACGCCTCGCAGGCGGCGATCTCTCGGTGCAGCTCGTGCCGAGCTCGGAGCGAGATATGGTCGCCGTCGCGTTTCGTAAGGTTGTCGATGCGATGCGCAAGGTCGTGCGCGACGTGCGGGCGACCGCCGAGCTCCTCGAGAGCTCCGCGGAGGCGCTGCGCGTGCGCGCCGAGGAGTTTACCGGCGACGCGCGTGCGAACGCGATCGATCTTGCAAGCGCGGTGAAGACCGTCAATACATTGGATGAAGGCGTCGCCGGCGTTACGCGTGGCGCGGAGGCGCTCTCATCGATCGCCGTACGCGCGAGGGAGACCGCGGAGAACCTCGGCGCGGCGGCACAGAGCAACGCGGCCGGCCTCGACGAGCTTACGCGTACTGCCTCGGCGACGATCGACGCTGCGGGCGACGCGCGCGCCATCTTTGAGTCCGCCGGCCGTAGCGCGGATATCGCCGCAACCGCGATCGCGGACGCCGATCGCACGTCGCAAGAGACGGCGGCGGTGATGAAGGAACTCGTCTCCGGCATCGACGCGCTGCGCCTCACGTCGGGGCAGATCGGCTCGATCACCGAGAAGATCGACGAGATTGCCGATCAGACGAACTTGCTCGCGCTCAACGCCGCGATCGAGGCGGCTCGCGCCGGAGAGCACGGCCGCGGCTTCGCGATCGTCGCCGACGAGATTCGCAAGCTCGCCGACTCGTCTGCAACGGCGACGCGCGAGATCGCCGCGCTCGTTCGCGCGGTGCGGGAGGAGATCGATCGTACCGTCAGCGCCACGAAGCGTGGAAACGATGCGGTGGCGCAAGGCCGCATCAAGACGTTACAAGTTGCGAGCTCGCTCGCGCAGATCGTCGAGAACGTGAAGACGGTGCGCGAGCACATCGATGCCGTCGTCATCGCCCAGCGCGAGCAAAAGGGAGCGACGGACTCGCTCGTCGACTCGACGCGCCTGGTCGAACGCCTTTCCGGGGACAACGAGCAGCTCGCGAAGACGCTTGCGAAGCTCGCCGGCGACCTGCACGGTTCGGCGGGTCGCGGACAGGAGGCCGCGCGCTCGACGATCTCCGACGTAGAGGCCGTCGCCAAACGCGGCGAGGGAATCGCCGCAGCCTCGAGCGAGCTGAAGGCCTTGACACTCTCGCTGCGCGACGAAGCGGATCGTATTCGCGCCGCGATCGCGGGCTTTTCGCCGGTAGACCGGTTGCCGAGCGGCAACGGGAACGGCGCGAAACCGGCCCCCTTGCGCCGTGTGTTACAATAGGCGTTCGCGGGGCTGAGATAGGTTCGACGGGGACCTCCTCGCCCGACGCGTGCAGGCGGAGCTGCGAGCCCTCCTTAAACGATCGCAACGGCAATATCTGCCGACAATACCTACGCACTGGCTGCCTAACTTAGCGTAGCCACGGAACGCGAGAAGCCGCCGGAGCCATCTCGCTTACCGCCATGAAGTCCGGCTAGCGCACGCGCCCGATCCGCCGCACGCGCGAATCCAAGGATCTGCATTGCGCGCGAGTTGGCTTCGAGACGCACGCGCGATCAAGAACAAAATCGAAGCTCAGCCTGAAGAAAGCGGCGGCCGGGATTCTCGGACTCGGGGGGCAGCACCCCGACAGCTCCACCAATCTCTTGTCAAGCGATACCACGTGAGGTATACTTCCGTTGTAACATTTGTTATAACGGAGAACGTATGACGGTGCTGAAACTCACGAAATTCGGTAACTCTGTGGGCGCGGTATTTCCGAAAGAGCTCCTTGTGCGCTTGCATGCGGAAGCCGGAGACACGGTATATCTCACAGACTCGCCCGACGGCGCGAGGGTTACGCCA
>JASHOG010000102.1 GCA_030041225.1 Vulcanimicrobiota bacterium | reverse complement strand
TGTGATCGGAAATGACTTGGCCGACGTGCAGCGTGCTCTCCGCCGTGCCGATGGTGACCCCGGAGACGAACGGAACCGATCTCCCGTCGAGGAGTATCTGTTGCACCGTATGCACGCGCGTCTGGGCCGATACCGGTGACGGCACAGCCCATGCAAGCGCGATTATCGCAAAAACGGCGCGGCTCGCGCCTCTGAGGATTCTCATGCGCGGCTCTCACTCTGATTCCGGCATCCGCCCGCTAAGCCCCTCCCGGTCCTAGGCCGGAGGCGGTCCCACTGCGGTCGCCTTCCTCGAGTATTTGGCGCAGCTCGTCGATCGATGCTTCGCGCACGAATCGAGCGCCATTTGCCATCTCTTGCGCAAAGAGGCTTTCCCCCAACGTACGCGAGAGCGCAGCCTGCACGTCTGCGTGAGCCTGCTGCCACTGCAAAAGCAGTGCCTGTGACTTTCGGCTGCGCAGGGCTTCGGCTGAGCCGAGGAATCTTGCGGACACTTCGTTTTGGCCACGCCGCTGCAGGCACCACGCCAGCCCCTCGAAGGCCCCAGCTATGACACGCTCGTTGCGCTGCTGCGTTCCGCGATCAGCGCACTGCGCGAACAACTCGCGGGCGTAATCCGGCGACTCTTGGTACTCCTCGATAGCCAGATTGAGAAGCCAAAACGTTCCCTGAAACGTCTCTCTCGCTGCCTCCGAGAGCGTCACGCTCTCACGCAACAGGGCGATGCTCTTCTCGCGATCTCGGCGTAGCGCGGCGTGGAGGCCGCTGGAGCCAAGCGCGTAAGCGAGAAGCCAGCTATCGTCGCACTTTCTAGCCGTTCCCAGTGCCCGTTCCAGGTACTCCACGGCGAGCGTGTGATTTCCGCTAAAGGCCGCGGCCATGCCGGCATGGATCTCCGTTAGTACCGCTTCGCGATCATGTTGCGACGATTGTCCGTAAACTTTCAAGGCAGCTTCGAGCGATGCTGTTGCCGCCGGCATGTCGCCCTGCTGGAGCGCGCAGAATCCGTGCGTGCTCAGCGCCTTAGCGTATGCCGCCGAGCCCGGCTCTCCACACTCCAACGCTGCGGCGCTGTTGGCGCGCCCTTCCGCGAGGAACCCGCGGAACCAATAGTACCAACGCAACGCTCCTATCAAGCGTAGGCGGAGAAGCTTTGCTTCAGGTTGCGTCACGGGCCAGTCCAACGCGGCCCGCAGGTTATCGTTCTCCTCGATCAGGGCCGTCATGGCACGCGCCTGCTCCGCCGTTACGAGTTGAGGCTCCAGGCGCTCCGCGAGGCGCGTGAAGTAGTCAAGGTGTCGAACGCGTGTCCCCTCGAAGTCGTTGCTCTCCCGCAGCTTCTCGACGAGATACTCGCGAATCGTCTCCAATAGGCGATAGCGATGTTCGTCGGGTCGAATCACCGTGACGACCAGCGATTTGTCGACGAGACGCGTCAACACATCGACCGTATCGTCGTCGGAGCCGACAGGACAGACCGCGCGGACCGCCTCGAGCGAGAAACTGCCGCGGAAAACCGCGAGCCGCGGAAGTACCTCTCTCTCTCGAGCGTCCAGCAATGCATAGCTCCAGTCGATCGTGCCGCGCATCGTCTGCTGATGCGCTGCGGTCACGCGTCCGCCCGCCTGGAGCAAAGAGAAGCGATCGTCGAGGCGCTCCAAGATTTGAGCCGGACTGAGCGCACGAGCCCGCGAGGCTGCCAATTCGATCGCAAGGGGAATGCCGTCCAGGTGGCGGCAGATCGCACCGACTGCTGCTGCGTTATCGTCGGTCAATGCAAACTTCGGATAGGCTGCGCTAACGCGCTGGCAGAGGAGTCGCACCGCGTCGTATTCCATGAGGTCTTGCGGCACCGGCTCCGACTCGCTGTCCCGAGGGATCGAAAGCGGCATAACTTCATAGACGACCTCGCCACTGACCGACAGCAACTCCCGGCTGGTGGCCAGCACGCAGACCCGCGGACAGCGTGTCAAAAGGTGCCGAACGAACTCCGCAGAGGTAGCGATCATGCGGTCGCAGTTGTCGAGGATCAGAAGCACGTGCTTACGCCTGAGCTGGTCAACGATATACGTCGAAAGATTGCGGCCTTCGAGATCGTCCAGATCCAACGCGGCAGCGACGGCTTGCAGAAAGAAGCCCGGCTCGGTGACGGGGGCTATATCGATCAAGCGAATGCCGTCGGCATAGTGCTCGATCACATGCTCGGCTAGCGCAAGCGCAAGCCGCGTCTTCCCAACGCCGCCCGGGCCAACGAGCGTTACAAGCCGATGCCCTGCGCAGAGCTCTGAGAGCTCGCTGAGCTCCGCCGTACGGCCGACGAAGCTGCTGATCGTCGACGGTAAGTTGTGCGAGAGTTCGGTTTGTCGCCAGCCGGGCGCGTCAGGTACGGAACCATGCAGCGCCGGCGTCTGAATTTCCGAGAGGATCTTCCGAGTCTCCGCCATCGGCTCAGCGTTGAGCTCGCGTCGCAGATCGGCGGCGAAACTCTGATATGTGCGCAGCGCACCGGCACGGTCGCCGCTCTCGGATCGCAGCGCGATCAAGGTGCGCACAAGGTCTTCGCGGAGGGGATCGATGCGAAGCGCCATCTTTGCATACTCGATCGCCCGCGCATAGGCGTGTCGCTCGCGATGTTGTTCGACCAGGGCACCTAGCAACCGCACGTGTTGCTCGCGGTACTTTTCCCGCTCGGTCTGGATCCACTCGTCTTCGAGCGGCGACAAGAGATCTCCCGAATACAACTCCACCGCCTCAGCGAGCCGATCAGCCGAACGCAGACGCTCGTATTCTGCGACGTCGAGCCAGTACGGCGCGTCGACATTCCAGCGAATCGTTCGGCGCTCCAAAATCAGCCATTCGAAGTCGTCGCGTGGAAGCGAGCGC
>JASHOG010000012.1 GCA_030041225.1 Vulcanimicrobiota bacterium | reverse complement strand
ACCGGTTGGAAGCGCCGTTCGAGCGCCGCGTCGGATTCGACATATTTGCGATACTCGTCGAAAGTCGTTGCGCCGATGCACTGGAGATCGCCGCGCGCGAGCTCCGGCTTGATCATGGAGCTCAAGTCGAGCGCGCCTTCGGCCGCGCCGGCGCCGACGAGTGTGTGCATCTCGTCGATGAAGAGGATGACGTCGCGCGCGCTACGGCGGACTTCATCCAAGATGCGCTTCACGCGCCCTTCGAACTCGCCGCGGTACTTGGTTCCGGCGACGAGCGGGCCGAGCGAGAGCGCGAGCACGCGCTTCCCACGCAGCGCTTGGGGAACTCTTCCCGCGACGATGCGCTGCGCGAGCCCTTCGACGATCGCCGTCTTGCCGACGCCGGGCTCTCCGACGAGAACGGGGTTGTTCTTGCTGCGGCGCGCGAGAATGGAAATGACGCGTTCGATCTCGTCGTCGCGTCCGATGACCGGGTCGAGCTTGCCCCCGCGTCCGAGATCGGTGAGATCGCGCGAGAAGGCGGCAAGCGTCGGCGTCGCACCGCGCAGGCGGCGCGTGAACTCATCGACCGGCCCGCCCTGGCCCTCGCGCCGGAGGCGATCGGCGAGAATCGCGCTGCCTGCAAGGAGCCCCGCGGCGGCGAGCGTCGCACCGAGCAAGGGAATCGTCGCGCGCTGGCGCGCGCACGTCGTGCAGAGACGTCTCTCCCCGTCGAATGCGATCGCAGGACGCGATCCACAGGCTTCGCACGTAACGTTCGTCATATCCTAAGGCTTCGCGAGATAGACGACGCTCACCGTCTCGCTTATCGTCGTGGCGGCGTTATCGAGCGTTGTCGGTGCTGTAGGAACGATGTGTTGCAGCGGCATGCCGAGCTGTGGGGGAATCGCGGCACCGCTGGTCGTGATCGATTCGATGCCGATGATGTGGAGGTGCTCACTGCTCGCAATAGAGGCCGCCTTCTGTGCCGCATCCTGCAGAGCGAGCTCCGTCGCTTCATTGACCGCGACGCGCGGGTTGCTCAGGGTGAAGGAGACACCATTGATCTGCGTCGCACCCGCGGCGGCGACCGCATCGACGACTTTACCGGCCATCGATGGATCGTGGACCCGAACGCTGAACGATCTGGTCACCGTGTAACCCCACTGCAGGTATGGATTCGGACTCGCGGGTCTGGCTGTGTAGTTGAAGATGTAGGCGGAGGAGCTGATGTCGTTGCGCGGCACGCCGAGCGCGATGAGCCCTGCGACTATGCCGTTATACGTCGCCGAGTTTCGCCCAGCCGCGCTCGTCGCGCTGTTCTCGTCACGTGTCTGAACTACGCCGTTCACCATCACTTCGTCAGGCGCAACGCCGACCGATCCGGTTCCGGTTACCGAAATTTCTGTCGGATCCGCGGCGGAGGCGGCGACAGGGGACAGAAGAAGCAGTCCGGCAAGCAGGGCAGAAAGGGAAGCGGGCATGTCGATTCTTTCTTGGGTCATCTTCGGATTCATCGTGGGAGCGCTCGCAAAGTGGGTCGTGCCGGGTTCGGCGCCGGCGGGCATCCTGGGCGACATCGTCGTGGGCATTCTTGGGGCGCTGATCGGAGGCTGGCTCTTCCGGCTCTTCGGCCGTGAGGGCGTTACCGGGTTCTGGAACTGGCACAGCTGGCTCTGCGCTGTTATCGGCGCGGTTGTCTTGCTTTGGGCGGCACGCATCCTTACCGGCAGGCACCGCGTTACGTAGGGCGTAAGTAGCAGGTATTCATGGCATACATCATCACCGAACCGTGCATTGGAACAAAGGACAAGTCGTGTATCGACGTCTGTCCCGTCGATTGCATCCACGGCAAGGATGAAGACGAGATGCTCTACATCGACCCCGAGGTCTGCATCGACTGTGGTGCCTGCGTTTCAGCTTGTCCGGTTGAGGCGATCTTCGCCGACTCCGATGTCCCGGAGAAGTGGGAGAATTACATCGCGATAAACGCAGAGTACTTCAAGAAAACGGAAGCATGAGAAGATTCGCGCTTGGGATGACAATGACGGCGTTGTGCGCCGCGCCGGTGTTCGCGCAGGTAATGCCGACGGAGACGCCCGCCTCCTCGTTCATGCCGCTCGCGACGCCCTCGCCCCACGTCGGCCCGGCGGTCGCCGTCGACAATGTGCTCGCACAGGCGAGCGAGTATGATGGCAAGCCCGTGCAGACGACCGGTACCGCGTTCAACGTTCGCACCGACGACACTGCACGCGGGCCCGTATTGCAGTTCGACCTCTGCGGTCACCACTGCCTCCACGTGCTCGATGCAGAGAACCCGTCCATTGCCGACAACACGACGGCGACGATCACCGGTGTCTTTCACAAGCACTACGAGCATGGGAGATTCTCGCAAGACGACATCGTGCTCATCATGGCAAACGCTCCGAGTGACGACACGTACGACTGGGAGCGCCAGCTCAATCGTCACGGTCGCTATCCAGGTGCCCCCGAACCGGAGCCAACGGATACTTCGCAGCCTTAAAGGGCGAAATTAGGCCCAGGTGACGGCGAAAGTCGTGATCGGTTGCGCCACGACAATATCGGCGTGCTCGAGCATCTCCGGTGAGGCATCGGTCGTCGGCACGGCGAGGATCTCGCGAATCGGGCGCGGACGCCCGCCGTAGCGTACACTCGGCAGACGCGCGAAGATGTTCTCCGGAGCTCTCTCCGGCTCACCGCGCAACGGCACGAAGAGGCAGCTGACGATACCGACGCTGCGCATCTCGCCGTTGTTGCGCTCGAAGCCGACTGCGTACTCGCCCGCGACGCCGATATCGAGTGGAACGACGATACGCCCACCCTCGCGGAGCTGATCCCACCACGCTTGCGTGATGTCGGTCGCTCGAGCGGAGACGATGATACGATCGTAGGGAGCTTCCGGCGCGAAGCCCGCGTGGCCGTCGCCGAGGACGACGCGCACGCGACCGTAGCCGCATGATACGAGCGTAGCGTGGGCGCGTTCGACGAGATCGGCTTCGACGTCGATCGTTGCGACGAATCCGTCAGTGCCTGCAAGCTCGGCGAGGAGCGCCGCGTTGTAGCCGCTGCCGGTGCCAACCTCGAGGATCCGCCCGCCGTGCGTTACATGCGCGAGCTCCAGCATTCGTGCGAGCATCGACGGCTGAGAGATGGAGGCAAGCGTTTCGCCGCCTGCCGACTTTATCGAGATTGCGCGGTCCGCGTACGCCTCGTCGACGAGCACTTCCGGAACGAAGCGATGGCGCGGGACGACGGCGAACGCGCGCGCAATCGCCGGCTCCTCCGCGACGCCGCTGCGCTGTAGCTCCGCGACGAGCACCTCGCGCAGGTGCGTGTCGTCCATCGCTGTGCCTTCGGCGGAGCACGACGAGGGCCTCGGTAACGAGCGTGCGAAAGACGCGACCATGGCCGACTCTTGGCTTCACACCGCTTTCGCATACGCACCATGGCTCATTTTCGCGCTCATCGTGCTCGTCGCATATCTTGCGACGCGCTCGCACGAGAAAGTCGCCGCGCCCACCGTTCAGACCTACTCCTGCGCCGCGTGCGGCCGTCGCGGACGCCGCGAGCAGATGGTGCAGGTCGCCCATGAGGGCGCGGTCAGTTGGTACTGCGCGCGCTGCGCGGATTGACGCTCGTCTACGGCTTTTTGCTCTACGTTGCCCTCGGCGCAGTCATCGGCTTCGCCGGTGGACTCTTCGCGATAGGCGGCGCGCTCATCGCCATCCCCGTGTTGGTGGCCGCCTTCTCGTTCACGCAGCACGATGCGCAAGGAACGGCGATGTTGCTCATGACCGCTTGCAGTGCCGCGACGGGTTTGATTGCGTCGCAACTGGTTCGCTTCGTGCCCGACGTCGTACTTGAACGCGGATTTGGCTTGTTTCTCATCGCGCTGGCCGCCCTGATGTGGTTCGGCCACCTTGGCGAGAGTGACGAGGATACAACGTTGTCCGCACCTCTGCAGGTGGGGGTCGGCGCGATCGCGGGCGCGTTGAGCGGGTTCTTCGTCGTTGGAGGGGCGCTCGTTACGGTTCCGCTCTTGGAGCGTATCGCGCGCTACTCGCAGCAGCGGGCGCAAGCCACGGTTTTGCTGCTGCTGGTTCCTGCTTCGGCGCTCGGTCTCGTCTCATACGCTACGAGCGGCTTCGTGCGATGGAACGTCGCAATTCCGCTTGCGCTGGGAGCCGTCGCTTTGGCTCCGGCGGGAACGAAGCTCGCCATCGCGATGCAACCGCGTCTGCTGCGGCGTCTCTTCTCGCTCATGCAGGGTGCCGCGGGCGTCGTGCTGATTGCGGGCCGCTAAGGCCGCGCCGGCAGCGACGAGCTATTCTTCTTGGCTATAGCCCTTTAAGAGCTCGTGCATGCGGCCGGCCATCTTTGTGGCGTCGCTCCAATCACGCTGCCACATGTTACGGCCGAAGATGAGGCCGACGCAGCCGGCTTGCATCGCGACGTGCGCCTTGTGGATCGTGTCTTCGTCGCCCATCTTGCTGCCGCCCGAGACGAGGACGAGGCACCGCCCCGCCGAGCGAACGACGCGGCGTAGCGCATCGAGCTCGTCGAAGGGGAGCGTGTCGTACGGTTTCGGCTGCTGCGACGCGGTCGCGGCGTTGTACTTCGGCTGATTCAGCTTGATAATGTCGGCGCCGATTTCGAGGGCGACGCGCGCCGCGTAATCGACGGCGTAGAGTGAATCCTGTCCGCCCTTGGTTTTGATCGCGGCGCCGCGCGGGTAGGACCAGATGACCAGCGGCATGCCGTAGCGCTCGCACTCACGGCGCACCTCGTTACACTGCATGATGTCGTCGCTCTGCGCGGGGCTGCCGACGTACAGCGTGTAACCGACGGCATCGGCGCCGAGGCGAATGGCATCTTCGACCGAGGAGGTCAGCGGGCTGAACGCATCGTCGTCGGACGGAATGTTCGTCTTGCCGTTGATCTTCAGAATGAGCGGAACCTTGCCCGCGTATGCCCGCTGGTAACGCTGGGCGAGGCCCACGTGTAACGCGATCGCGGAGAAGTTCCCCTCGACGGCCAGACGGTAGATCCAGTCCGTATCGACTGAATCGGGGTTGTCGAAGAAATCAACCGGGCCGTGCTCGAGGCCCTGGTCGATCGGCAGGATCATCAGCGTTCCGTTGGCGGGACCGTGCTCGTAGAGCAGGCGGTGCAGACGCGTGCGCTTCCCCGTGGAGAGCTGCATCTCGTCGAACGTGGGGCGTCGGGTGGCGGCGGCAATCATTATCCTTCGTTAAGCTCCTGCGTAACGGGTTCTTCCGACGAGGAGGCCGCTCCCGCCGTCTGAAAGGTAAGCCCCCACAGGACCCTATGAACGAGACGATTCCGAAGCTCTCTCGCGGCACGTTCCCCAAGAGTCCCGACTTCAACAAGAAGATTCTCGTGGTCGACGACGAGTCGGCGATCCTGAAGACACTGCGTTTCAACCTGGAGCGCAGCGGCTATCAGGTCGTGACGGCAACGGACGGACGGTCGGCGATCGGGCTCGCGCAGCGCGAGCAGCCGGACCTCATTGTGCTCGACATCATGCTACCGGTGCTTGACGGTGTCGAGGTGTGCAAGGAGATCCGCAAGTTCAGTTCGGTGCCGATCATCATGCTCACCGCGAAAGATCAGGAGATCGATAAGGTCCTCGCCTTCGAGCTCGGCGCCGACGACTACGTCACCAAACCTTTCGCGTTGCACGAGTTTCTGGCGCGCGTGAAGGTTCGATTACGCCGCCCGGCGCCGGCGGCGGAAGGTCACGACGAGGCGATTACCCTTGGCGAGATTGTCCTCGACCCCTCACGACAGCAACTCACCGTGCGAGGCGCTGAGATTTCCCTCGCGCCGAAGGAGTTCGCGCTGCTGCGCGTGCTCATGGAGAATCAGGGACGCGTCGTCACGAGACAGTCGCTGCTCGACAAAGTGTGGGGATACGACTTCGAGGGCGAGCAGCAGACGGTGAGCGTGCACATCCGCTGGTTGCGCGAGAAGATCGAGGTCGATTCGGCGAGGCCGCGCCATATTCTCACCGTGCGCAGCCGCGGCTACATGTTCAAACCTTAAGGAAGCGACGATTTCGATGCACGGCATCTTCGATCGCCTTCTGAAGCGCGCCGACGAAGCGCCTCTCGTACCGGAGGAACCGACCGAATCGTCGCGAGCGGAGAGTGAGGATGTCTTTGCGCGTTTGGTCGGTGCGTTACCGCTCGGCGTGTTACTCGTCGACTGCACGCTTCGCGTGCGGTATGCCAACACGGCGGCGGGCGCAGCGTTCGGCTTCGATACGCAGCGAGCCGTCGGCGACCACTTGATGCGCGCAATTGCGAACGTCGAGATCGAGCGGCGCGTCTCCGAGGCGCTGCGCGGCGAGGCCTCCGTTGCGCCCCTCACGGCACAGAGCCACGGAGAGCAGAGGACGTATCGCGTTTCGATCGCGCCGCTCGGCAGCGCCGAGCCGGGTGCGGTGATCTTCATCGAAGATCAGACGGAGCTGCTACGAGCCGAACGCGCAGGGCGAGAGTTTCTCTCGAACGTTTCGCATGAGCTGCGCACGCCGCTCTCCTCGATCAAGCTCATGTTGGAGACCGTCATCGCTTCAGCCGACGAGGAGGCGCGCGAGCTCTTCTTGCCGCAGGCCCTCGCACAGGTCGATCGTCTTGTTTCGCTCGTGGGCCATTTGCTCGATCAAGCGCGCACGGAGTCGGGGCAGCTGAAACTCAAGCTCGCCGACGTCGATCTCGAAGCGGTTGCGCGCCCGATTCTCACGTCCTTCGAGCCGCAGGCGGCTCAGAAGGGGGTGCACCTCGAGCTGCAGCCGCAGCGGCCGGTTCGCGTGGAGGCGGACGGCGAGCGCCTCTCGCAAGTGCTCGTCAACCTCATCGACAACGCGCTGCGCCACACTCCCACGGGCGGCGCAATTCTCGTTGAGGTCGACGCAGTTGCGAACGAGGCGATCGTGCGCGTTCGCGACACGGGCGAGGGCATCGCCTACCGTGACCTGCCCCACATCTTCGAGCGTTTCTATGTTGCAGATCGCTCGCGGACGCGGGAAAGCGGCGGTGCCGGCTTGGGGCTTGCGATCGTCAAGGGCATCGTCGATGCGCACGGTGGATCGATCTCGGCGGAGTCGACGCTCGGAAGCGGCACCTCGATCACGATTACCATTCCGATCGTGCGAGAAGGCTCGCGCGCCGTTCGTTAATCCCCTCATAAGGGGCGCGTAATCTCAGGGCGCTACACTTATGCACATGGAGTGGCTTGCGGATATGCCCGACGAGCGTCTGATGAAGCTCCAGGTCCTTGCCTTCGTGGAGGAATACTGCCGCGGCCTCACGTTACGCGACGCTCGAGAGCTCTACGTGGAGGCATTCGACCCCGAGCCGTCCAGGGACGCGCTTCACCGAGCGTAATCTCTCTTAATGTTACCTTAACGGGACTCCGGGTATTCTGTAAGTCCGTATGGTTTCCACTCGTGGAATTAACGGCCGGGGGATCGTGGGCACCATCGCGCCGCGACCAAATGCTGCTCGGAGGATTCCCGACATCGAAGCCGCTCCAAAGATGCAGATCAGCCGCCTGAACGTTTACTACGGTGGCTCTTGCGCCATACGTGACGTCTCGCTCGATGTGCCCCAGAACCACGTCACCGCCCTTATCGGCCCCTCCGGAAGCGGGAAGTCGACGTTCGTTCGTGCGCTCAATCGCATGCACGATCTCACGCTCGCCGCGCGCGTCACTGGGCGCGTGCTGCTCGACGGCGAGGACATCTATGCGGCGGGTGTCGATCCGGTGGCGATCCGCCATCGTATCGGCATGGTCTTCCAGCGGCCCAATCCCTTCCCGAAGTCGATCTTCGAGAACGTCGTCTATGGACCGCGCGTGCACGGCGTGCGCGACCGCAAGAAGCTGAACGAGATCTGCGAACGCAGCCTCCGCCGCGCTGCACTCTGGGACGAGGTGCACAAGCGCCTCGACCACTCCGCGCTCGAGCTCTCAGGCGGGCAGCAACAGCGCCTATGCATCGCGCGCTGTCTCGCCGTCGACCCCGAAGTGCTGCTGATGGACGAGCCGGCCTCCGCGCTCGACCCGATTGCGACGAGCAAGATCGAAGACCTTATCGCGGAGCTCACAAAGGATTTTACCGTCGTCATCGTGACGCACTCGATGCAACAGGCTGCGCGCGTCAGCGACTTCACTGCGTTCTTTCTCGACGGCGAAGTTGTCGAGGTCGGCACGACCGCGTCGGTGTTCACGCAGCCACACGACAAACGTACCGAAGATTACATCACCGGGAGATACGGCTAGCCGCCCGGGGAGGGCGACGCGGCGGGGACCGTGAGCCGCTGAAGCTCCGCGCTCGGGATCAACGTCTTGAGCTTCGCTTGAAAGGTTGCCGTGCTCTGTTTGTGGGCGGCGTCTTCGGCCGTCGCTTGAACAGCGCTTAGCTGTTGAACCTCCGCAGAGCTCAGCACTGCGGGCGCGCTCGTTGTCTGTAGCGAGACGTTTCCCCGGTGTGCGTCGCGTGGATATTGCGAGACCGGCGCGCTTTCGTTGATGACGGCTTGGACGTTGCTGCGCACAGTCGGGTCCGTGATCTTTGCCAGGATGTCATCGGGTTCGCTCGGCTCTTCCCAACTCTGCGTCATCGTCGTCGGAGTGTAGGGTCGTCGCTGCATCCGCGACTGCTTAGGCAGCTTGAATGTGGTAGCCATTGCCAGCACTCCGTCTTCAAACGACGGCCCATATCCCGTCGCGGGGAAGGTGACGCCGATCGAAACGACCTCGTACTGTTGCGAGCCGCCTGCGGCGCACTCAGACGGCAGGCAGGGCAATCCAATCCCGAGGAGGGACACGCCGCCTCTCTTCTTCGGCGCGCTGACGGCAGCGTTGCTCGTCCAATAGTTTGCCCAACCTGTGAATGAGAAGGAGGTGTTACTCGGCGTTTGACCTGGAACGAAGAGCGGCCCGAGGATGGGCAGCGTGAGGTACCAAACGCCGCGGTTGCCGCCCCAGCCGAACTCTTGCGATCCGCAGCCGCCTTCGTTACCGAAGTCGCGAATGAAATACTGCCACGTCGTCGTCACCGTTTCGGATGACTTCGCATAAGATGTCGCGAGGTTTGTCATGATCGCTAGCGCGAACACAGGATGGATCTCCGTCCAACCTCCGTTGTGCACGCCGTCGACGCCGAGCAATCCCGACACCACCGCGAAGTCTCCGTTGATGTTCGTGCCGATGTTACCAGGCTGCCAAAATGGATCGCTAAAGTTGTTGATCGTCTCCGTCGAGTCGAACTCGAGGCCGAGCGAAGATTCTCCGTAGTTGAGCGCCTCAGTTGAGGCGCCGGGCGGGTCGAGCCGCATGTTGATGTCGTTGTCGTTTGGCCAACTTCCTGAGGCGCCTTCCCATTGGATGTAGCCAATGTTTGTCGCATTCCGCCAATTGAGATGACCAGGGAACGGATCTGCGGGGCATTCCCCGAAGAAACTGAAGTCTGCGTCCTCATTGTCCCATTCGGTGAATTGGTCCGTGCATGACGGCTGTGCTGGAAGGTATCCACCCGGACCGCATATGTTAAAGAAATTCGGTCCTGACGCCGTCGCGCCGGCCCACGTCGGATTGACGGGGAATCCGTTGGCGTCGACGTCTTGCGTTGTGAACCATATGAGATCGAATGGCGCCGAGCCTGGCGTATATTGCGCACCGGCAGAGGCAGGCCACAACAATGCGATGAACGCGAAAATGGCTAGGGTGGGCTTTGACATCACTGGCTCCTCTCGTCAAGGTCTTGACGGAGCCGCGCCCCGGCGAGCCCGGGATCTACCGGGCGCTCCCCTAGCTAAATCTTAGCACTATGCCTCGGTTTTGTCATCTCCCCTGTAAGCCGGCCGCTCGCAGTATTCTGTTGCCCTCGCCGTGCAGAATGAAGTCGACGAACAGGCGCGCCGCGGTGGGATGCGGTGCGTTTTTCATGACGGCGACGTAGTAGCGGATTTTATTTGAGAGCGACGCCGCGCCCGGAAGCGGGATGAAAGAAAGATGCCGCGCGCGAGCTTCGGTCGAGTAAAGGAAACCCACGTTGGCCTCACCGGTTTCGAGGCGCACGAGGAGATCTTGCTCGGGGAAAATTTGCGCGGGATTATCGTCGGCGCCGAGCACGCGCTCCTCGCCGCGCTTTCCCAACAGCATCTGCGTCGCTTCGATCGTGTAGCGCCCTTTCGGATCGAGGCGCGGGTCGGTGCGCGCGATGCGAAGTCCCGGCGTGTTGAAGAGTTTGTCGAGGCACGCTTCGCGATCGCAAAGCGATGTGGAGATGCCGAGGGAGGCGCTGCCGAGCATCCACGAGCGCGCGACGAGACCGCGACTTTCGAGCTCGTGCAATACCGATGGATCGACGACGATGACGACGTCAGGCTTGCGCAAGCCCGCGATGATGAGGTTTGCCAGCTCCCTGCTCCCGCGCGATTCCCCTTCGAAGCTGATGCCGCGCGCCGCGAGCGCGCGCGAGACGGGTCCTTCCATCGGCGTTACGAGCGACCCGGCGTAGAGGACGTTGACGGTAAGAGTGAGGGCGGCAAGGAGCATACGTCGGTCCTTCGACTCCGCGCCTACGGCGCTCCGCTCAGGATGACAAGGCTTCGGCGCGGAGTTTACCCTGAGCGCGCGAAGCGCGGTCGAAGGGCTCAGGATGACAAGGCTTCGGCGCGGAGTTTACCCTGAGCGCGCGAAGCGCGGTCGAAGGGCTCAGGATGACAAGAGCGCGCGAAGCGCGGTCGAAGGGCTCAGAATGACAAGGCGAGCGCCGTGTCTAAAGCTGCGACCGCCGATGGCGACGATGATGCGGGCGCTCTGCAAGGTCCGGCCCGAGCCCGGGTTCGTGGAGCAGGAGGTGCGCGTCCCCTCGATCGGGCCGACGGACGTGCTGATCCGCATCGAGAAGGCGGGTATCTGCGGCACCGATTACCACATCTACGCGTGGGACCACTGGGCGCAAGAGCGTGTTCACCCGCCGCGCATCATCGGTCACGAGTTCATGGGGCGCGTTGTCGAGGTCGGCGATGCGGTGCGCTCAGTGCGCGTCGGCGATCGTGTCTCCGCCGAAGGCCATATCGCCGACTTGACGTGTCTGCTCTGCCGTACCGGCCAGGCACACATCTGCGAGCGGCTGAAGATCATCGGCGTCGATCGCGACGGGTCGTTCGCCGAGTACATCGCGATGCCCGAGTACAACGTCTGGAAGCTCGATCCCGCGATCTCCGACGAGTTTGGGGCTATCTTCGACCCGCTCGGCAACGCGGTTCACACCGTGATGGCCGCGGGCGTCAGCACACGCAGCGTCGTCATCACCGGGGTCGGATCGGTAGGTCTCATGGCGATTCCCGTCGCACGCGCCGCCGGCGCCGCGCTCGTGTTTGCAATCGATATCAACCCGGCAAAGCTCGACCTCGCGCGCCGGCTCGGCGCGGATCGCGCGTTTCTTGCGACGCAGCCGGGGCTCGTGGACGAGATACGCGCGCTGACGAACGGTGATGGCGTCGATGTGCTGCTGGAGATGTCGGGCAGCGGCGCCGCGATCGATAGCGGCTTGCAGATGGTGCGCAACGGCGGCACTGCGGCGCTGCTCGGCATTCCGAGCGACAATGTGAACCTGAATCTCGCCGAGCGCATCATCTTCAAAGGGCTGACGGTGCTCGGTGTCAACGGGCGTTTGATGTTCGAGACGTGGTACCAGACGCAGGCACTCGTGAAGAGCGGGCGCATCGACTTGCGCTCGATCATCACGCACAGGCTGCGTCTCGATGAGTTTGAAGAGGCCTTCGAGCTCATGCGTACCGGCGCCGCGGCGAAGATCGTCCTCGACGTCACTGCGAGCTGAAGAAACATGAATGCGAAGTTTGAAGAGAAGCTGACCGCCGACCTCGACGCGTTGAAAGCGGCGGGCACGTATAAGCGTCTACGCCACATCACAACGCCGATGGCTCCGGAAGTCCACATGGAGGAGGCGGGCGACGTCATCGTCCTCTCCTCGAACAACTACCTCGGCCTTGCCGATCAGCCCGAGGTGATCGAAGCGGGGAAACGCGGCCTCGACCGCTACGGCGCAGGCACCGCATCGGTGCGCTTCATCTGCGGAACGTTCGACGTGCACCGAACGCTCGAGGAACGCATCGCGCGTTTTCTCGGCACGTCGGCAGCGCTCACGTACGTTTCATGCTGGAACGCGAACACCGGCCTTTTCCCGACGATCTGCGACGAAGGCGCTGCGATCGTCTCCGACGAGCTCAATCACGCTTCGATCATCGACGGCGTTCGTTTGGCGTCGAAGGCGCGCCGCGAGCGATTCCGTCACAGCGACATGCGCGACCTTGAGGCGAAGCTGCATGCCGTCCAAGGCGCATTTCCGATCGTCGTGGCGACCGACGGCGTCTTCTCGATGGAGGGCGACCTCGCGAAGCTGCCGGACATCGTCGGGCTCGCGAAGCGGTACGGCGCGATCGTCGTCGTCGACGACTCGCACGGCACCGGCGTGATGGGGAAGACGGGACGGGGTACGATCGAGCACTACGGCTTGACCGGAGAGATCGACATCATAACGGGAACGCTCGGGAAAGCGCTGGGTGGCGCGGCGGGCGGCTTCATCGCCGGCGGTGATGCCCTCATCGACACGATGATCCAACGCTCGCGACCGCAGCTTTTCTCCAATGCTCTGCCGACGACCGTTGCGTGCAGCGCGCTCGCGGCGATCGAGTACCTCGATGCGCATCCCGAACTCGTGCGACGTCTGCACGAGAACGTCGCGTACTTTCGCGACGGACTGTTGCGTTTGGGATACCACCCGCTCGAAGGAGAGAGCGCGATCGTTCCGATCATCGTCGGCGAAACCGCCGCCGCGATCGCAATGAGCGACAAGCTCTTGCGGCGTGGCGTTTTTGTCACCGGATTCGGCTATCCGGTGGTTCCCGAGGGTACTGCGCGCATTCGTGTGCAGATGAGCGCGAAGTTGACTCGCGAGGAGATGGATCGTGCGCTCGCTGCCTTCAAGCAGGTAGGTATTCCAAAGGTCACTTAAGGATGCATGGGTAACATGGGGGCAACCGCATGGCCCGTGCAATCGCATTGCTGCTGGCGCTCGCGCCGTTTTCTCCTCCCGCCGGATGGTCGGTCGACCCGATCTTCGCGCGCCAGCCGGTGCCGTTCGTCTGGGTGCCCAGCGCGTCGGCGACTGACGCGGAGCAGCCGAGGATATGGACTGAGCTGGCCCCGATACCGAATCCGCTTCCACTCGCCGACGACGCTGCGACCGCCGACATCCCGGGCATGTCCGCAACGGAGAGTGACGCGACGCTCTGCGGCGCCGCGGCAAAGATCGTTGAGGTCCACTCGGAGACGGCCGATGTCTCAGACTCCGATAGTGTCTATGAGCGAAGTCACGGCTACTCGTACATCGTTACCTATTCACGCGAACGCGGAGCGAGCGTCGATCCGGCGGCGGAGCAGTTCATTCGGCGATTCTGCCCGAGCTCACCAAATGCGATTCCCTCGCTTGGTGCACCGGCGGGGTGGGCGCTGCTCCCGCCGATGCACGTCGTGCAAGCGTGGAGCGACACGTCGCTGCTACAGCACATCACCGTTTTGACGGGGGCTCCGATGCCTTCGCTCAGCCTCGTCGCCGACACCGTCCTCGCGCCGTTCGTCGGTCAACCCGGCGCTGTCGTACGGAACCTACCACCGCCGACGCTCTGCGGTCATGCAGCGCGTGAAAGTGCTTTGACGCTTACGGTAGCAGGCATCGCAGTCGCGCAAGCGGACGTTATCACAACGCAAACAGAGTCCGGATCGTATTTGCTGGAATATCTAGCGACGACTCCGAGCGCCGCCGCTCTCACGGCGATGCACGCGTTTTGCCCGCCATAAGGCGGAGAAGAGGAGAGATTCGTGTACCGCACGTTCACAGGCACGGTCGTCATGACGGCAATGTGTTGCTCTGCCGTTGCAGCTCAGACACCGTCTGCGCAGCCGGCTACTCCGGCGGTGCAGTCGGCAACACCGGCCCCGGCTGGCTCGCCCGGTGCTTTCACGCCACCGAGCGGGTGGACGGCGATGCCTGCTTCGAGTCTCGGGCGCTCGGTCGTGTGGCAGCCGATCTCGAGCCGCGTGCATGGCCGCATCTCAGTGATGGTCATGCCGCTCCCTGCGATGCTTTCGCCTTCGATGATGGGGCACATGATGGCGGAGTTTGCACCGCAGCTCATCCAGCGCTTCGGAGGACCGTTCGCGAAGAACATGCGGATAACCAGCGTTGCGACGACGCTTTGCGGCTCCTCGGGGGCGATCGTCACGATGCGGTTCCGTAACGCGCGCATGCCCGCGGAGATGATGCTCGAACAGCGCGCCGGTGTAACCTACATGATCTCGTATACGCATCAGGGGACGCCGGTCGAGGAGCACTATCTGCGCACGCTCTGCCCGTTGCCGGATCAAGACCTGAGCAGCATCACTCCCCCGTCAGGCTGGGTGCGCACTCTGACGCTGCATCCCATTGCCGAGTGGCAAGGCCCGAGCATCGGAGAGACTTTGGTCGAGATGCGCGGGGCCGCGATGCCGAATCTGCAAGCGGTCTTAGGCCTTAGCAAGGAACCCCTGCGCAACGTTGCCGGCATCGGCGTTACACAGAACTACATTACGCAGACGTGCGGCAGCCCGGCGATCGAAGAGGACACGCTCATCCACAGAGGCACGATGCAGATGCGCACGGACATGATCGCGCTACGGGGCACGGAGTCGTCGTATACGCTGGCCTATACGACGATGGGCGACAATCTCGACCCGAGCGTGCTCGCAGCGATGCACGCGTTCTGCCCGCAGTAGACGGTTTTAGTTCTTACGTAGAGGTAGGATGAGCAGGGCGTTGTTCAGCATGCGCTGCGGCGCGCGCACATAACGCCCGAGAGCCCAGAGGCCGCTCGATGCGCCGCCGTCGAGATTCATCGCCTGATAGGCACCGAGGCTGCGCATGATACGCGCCATCTGGTGCAGCGTTCCCGTCGCGGTGGCGAGGATGAGCTCGCGCGAGTTGCGCGTGACGCCGACGGCGCTGCGCGCGCAGGCTCGAAAGAGGCGCGGATCGTGAAAGCCTTCCGCCGACGGATCGAGCGCAACGCGCCCATTCACCAGGAGCCGAGGTCCACCGCCGATCGCTTGCTGCGCATCTGCAAAGTCACCGAGGCTGAGCGCATTGCCGCGAACGATGCGGTACTGGACGCGCTCTCCGATGCGGAAGCGCGACGCAATTTCCGGCTCGCTGCGGATGTAGATCGTGTAGCCGTCACTCGGGATGGCCAGCGGTCTGGTCGAGATCTGTGTAACGAAGCCTTTTTCGACCTGCACCTGGAAACCGTGCAGGTCGGTCGAATCGCCCCACGCGCGGGTGAAGATCGTGACCGTGGGACGAGTGCTTTCGGGATAGCGATTGATCCAGTAGGCGTACCAGTTGTGCGGCCACGCGTAACGTCCGTCGACGGCGCCTTCGATACGCAGCGGAATCTCCTCGATTCGCGGCCGGTTTTCGTCGTCGAAGAAGAGCGTGCTGCCCACGTCGCCCTTGAAGACGATCCGGCCGTTCACGACCGTTGTGTCGATGAGATCTTTCAACGGTCCGTGGAACGACGACTCGAAGTAGCCGCCGTCGATTGCCGCTAAGGCGTGATGATCGCGTGCCATACCCTGGAGCGACTCCATCCTCGCGACGAGGTCGTGGCCGAGCGCGGTCTCGACGCGAACGCGGTCGAGGTGCACGACGAGGTACTTCACCGGGCGTCCGGCGATCATCGCGCTGACGACGGATACCGCCGGCGTCTGCGCGAGACAAAGCGAGGACGACGCGGCTACGAGCAGCGCCATGTGCAGGAAGGCCCGAGGTGCAATCCCACGCATCTTGGGCTTGGTTGCTTCTCCGGGCACGGCCGGCGGTCCCTCCGCGGTCGTCAACGCCGCGTCAAATTTAGGTATGCCTTACAAGCATCGGCTCGCATGAGTTTTGAGGCATTCGAATAACCTCTGCGTTCGAACGGAGGACCGCAATGGAAGATCCCTCAGAGAAGATGACTCGGCGTCAAGCACTTTCCGGACTCATCGTCTTGCCGGCTATGGCCGGATTTCTTGCATCGACGGCGAGCGTTGCGCAAGCAAAGGGCTCGAAGTCGCAGTACAAGTATCAGGATCATCCCAACGGCGGTAACAAGTGCGCGGGATGCCGCTTCTTCCAAGCCGGAAAGACGAAGAGTGCAAACGGTACGTGTCAGATCGTTTCCGGCTCCATCAGCCCGAACGGCTGGTGCATCGCCTTCGCGGCGAAGTAAGGTACTCTCAGCTCAAACGGTCAAGAGTTCCTCGAAGAAGCCGCCGATCCGCCGCTCTCGGTCGACGAAATGAATTTCGAGAATCCAGTGACGTACCCCGCCTCTATCGTCTCGTGAGCGCATGACCGTGTTGCTCTTTGGATGAACGTAGAGCGTTACTTTATCATCCGCGATCCGTTCATGCGGAAACTCGCCGATCACATGACCGGCAATCGGCCCGCCGAACTGCCAGCCGTATTTTTCGGCAAGGAACGTGGCATACGCATACATCTGACTCGCCGTAATCTCGGGATGCTCGATGAAGTAGCGCTTCCCGTCGGCGAATGCCTTTGACACATCATCACGCAACTTCAACTTTGCCGGATCGGTTCCAATGACGTAGGTCCGGCCGAAATCCGCCTCATATTCCTCGAAGACGGGGCCGAGGTCGAGAAAGAGAATGTCATCCGCGCCGATCGTGTGATTGGGCGGATCTTCCGCGTACGGCAGAAGCGTGTTGGGTCCGGCACGGACGATCCGCTTGTGCCAGTAGCTGGAAACCCCGAACATCTCTTTTGCGAGGTCGTAGATTTCTTGATTGAGCCGGCTTTCAGTGATGCCGGCGCGGATCAGCCTCCGTGCTTCAACCTCAGCGAAGAGCCGTTCGGCCTTGCTCTGTGCGGCACGGAGTTCAGCAACCCGCCTCTCTTCATCCACGTGTAGAAGTGGGTTCGGTAAGCTGGTCCAAAAACCGCCTGGCCGCCGCGTGCCGACCGCGGCGATGGCGGCCTTAGCGATGCTCGCATGGTAGGCAACTGCCGTAGATTGTGACTATCGGCTTGCCGGCGTTCGCGCTCGGCTTTACGTTTGGATTCAGGTCCGCAAACGCACCGTTGGGATTGGGCTTGACCCACACGATGAGATCCCAGATCGAAGGATAGAGAAAGATGCGCGAGACTTGGCTCACGCTGCTTGCCTTTCCCAGTGCAACGAGTGTGGCTGCACGTGGATCGGCCACATTGCCGCCTGCCGCCGCGAATGTCGGCGCCATGACGTAGCGACCATATATGGTGCCACTCGGGGTCGATAGGATGTAGTGAATGTGCGCGGGGAACACCCTCCAGCGTTGTGGATTGACGCCCCAAAGATGCGGCGCCATCGGCGACGCGCTACGTAAGACAGAAAAGTCGGCGCCGAGCAATCGGCCATTCACATCGTACCAGAGCTGGCTTGGGTGGCGTGGGTCTGTGCTTCGCCACTGCAGGTTGGCGTAGCTGATCGAGCCACTACGGTCCTCATTGTTGTAGCGGAAGTAACCCGCCCTGATCGCGTCGGCGCTGGTGGGGAAGCGAGCCATCAGATCCTTTTGAACGCCGGTAACGAAGGCGACCTCCGTCCCTTGCGGGTGCGGGTCGAGCGTCGGGGTCGGCGCCGGTAACGGCGTAGCCGCCGCTGACAGCATGAAACCCGTGAAGGAAGCGATCGTTGCGAAGGTGTTTACAATAGTGCGCATGACGTATGAACTCCCAAGACGTACTGACAATATGCGGGAAATGGACCCGAATTCGAGGGCCACATCGCCTGAAAGTGGTCTGAAATGACGCTTTAAACGACGAGGGAGAGGGCCGGCATTTCAAGCGCGAGGAATCTGATAGGAGTTCGGTGCGTTTTTCAACATACTATGAGCGTGGTGTAAACAAAATGCAGCTGGATTACCGCGTCGTCGACGTCTTCACGCGCACGTCACTCCAGGGCAACCCGGTTGCCGTCTTTGTCGATGCCGAGGGCATCTCTGCTACGATAATGCAGAAGATCGCGAAGGAGCTGAACCTTTCCGAAACGGTCTTCGTACTTCCGGCCTCTCGCGAAGACTGCGACGTGCGGGCGCGAATTTTCAATCCTGCGTTTGAGATGAGTTTCGCGGGCCACCCGACGATCGGTGCTGCGTACGTCGTCCGAGAAGCGGGGATCGTTGCGGGCGAACCACGGGAAATGGTCCTGGAAGAGTTAGCCGGCCCGGTTCAGGTGCGCATCGATGAAGGCGACAACCCCATCATCTGGCTCAAATCCCCGCCCGTGAAGAGTATCCGCGGCTACGATCCATCCTCGTGCTCCAGCGCGTTGGGTCTGACCGAAGAAGAGCTGATTCCTAACGTCCCCTGCCGGCTGCTCACCGCGGGCGTCCCCTGCATTTTCGTTGCACTCCGAGATAAGGTCGCCATCGACCGAGCAGTATTGGATCCGATCCGATTCGCCGCGCTGCATGCCGACCAGAAGGGACCGGTTAGCATGTTCGTCTTCGCTCCCGTCAGTGGAGGCGCTTATTCCCGAATGTTCGCGCCTGAGCTCGGAATCACGGAAGACCCCGCCACGGGGAGCGCCACCAGCCCGCTTGCGGTTTTTATGATGGAGCACGGCCTGGTAGCGTCCAACGACGGCACACGCTTCATCAGCGAGCAAGGCACTAAGCTAGGACGTCGTAGTTTGCTGCACGTCCACATAAAAGGCAACAACGGGTCCGATGGCATTTACGTCGGCGGACAAGTTGCGCCGGTTGCTCGCGCAACGATGACGATCGACGTACTCGAAACTGTCGCCTGAGCGCCTCGGGCAGCGCTCCCGTTACCTCATTCTCACTCTTCAACTGCTGCACCGAGTCCTCTCAGATACTCGCGAAACCCTAACGTCGGGTTGGAGGCGCGCGCAGCTGCATACTCCCCAAAGCGCGTCTGATCGCGAAAGGAAACTCCGCTCCGCATCTTCTCGGCTTGCTTGCGTTCGGTCTCGCGAATGCTCGCGGCAGCAGCCACAATTTGTTGCAGTTGCGCCTCGGGCAGAAATATCACGCCATCGGAGTCGCAGACCGCAAAGTCGTCAACGGTAAGCATCCAAGAACCGACGTAAGCGCGCTCCAAGCAATCCGGAGCCCGCGGATCAAGGCGAAGCGGTCCGGTTGCTATCGCCCCAAGACTGAAAAGGGGCAAGCCGATCTCCAACAGCTCGTCAGTGTCCCGATGAAGACCCCAAATGACAATGCCTGCGAGATCAGCCTTCTGCACCTCTAACGTCACCAGATCGCCTATACAAGCCTCATCGAGCCGGCCACCGTTGTCGGCGACGAGCACGTCTCCCGGGCTCGCGCGCTCGAGAGCCTCAAGAAATATGTCGACGCTGCCGGCGTGACGCGTCGGCAGTACACGACCGGCGCACCGCATCCCCCCGGCGAGCGCGGTCAATCCAGCGGGAGCGCACCGCACCTGAGTGCCCACTCGGATACACGCGTCGGCAAGATGCGCAGTGGAGAGCGTGCCCAGCGTCTGCCGAATCGTACCGTGCTCGATCGAAGCCACACTGACAGTATGCGCCCAGCGAGTTCAAATTCGAGGTCCACAACAAGAGAAAGTGGCCCGAATATGCTTTAATGCCCTTCCATCCACCGGCGTTCATATCGACGCCAGGCCGATGCGAGACGCACGATACCTGCCTCGATGGTCGCCGGGCAAATAGTAAACGGCAGTCGGAGATATTCAGTACAAGAGCCGTCTACCGTCATGGCACTGCCGGGAAGGATACGCACTCCGGCGCGGGCTGCAAACTGCGCGAAGGATGTTGCATTCCCAAACGGTAGCCGCACCCACAGACATAGCCCGCCGGCAGGTTTTTCAAACTGCCATTGCGGTAGCTGTTCCGCAAGGCGCCGGCAGAGAAGATCGCAGTTGCTCTTGAGTTGGTGTCGGCGAAAGGTTGCGATACGATCGAACGACTCGAGGACGCGTAGGGCAAGAACCTGCGAGGGTACGGATGTACCCAAATCGGACAGCACCTTCAGTCGACCCAAGCGGGCGGCAATGCTCGTAGAGGCGCGGATCCATCCGACCTGGATCCCCGGCCAAAAGACCAGAGTGAGCGATCCGAAGGATACGACATTCTCCGGATCAAAAAACGCGAGCGACCTCGGCGTCGAACCATTGAACGCCAGGGGCTCGAGAGCACACTCTTCCAGAATCGGCACGTTGTGTTCGCGCGCGACATTCACGAGAGTGCGTCGCGCATTTTCGGACATAACGTGTCCGGTCGGACTCTGAAACGTCGGGATGCAGTACAACGCTCTAAACGAAGACGTAGCCATCTCTTGCTGTAGCGAACGGTCCGCAAAACCCGGTGGGAAGACGCGCAGACGCGTCCTCAGAGTTCTGAACGCGTCAAGCGCAACGAAATATGTCGGCTGCTCGATTGCCACGGTTTCGCCCGGGCTGACCAACAACGACGTCGCGAGGCTGAGGCCTTGCTGCGAACCGGTCGTAACGATAATGTTGTCGGCGATAGTCGGAAGCCCAGCGACGGAATACTGCTGCGCGATTCGCTCCCGAAGGCACGGCAGGCCGGCCGGCGCATGTATCGAGGGACTTTGAAGGTCGCGCAACTCCGCGAGAGGCAGGCTGTGCAAATACGACAAAAACTCGATCGGTAAGTCGGGCCAGCACAGGCTCAAGTCTACGATATCGTCAGGCTCCTGGAGTATCATTCCAGACGAAAGTGCCGTGAGCTCGGCGTCTCGTTTCGACGCCATTCTGTACCGTGCGGCGGCCGTCCGGACGATACTTCCGCTCCCGCGCCGCCGCTCGAGCAGACCATCCTCCTCAAGCATGTCGTACGCGGAAACGATCGTGCTTCGGCTCACTCCGCCCGCGTCGGCAAATCCACGCTCTGAAGGCAACCGGGTGCCGTCGGCGATGAGCCCGTCCAAAATCGCCTTCTCAACGGCGCCCTTGAGTCGTACGCGAAGAGAGCCCTTTCCGTGCATCCAGGGACCGAGGAGTTGGCTCAGCGCCGCAGGAGTCAAGGCCATTCCGCAACTTCGACTTTATATTCCGGTGCCACGTCCGCACGCCAAACGCTTGCCGACAGTACTTGTGATTTCGAGCTGTGCTCCTTTTCGTTTTACAGCTGCCGAGAGACTCCCAAGCGCTCGAATATGTGCTGGTTCGATGACCTCGTGGAGGCGGCTCTGCGCTTTGTTCCACAGCGCGAAGGCCTTGCGAAGGACTTGCTTCCCTTGAGCCGTTAGCTCATATCGCTTCGTACGATCGTCCTTACCGCGCCCGGATTTGACCCACCCGTTGGCAATTAGCGGACGCAGCGCCCG